>JBHIBD010000072.1:0-10151 GCA_046758865.1 Candidatus Brocadiales bacterium | reverse complement strand
TCTGCCTGGTTGATTTTTGGGTTCATTTTCATATAATTTTCTGTCATGGACGAGCTGATTCCGGGGTTCCTCGACAGAATCAACATGCGCTGGCAGGCGATAAATGCAGACGGGAGCATCCCAGAGGCCGTCCTGGACAGGTTCGCCTATAATGCGCCCAAGGATTTTCTGCCTGAGACGCCTGCAACGGAGGTGGAGAATGCCATCCAGAGGACACAGAGTTTTTTGCTGGGCATTCAGAGACCGGACGGGCACTGGGTAGGTGAGCTGGAGGCAGATACAACCCTTACCTCTGATTACATCCTGCTCATGCACCTCCTGGCTGCCTCTGGTGGGGGGGTAGACCCCGTCCAGCAGAGGAAGGCGACCAACTATATCCTCAGCAAGCAGCTCCCTGACGGCGGGTGGAACATCTATGCCAATGGGCCGAGCGAGATAAGTGCGTCTGTGAAGGCATACTTTGCACTCAGGCTTGCGGGCTTCTCCCCGGATGAACCCTTTATGCAGAGGGCCAAAGAGTGCATTCTGGGGCTCGGTGGGATTATGAAGTGCAACGCCTTTATGAAGATATATCTCTCTATCTTCAGGCAGCTAGACCCGAAGTGGGCCCCGGCCACACCGGTGGAGGCGATGCTCCTTCCTACCATTTTTCCGTTTAATATCTATGAGATATCCTACTGGTCGAGGTGCATCGTAATCCCCCTGACGATTGTGCAGGCACGGAATTACACAGTGGATGTCGGTTTCAACATAAATGAGCTATACGTCATGCCCAGAGAGGTTTCTAAGGATGATATAATATGGGAGCGGCCCGAGCTCACCTGGTATAATTTCTTTATAACCATAGACAGGCTCTTTAAGCGCTATCAGAGGCGTCCCATCCGCTTCCTCAGGGAGATTGCCGTGAGGAAGGCGACCCGCTGGGTGTTGTCGCGACTTGAGAAGTCGGCAGGTCTTGGTGCTATATGGCCGGGGATTATAAACACCATATTTGCCCTGAAGGCCCTGGGTTATCCCAATGACCATCCTGAGATAAAGAGGCAGCTGCGGGAGGTGGAGCTGCTTAAGATAGAGGAGGAGGACAGCCTCCGCATGCAGCCGTGCACCTCACCGGTGTGGGATACTGGTTGGACGGTGATAGCACTGCATGATTCCGGTCTGCCCAGGAACCATCCAGGGCTTATTAAGGCCGGCAGGTGGCTCCTTAGTAAGGAGGTGCGGAACTACGGGGACTGGCGTATAAAGAACCCCAATGTGGAGCCGAGCGGGTGGTATTTTGAATATGCCTGTGAGTGGTATCCTGATACGGACGACTCTGCCGTAGTGCTGATGGGGCTTCAACGCATTGCACTGCTAGAGGCGGGGGCAAGAAAGGAGAAGGCGCTCCTCAGGGGCACAAAGTGGCTCCTGGGTATGCAGGGCAGGGACGGTGGCTGGGGGGCCTTTGATAAGGATAATAACAAGAGGTTTCTGAATCATATCCCTTTTGCAGATTTTGGTGCGATCCTTGACCCCTCGACCAGTGATGTCACCGGAAGGTGTCTGGACTGGTTTGGGAGGGTAGGGTTCGGCATGGAACATAAGGCCGTGGCAAGGGCGGTAGAATTCCTCAAGAAGGAGCAGGAGGAGGATGGCTCTTGGTTTGGCCGTTGGGGGAACAATTATATATATGGTACGTGGTCAGCATTGACAGGGCTTGCCTCCGTTGGGGAGGATATGGACAAGGAGTATATAAAGAGGGCGGTGGCCTGGTTGAAGGGCGTGCAGTTGTCCAACGGCGGCTGGGGCGAAAGGTGCATGAGTTACCATGACCCCGCATTTAAGGGTAAAGGCCCTGCTACACCTTCGCAGACTGCCTGGGCCGTGATGGGGCTCCTTGCGGCTGACGAGGTGGAATGCCCCGAGGTAGAGAAAGGCATAGAGTATCTAATCAGCACCCAGAAGGATGACGGTACCTGGGACGAGGACGAGTGGAACGCCACTGGTTTCCCCGGGTTTTTCTATCTAGAGTATCACCTCTATCGCAATTATTTCCCCCTGATGGCCCTGAGCCGCTATAGGAATCTGAGGCGCAGGAGGCTGAGGGAGAAGGTAGGGGTGAGGTAGCCCTGCACCCTGCTAATTGTAGCGGGTTTATTATGTAAAGCTCCACTTGGCCATCTCCAGCATGTCGGAGACGCCACTTACACCTTCCAGAATCACGCTTGCCTCAAAACCGCAGTGCATCATGCAGTTCTTACACCTGGGGTCCTTGCCGGAGCGGTAATACTCCCAGTCAGTCTTTTCCATCAGTTCCTTATAGGTGGGGAAGTGTTTGTCGGTTATCAGGTAGCAGGGGCTCTTCCAGCCGAGGGTATTTCGGGTTGGGTTACCCCAGGGTGTGCATCTTAGCTTCTTCTGGCCGGTCAGGAATTTTAGGTACAGGGGGGTGTTAAGGAGTTTGTGCTTTTTTGATAGTTCGTATATGAACCTGAATCGCTTTTGAATCTGCTCGCGTGTCAGGAAGATATCGTCAGCGTTGTCCACAAAGCTGAACCCGGGGGAGACCAGCATCCCATCTACCCCTAGCCCTTCCAGACAGGTAAATAGCTCCTCTATCTCTTCGGGTTTTGTGTCAAGGTAGAGGGTGGTGTTGGTGCACACCCTGAATCCAAGCGTTTTTGCCTTCTTTATGGCCTCTATGGCCTGTTTGAACGAGCCTTCATGTGCTGTGATTTCATCGTGAGTGGATTCAAGCCCGTCTATGTGTACGTTAATGTTGAGGTAATTACTTGGTTCAAGTCTATCCAGGGTCTCGGCGAGCAGCAAGCCGTTGGTGCAGAGGTAGATGTATCGGCCCATATCCATCAAGCCTTTGATAATCTCGTCTATCTGTGGGTGAAGAAGCGGCTCACCGCCAGTGACCGAGACCACTGGCGCACCACACTCCTCTGCCGCACCGAGGCACTCCTCTACCGATAGAAGGTTGCTATTGTCGCTAAACTCTATGATTCTCCCGCAGCCCTTACACGAGAGGTTGCACAGGTGGGTTGGCTCTAGCATGAGCACCAGGGGGAACCTTTCCCTGGAGGCTAATCTGTTTTTCAGGAGATAGCTGGTCAGGGTAGTGCCAAGTTTTACCGATACTCGCATCCTACTCCGAAATGTCAAGTAACTTAAACGGGCTCTCCTCCTTTGGACCCACTATCTCGGGGGTCTGCCAGGTCTTTTCTATGGTGGCATTGTGGAATGCGCTCAGGCCGTCTTCAACACCGAAGATGGCCCGGTAGCCAAGCCTGGTGAAGGCCTCAAAGAAGATCTTCACCAATCTTTGTAGGAAGAGTTGAGGATAGTCAATGACATAGTTTAGGTACTTCGTCCCAGGGATCAGGCCCTTTTCGCCGTGGAAGACGGGTGCACCAAGGAGCCTATTGAAATCTCCCATGATGTCCTGGGTCCAGTCTATAACGAGGTTTGCCCTCCAGAAGTTTTCCTGTGTAAAGAAGAACTGGAAGAGTAGCATGCTGACGCCATCACTGATGTCAAACTGTCTTATCCTCAGGGCCTCAAAGAGCTGGGAAGTTCTCCTTACGAATAGATTGTCTCCCTGACCCGCTTTGAAGTCTCTCGCGATGGCGTTTATGGCGGAATCAAATGGCCTTACAGGCGGGCCGGGGATAAAGAGGTCGAGGATGTCGTCTGTCATCCTGAAACCCCGTTGATCAAAAGAGGTAGCTACGTCTGCTGCGAGATAGTGTAGGTCATACGGGTTATCTATGTCGTGCATGTTGTAGCCCAACTCTGGAGTAGGCATTCCATATTCAACTGGAAGTCCACTGTCTGTATGGAATGCCACTATCTTGTCGCGGACAAATACGGGGCCTTCTTCGGCCTCTCCCTCGTAGATATCTGCTATGGCCTTTCCGTCCAGGGCACTCTCATCGTACTCTACCCCTACCATGTTTAGCACCGTGGGTACTACGTCAACTATTCTGTGTGGGGTCGTGTTGATAACACCTTTCTTGATGTTTGGACCGGTGACGAAAAGGGGTATCTTCATGCTTTCGCGGAGGGGGTAGCCGTGGTCTGTGGCCAGTCTCAGGTCTGTCTGGAAGCTCCAGCCCTTCTTGGATGTTATGCCAAAGTCTGGCGCAAATCTTTCTTTAAGGTTTTTAATGGAGTCGTCCCAGCTTGTGAAGTGGGAGAACGCTACTACGGCATCCGGGTATTTACACTCCTTGGTGGCCTCTAGCCATTCTTGTGCCGAATGGAAGTCATTCAACCAGTCCACATTATTGCCTATGTATTTCATGAATGAAGGTGTGCTTGTGTAGTGTAGAGGGTCTTCAGCCACTACCATTATGCCTTCCGTAACCTCCTCGGTAGGGCCTACCTCTGTAGAGGCCTCGGCGGGGCCTGCCTGTTTTATCCCCTTCATCTTAGTTGTGTTAAAGGTGTTGTTACCATCTTGGTCCTGGTCAAAATCGGTAATGATTCTGTAGCGGTACTCGAAACTTCTCTTGCCTTCTCCAGTGGACCTTTTCTCAATGAGGGCCTGGAGCCCCTGACTGTTTATGATTAGGGTTGTGTCCTTGGCTACCGGCACTATTAGTAGGTCTACGGGCTTGGAGGCGACTACATCTGGGAATTTGTTCCTCTCCGAGTAGTCCACCTTGAGGAGCCTGTCCAGGATGTTTACCGGCTTCATGGTTGGATGTACCTGGTAGTGGGTAAGGTCGTAGTAGCTGTTACGTTTTGCGAAGTTTCTCGAGTACTTGTGTTTGTACGGTAGATAGATTACGGCGGCGCCGTAGCCCATGTTACCCACGGCCATGAAGTCTTGTTTATCCCTGCCGATGTGTTCTCTGTGAAGAGATTCGTCGTGCTGGACAAACTTTACGTTAAATCCCATGCCGCTGTCTTCGTCAAGCTCACCGTCTCCGTCCATATCTATGATGCTTTTATAGAAGAAGTCATGGGTTATATCGAAGGCCTGGTTTATAAAGTCTTTGCCGCCTATGTGGCCATGGTCTGAGTAGAGTATCATATAGGTCTTGTCGTATATGCCTTCCAGCTTCAGCTTCTCAATCATGTCACCAATGTGCCTATCTATAAGATACAGTTCCTTTCTTGCGGCCCCCCACTGGCCGCGGGGCGTCTCGTGAGAGCGTGCGTCCACACCGGGGAGCCACACGTACATCACCCTGTTTTCTGTTTTTATAACGTGGTGCAGGGCAAATGTGGCGTTGAGCTTGTCAAATTTGCTCTTTATCCGGTGTGTGCCAAAGTAGCGGAGGTTGTTGGTCAGGATGTCACCGTAGAACGTTGGTGGATGGTCGAATAGTACTGGCAGAACGGTCGAATACATCTTTAACTCGCTCTTTTCCATTCGGTCGAAGATGGTCGGCAGAACCTCAGCCCTTGGGTATTCGTCTACAATGTGGCCCACGGCCCCGGGCTTCATCCTCCTGGCGGCGGTTATTGGGCCGTAGGGGTGGAAGAAGTGCCTCATCTTACCAACCCGCTTATCAAGGAAGGCATCTGATTTAATGCCGGTGAGGTCGTTAAAGTTGCCAGAGAGAAAACAGGCTGTGCTCGTCCAGGTGGTGCTAGGAAATACGGTATAGGAGTAGGGGAAATCTACACCACCATCTATGAAGTGTTTCTTTATATTGGGAAGGTAGCCCTTGTAGGCCATTTCCATAAGGACGTTGTAGTCTATGCCGTCCAGATATATGATTAATACCCTTGCGTCCTCGATGGGTGTGCTGTGCACGCCTGTTCCTTCTTCTATCTTCCTGGTATCCCTTGTTACCAATTCCCTGGGTAGGTCTTGATATGATTCCACCTTGGCGTAAAAATTGCCCCGGTTATCTCCTACGTTAAAATCGTTTATGCCGAGATACAGGTTCCCACCTCCAGCAGTCTTTACTACGGTCTCACGGCCTATCAAGAATGCATCACCATCCTCTCCAATCTTACCAATTAGGGCATAACAGGGTGTAGGTCCTGCCTCAGCCGCCGGTAGCGGGAACTCTTCGTCCTTTACCTTTTTGGAGAAATTATATGTACCCTCGGGTCCCACAATGTAGTCATAGTCTCGGCCGAAGAAGCTCCGTTTGTCTATTTCTATCTTTCCTTGAGCTACTATATGTATAAACTGGTTGGGCTGTACTGATATGTCTGTCTTTGTCCAGGACTCGGTTGCAGGGACTTGGATGGCATTTGGACCTAAAGTGATTTCTTCTTCGAGCGGAATAGTGGCGCAACTAAGTAGGGCGCAAAACAGTGCAAGTAGCCCAAAAAGAAAGAAATGTCTTTTCATAATTACAGCCTCCGCTTAGCCAGTGATTGACTGATGATATGTTAGACCCCCAGAAGGAGAATAATTATAACGTCTGCTAATTTCATTTCTAGCAAGAATTTCTTGATCCTGTATGTCCATTTCATGCGGCGGGGGGATACATAAGGCAAAAACTTAACATATATTGCGGCTGAATACAACAAAATATTTGGGAGAAAATAGTATTGCAAAAACCAGTGGAATCTGCTTGATTTACTTAGACTTGCGAGGGGTTGAGAGGATAAAATAGAAAAAATTTCTTATGATAGGGTTAATATTTGCATTATCACAGGAGCTGGACTCAGTCAGGGTGAAATTAGGACCCTCGAGCAGGCTTCGGGCAGACGGTTTCACGTTTTATTATGCCTGCATGAATGGGCAGCCTGTTGTATTGACAAAGAGCGGCATCGGTCGAGAAAGGTCGAGGAGGGCCGCAGAGAGGTTGCTCAAGGTATTTAATGTGGATGCTATTATATCTACAGGGCTTGCTGGTGGTGTGAGAGATGGAGTGCATGCGGGAGAATTAATAATAGTAAGGAATGTCCTCAATTACTCACAGGTGGGAAGGCCTGACGCTGCATCGATTGGTTACCACTGTCATCAGGGCCTGGTTGACCTGTCCTGTAAGCTGGCCCGTGAGAAGGGTCTTGAGTTTCGCTGCGGAGACATCGTTACTGTAGAGGAGGTTGTTGCCCAACCTGCCTCAAAGAGGCAGATAGGTGATGCCACATCTGCTGTGGCCATTGATATGGAGGGTATAGGTGTTGCCGAGGCAGCAGCGGCGTCTAGGACACCTTTCTTGGCCTTAAAGGTGTTGTCTGACGAGGTGGGAGATGAGCTAAAGGCCTATGACTTGGTGGATGAAGAGGGTAGGGTTAAGATGCTGAGTGTAGTCTCTTATCTTATGAGCAGCCCGCAAGATTTAATGTATTTGTTGCGGCTGCGCCATAAGACGGGTGTAGCTTTAGGCAAATTGGCCCTCTTCTTGCCGTACCTTATTGAAGGGTGTAGAGAGGTTCCAAATCCCTTACCCATGATGGAGAAATAGTATGTCCAAGACTTCTTCGGATAAAAAAAGAGTTTGGGTTGTTATGGGCAGCGACTCGGACCTTGAGACCATGAAGGAGGCTATCAAGGTTCTAAAGGAGTTCGGGCTTGGGTTTGATGTAGATGTCATCTCTTGCCACAGAGCCCCGCAGCTTGCATACAAGTACGCCGCCGGTGCAGAGAAGAGGGGTTATGAGGTAGTCATAGCAGGTGCGGGCGGTGCTGCGGCGCTGCCTGGGTTGCTTGCCTCGCTGACCACGGTGCCGGTCATCGGTGTACCGGTGGTTAATCAGGCCCTTGGTGGAGTTGATGCACTTTACTCTATGCTTCAGATGCCAAAAGGGGTACCTGTGGCCATTGCGGGTCTTGGCAAGGTAGGGGCACGAAATGCAGCCATACTGGCGGTGCAGATACTCAGCATAAAGGACTCTGGCCTTAGAAAGATGCTAGCGGATTATAAGGAAAGGCTTGTTGAAGATGTAAAGAGGGGCTCCAGAGAGGTCAAGCAGGGGCTGGACACAGGGGGCTGAGAAGGGGAGAGCAAGGGACGATGTCTATACCTACAATAGAATGGGAAGGCGGCATGGACGGCAAGGTAAAACTTATTGACCAAACCCTGCTGCCGGGGGAGCTCAAGTTTATCTACTGCGAAGATGTGGAGTGTATGTGGGAGGCCATAAAGACACTAAGGGTTCGTGGGGCGCCTGCAATAGGTATCGCTGCAGCTATGGGCATCTTACTCGGCATCCGCGATGTAAATGTGGACAACTTTAACGATTTCTTTCTCAAGCTGAAGGAAGTCACCTCCTACCTGGGCACGGCAAGGCCCACGGCGGTAAACCTCTTCTGGGCACTGGAGCGGATGGAGCACGTGGCCCAGGCATTCCGCACAGAACCGCTCGATACGATAAAGGAGTTTCTGTTTAAGGAAGCCCTGGAGATATTGGAAGAGGACAAGGATTCCTCGAAAAAGATAGGTGAATACGGTGCAGCACTAATACCCAGGGGCAGCGCCGTTATGACCTATTGTAATGCTGGGGGACTGGCCACTGGGGGTTACGGTACGGCATTGGCCGTAATATATGCAGCAAAGGAGCAGGGCAAGGTGGAAAAGGTCTTTGCCTGTGAGACCCGTCCTCTCTTGCAGGGGGCGAGGCTGACGTCATGGGAGCTCATGCATGCCGGCCTTGATGTAACGCTTATCTGTGACAATATGGTCGCCCACGTGATGTCGGAGAAGAGGGTGGATGCCGTAGTGGTGGGTTCAGACAGGATAGCCGCCAATGGAGACGCCGCAAATAAGATAGGAAGCTACGGCCTCTCTATTATAGCAAGAGAGCATAAGGTTCCATTCTACGTTGCGGCACCAGTCTCGACGTTTGACCTGAAGATTGTGAAGGGTTCTGATATACCTATAGAGGAGCGCTCGCCCGAAGAGGTTACCTTTATCACTGGCCACCGCACTGCCCCTGAGGGTGTCAAAGTATACAACCCCGCCTTCGACGTCGTCCCTGCTGGGAATATAAAGGCAATTATCACCGAGAAGGGGATTATCAAGGAACCAAACGCAAAGAGGGTAAAAAAGCTGGTGGCAGGCTAGCGGCGTATTGTAATTGTAGCGTCCGGTACAGAGACCGGACGCACCCGGAATTTTTCTTCAATTACCATTCCATTTTCTTCTTTTCCCATGGTGGTTTAAACCCCAGTTCTAGTGCCCGCTTAAGACAGGCATCTGCCTCTTTTTTCTTGCCTAGTGCCGTAAGGACCGCACTCTTGCTGACCCACGCTTGAGTGAACTTCGGGTCAATTTTCACTGCGTTGTCATAGCAGGTAAGCTCCTCCTCAAGTAGCCTGCCCAACTTACTTAAGACCGCGCCTTTGTTGTACCATGCCTGGACGTACTTTGGGTTAATCTCCAGTGCCTTGTTGTAGCAGGTAAAGGCCTCCTGATGCCTGCCCAACTTACCCAGGACCACACCTTTGTTGTACCATGTCTGGGCATCCTTAGCGTCAATCTCCAATGCCTTGTTAAAAGAGTCTAGGGCGTCCTGGTATCTGCCCGACGTGCTTAGGTTCACACCCTTGTTGAACCATGCATCTGCGAACTTCGGGTCAATCTCCAACGCCTTGTCGCAGCAATCAATAGCCTCCCGATGCTTGTTCAACTTCCCCAGGACTACGCCCTTGTTAAACCATGCCATGGCAAACTTTGGGTCAATCTCAAGTGCCATGTTGCAGCAGTGAAGCTGTTCATCAGGTGGCCTGCCTAATTTGCCTAGGGCCACGCCTCTGTCGTACCACGCCTTGGCGTCCTTCCGGTCAATCTCAAGTACCTTGTCAAGGCAGTAAATGGCCTCGTGATGCCTTCCTAACTTGCCCAGGGCCAGGGCCTTGTCGGCCCATGCCTTGACGTGATTTGGGTCAATCTTTAGTGCCTTATCAAAGCAGTCAAGGGCCTCCTGATGCCTTCCTAACTTGTCCAGGGCCACCCCCTTGTTATACCACGCCGGGGCGTCCTTGGTGTCAATCTCCAGTGCCTTGTCGTAGCAGGTGAGCTCCTCCTGGGGTGGCCTTCCCAACTTGCCCAGGGCTGCGCCCTTGTTGTACCGTGCAGGGGCGAGCTTCGGGTCAATCTCCAGTGCCTTGTCATAACAATCAATGGCCTCCTGCTCCCTTCCCAACTTGTCCAGGGCCACCCCCTTGTTGTACCATACCTGGGCGTCGTTAGTGTCAATCTCCAGTGCCTTGTCGTAGCAGGTGAGCTCCTCCTGGGGTGGCCTTC
>JBHIBD010000071.1:0-10176 GCA_046758865.1 Candidatus Brocadiales bacterium | reverse complement strand
GCAGGATTGTAGGGGCAACTCCCTGCGGCTGCCCTTTATTTTTCATAGATGTAGCACGTTGGGCAGGTCACGCCATAGGCGGATGTGCCTCTGGCATCACACGGGGACCGTTCGGCTGAGCTCACGGCCGAAGCCTGCCCCTACAGCCCTGTGCCACCCATTTCTCATGGCGGGATTATTTTAACACCCTCATATACCCTACGTAAAGTCTTCTCTGGCCAGGACGACTTTATTCCGGATGCCTACGTTGATTATCAGTGAAAGGGCAAGGAAGGAGGATAGTAGTGATGAGCCGCCATAGCTCACGAAGGGCAGGTTAAGCCCGGTAATGGGTGCCAGGCCCAGGGCCATTGCTATGTTTATCAATATCTGCGAAGAAAACATGGCCACGAATCCTACCAGGATGAGCCGCCCCACGGGTTCTCGTGTCCTGTAGGCAATCCCTAAGGTACCTATTATAAATACAAGAAAGAGGGTCATTAGCCCGAATGTACGGAGGAATCCCCACTCCTCGGCTATTACCGAAAATATAAAGTCGGTATGGGGTTCCGGCAAAATATTGAGCTGGGTCTGAACTCCCTGTCCCCATCCCTGCCCCAGGACACCCCCCGAGCCGATGGCAATCAGTGACTGGAGTCTATGGTAGGCTGCGCCCCAGTCCTGGGCCTCGCTGGGCCAAAGAAATCCTACTATGCGGTCCTTCTGATAGCCCCGCAGCAGAAAGAGCCATACAAGTGGGAGTGTGGCAAGTCCCATTGGTATCAGGGCCAACAGATGCTTTATGCGGGCACCAGTAATAAATACCATAGCGAAGAATATGGGAAGCAATACAAGACCTGTGCCAAGGTCTGGTTGTTTAAAGATTAGTGCCATAGGCAAGAGCGTAAACGCCAGAGACATCATGAGTATGTTAAAACGTTTATAGTTATTTTTATACATCAAGTACTTTGCAAGTGCAAGCACAAGAACTATCTTCATGAACTCAGAGGGCTGAAACGACACCACGCCGAGGTCAAACCACCTGCGTGCACCCCGAATAGAACTTCCCAGAAAGAGCACGGCAATCAGGGCCACAATCAAGACGATATACAATATGTATGCCTGACGCACTATCTTCATATAGTCCAGCATGAGCAGGCCAAAGAATAGGCCGAACCCAAGGCCCATCCACACAAGCTGCCTGAACGCATAGCCCTGGGAGGATGCGCTCCAGATGAAGAAGAAGCTGATGGCCAGGAGCCCGCATACAGAGCCAAACACAAGCCAATCAAAATCCCTGATAGAACTCTTGTTCACCTTATCAGTACCCTAGCGTGCCCGCTTCCCTCTTAGCGGTGAGATGTTTCCTGGCCCTTTCTATATCAAGGATTCCAGATACCAGCTCCCTGGCTATTGGCCCTGCCACCCCTCCGCCGTGGCCGGTGGTGCGTTCTACAACTATGCAGAAGGTATAGTGAGGGTCGTCAAATGGGACATAGCCAACAAACCATGCGTGATTTTTGTCGCTACCGCCTATCTGTGCCGTGCCAGTCTTTCCAGCAACCCCCAGCTCTTTAAGCCCCTTTCCCCTCGCAGTACCGCTAATAACCACCTGCCTGAGGGCCTTCTGGACGGTAAGGAAGTGTTCCTGGGGTATCTTTATTCTATTTGCCTCAGGCGTCATGACCTCCCGTATGGTTACGCCGTCATCTGTAACAATCTTCTTAAGGAGATGGGGCCTAACCATAATTCCGCCGTTTGCAACGGTCGACACCATCTGTGTCATCTGAAGTGGGGTGACAAGGAGTTCGCCCTGACCGATGGACACATTTAGCCTTTCTCCAGTGTATCTCGGCAGGGGCACATTGCCAGATGCCTCATAGGGCAGGTCTATACCTGTCTTACTTCCGAACCCAAATTTCTGTGCCCATCCCCGCATTGCCTTACCGTTAAGTCGCTTTGCCGCCTCAAAGAAGTAGATATTGCAAGAATGCTCTATCGCCCTTTTAATGTCGACATATCCATGGGCAGAGGTGCAGCGAAATTTGCGTCTGCCTACCGTTATTGACCCCGAGCAGTAAAAGTAGGTATTTAAGTCAATCTTCCCCTCTGCGAGGGCAGTGAGGGCCATTACTATTTTGAAGGCAGAACCTGGTGGTAAGAGGGCCTGTACGGGGCGATTCAACAAGGGTTTACCGGGATCCTCGATTAACTGACTGTAATCCCTGTTAAAGGTGTTTGGATTAAACCTGGGATAACTGGCCATTGCAAGGACCTCGCCGGTGCGAGTATCTACAACCACAACAGAGCCGTTTCTTTCACCCAGGGTTTCTTCTGCTAGTCGCTGCACGTCAAGGTCTATGGTCAGGAAGATGTCGTTTCCGTGGCTGGGTGGCATATCAAATATGGTTTTGTCTACCCCCAGGGTCTTTAGTGATATCTCTTCCACTTTCCTGCCAGAGATGCCCGTGAGGTCAAGGTTATAGTAACCCTCGATTCCAGCCCTGCCCACACGGTGGTCTATTGACGAGGAAAGGCTTCTGTAGTAGTCACGTAATCTTTCATCCTCTCCACCACCCCGTTGCAGGGTGGACCTTGCCTTACGTAGCTCTTCGGGGGTAAGCTTTCCCAAGTAGCCCAGTGTATGGGAGGCTGTATCGTGGTATGGATAATATCTCTTGGGTCTGGTGCCTAGGGACACCCCCGGGTAATAATCCTGGTTCATCTCAAATTCCGCCGCCTTTTGCAGGGGAACATCCTTAGCTATTGGATGTGATGCAAATTCCTCCTGTATCCTAACGGTCTTCTTGTGTCGCCTTTGCACTCGTTCTTTGATTTTCTCTACTCGATTTATTATTTTCTCCGCCTGATTAAGTAATTGCTGGGGGGTTGAATCCAGGAGCTTTGAGAGTCTCGTTAACCGCAGACCCATGTCGCTATGGCAGGAGTCGCATCCCCTTGCAAGGTCCTCATGCGCCTTCAGTTGGGCCAGCGGCGGAGGCATATCCCCTTTGGAGCGCAGACAGCTATACAGGAGGTTCCTGTAACCAACCACGAGGTCAAAGGCCGGCTCCTCCACTGCCAGAGGCCTGCCGTAACGGTCGTATATATTGCCTCTTCGTGCAGGTGTGGTGTAGTCCTTTAGCAGGCGCTTTTTTGATATACCATGATATTTAGCACTCTCGAATATCTGTAGATAGCCAAGCCTCCCCATCAGCACCATGAAGGACGCAAGGACCAGGCCAAAGATTATCTTTAATCTATTAGAATACATCTCGTCTGAGTCGTAACGGCCTATACTTCTTAAAGAGGAAGTACGGCCCGGAGGCCAAAGCGGCGGTGTAGACTGCGCCCACAAATATATTTAAAAACGTGGGCACCAGGGAAAGAGTTCCGTAGGAAAGCCACACGATGAGGGCAGAGCCTCCTCGGTGAACAATGGAGGCTGTGAGGACAACAAGTAGCTGCACCAATATATTGTTTGTGTATATCTTGTGCCTTGACAGGCCTATCAGGATGGCAACTCCAATAAAGAAGGAGGCGTTCATGCCCAGAGGCCCTTCCGAGAGGACGTCCTTACAGAGGCCCATAAGGCAGGCAGATAGACCGGCCTCGGGAAGGTCTAGGTTCAGTGCAGAAAGGACCGCGAAGATAAGGAAAAGGTCCGGCTTTATACCAAGGAACTCTATCTGACTGAAGGTTGTACTCTCCAGAATAGAGATAAATAATGCACAGACTATCAAGATTACCCACAGCATTTGAGTATTGTCTTGCGTACGGAGGGCTACCTCTTGAGCACCATAACAGTACTAACCCCGCCAGGGTCCACCCTGGGTCTTAGTCTTAGTGTCTTATAAGACGAGCTTTCGTCCTCAACGTCCTCCGACACAGTGGCTATAAAGAGCGCGTCGGGAAACACCCCACCTATCGGCGAGGACACTACTTTGTATCCCTTTTCCACCTTTTGTCCCCATCTCGACAGGTACTTGAGTCTGCATATGTCCCCAGAACCTCCTTCGACTATGCCCACATCATCTGTTTCTAATATGCGCGCAGGCACCTTTGAGGCGGGGTCCGTTATTAGGAGCACCCTGCTTGTGGACTTACCAACTGCCGAAACCCTTCCCATCAGTGCAGCATCGGCAATCACCACGCTGTTCTCGGTAACACCGTGTTGAGAGCCCACATCAATCAACACGCTCTTTCTCAGGTCGGATGTGTCATAGGCCACAACATTGGCGAGAAGTGGCCTTTGGTCCAGGCTGCCTTCTCCATAATATTCCGTCACGGAGGTCAACTTTGTCCGCAGGCGGTCTATAGTCGCTTTTTGAACCACAACCATGTTTTCCAGGAGAAAGACCTCTTCCTCCAGGTCTCTTACTTCATCAGAGGCGCGCCATGATTGTGGTATCCATAGAAAGGCCTTCTTTACCGCGTCACCTGCTGTGAGAAATGCCTTCTGGAGAGGCACAAGAGGCCTGGAAAGGGTAGTCTTTATGTGGTTGGAGAATCTAAACGGAAGGGCCAGCAGTGACAGGCACACCACCAGTGGAATTATTACCGGCAAGAGTATCTTAAGAAAACGTTTTCTCCTATTCCTCCGCGTCCTCATCCCGTAATACATCTTTATAAAGGTCTAGATTCTCTAGCAACACACCCGTGCCCCTAGCTACTACTGTAATTGGGTCTTCTGCTACGTGGACAGGTATACCGGTCTCTTCGTGCAGTAACCTGTCCAGTCCCCTGAGAAGCGCCCCACCACCTGCCAACACCATGCCGTGTTCTAGCAGGTCTGAGGCCAGTTCAGGTGCTGTTTGCTCAAGCACCGTCTTTACTGCATCGATAATCTGATCAACGGGTCCTCTCAAGGCCTCCCTCATCTCCTCAGAGTTAACTTCAACAGACCTAGGCAGGCCCGCAATTGCATCCCTCCCCCTCACATCCATGGTGGTCTCACCATTGGTTGGGTACGCAGAGCCTATGTCTATCTTTACGCTCTCAGCCGTGCGGTAACCAATCTCAAGGTTATAGTTCGCCCTCATGTATTTTATTATGGCCTCATCCATCTTATCACCTGCCACACGCAGGCTTGCCTGGGTGAAGACATCGCCCAGAGAGATGACCGCTACCTCCGTCGTGCCGCCACCGACGTCCACTATCATATGGGCCATAGGCTCGCTTATAGGCAGCCCACAACCTATAGCAGCGGCCTTTGGCTCACTGATTAGATACACGTCACGTGCACCCGCCCTCTCTAAGGAGTTTACCACAGCGCGTTTTTCCACGGCCGTTATGCCGGCAGGTATTGCTATTATTACACGTGGCCTTACGCCCCACTTCCTCTTATGCACCTTGCGTATAAAGTACCTAAGCATGGCCTCGGTTAGGTCAAAGTCGGCAATAACCCCATCCCTTAACGGCCTTGTTACGATTATGGTGGAAGGTGCTTTTTCAAACATGGCCCTTGCGGTGTTTCCTACTGCCTTTCCATTCAATAGGACATCACTCGTCCCAGGCCGCACCGCTACCACGCTTGGCTCGAATAGTACTACCCCCTGACCGGGCATGCAAATCAGTGTATTTACAGTGCCCAGGTCTATGCCCATGTCCGAAGACATGACTCCCATAAAGAAATCTACTGGATGCATGGTTTACTCCATAGAATACGAAGGATTGGGTGTCAATTTATAGCACTATAAATGATTTTGTATACTATATATTGATGCCTCAGTCCAAAAAATTTTTCTCTAAAGCTAATACTCCACTTATAAGATTCTTTCTGTGTTTATTGCCATTCCCCTTCACCTATAAGCCCTGATTATATTACGACCTAGGTCCATGTCAAGCGTAAAATCGCCTAAGGGTGGGCCCAACCAGTAACCCAAAGGAAATTGCCAGGCATAGCTGTGCGAATATGTCGCCGTGAACAGTGTACCAGCTCTTTTCCCCCGGTGAGAGGAGCACGTTTGCCTCCAGGATGCCCTCTACCTCCCTGCGTTTACCGTCCTGGTGGAGCAGTTTATAGATGTCCCCAGTTGGGGCGACAAAGGTAGAGATGCCTGTATTGGCCGCACGGACTATCCCTACCCGATTCTCTACGGCCCTCAGGACCATGATGGCAAGGTGCTGGTCTAACTCCGCACTGTCACCGAACCACCCGTCATTTGTGATGTTTATCATGAAATCGGCCCCCAGATGCTTAAACCGCCTGACCAGTTGTGGGACCGTATCTTCGTAGCAGATAAGGGTAGCGAAATGGAATTCCCTCTGGTTGCGGGTCTTAATGGTGAGCATATGCCAGTCCTTTCCTGGTGAGAGCCCTGTCTGGTAGGGGACCATCTTTCTGAGGAACGGAAAGTACTCCTTGAGTGGCGTGTACTCACCAAACGGTACAAGGTGAAGCTTATCATATCTATCAATAAGCTTCCCTTCCGGATTATAGAGAAAGGCGCTATTGTAGAATGTCTCATCTTTATCTGGGTCCATTGCTATTCCGCCTACAAGTAGGTAGGTTTGGAGGTCTTCTGCGAGTTCCTTCAGGGAGGACTGGCTCAGGTGGTCTATCTCCCTCCCGAAGAGTCTTGGGTCTATATTTAAGAGCCCGGGTGCCATAGTCTCTGGCCATACCACGAGGTCTGTAGAACCTGTCTTCACCTTTCTGGAGAGGCCGAGATATTTGCTAAGATTTGCCTTCCTCTGCTCAAGTCGCTCATCCATCTTAAGGGATATGGGGATATTGCCCTGCACTATAGAGAGCCGAGGTCCTTCCTCTATACTCAGTCCGGAAAGGCGAAACATACCATAGGAAAGAGGCACCAGGGCGATGACAAAGGCAAGGGTAAAGGGCATGTGAGGGGTCTTGCCACGCCACCAGCGCAGTATGCCCTCGGCAAAGCATGCGTTGATAATTACCACCATAAATGACACCCCGTAGGCACCCGTTACATCAGATATCTGTATGATGGACAGGTAGCTGTACTGTGTGTGCGCAAGGAAGAACCACGGAAAGCCTGTAAGGACAAAGCTCCGCAAATACTCCTGTGAAACCCAAAGAAATGGCGCAAAGAGAAAGAGGGGCACCCCAAGGGTCCTATACAGAAAATTGCAGGCTGCGGCAAAGGCCACAAAATAGGCCACCTGGTAGAAGCTCAACCCCAACCAGCCTGCATAGGTTACATAACCAAGCCAATAGGAATTGTATACAAAGAATCCTACTCCAATAAGAAAGGAGGTTAGTATAGGTGGAGACTCCCTTAAGCCTATGAGCAAAAACCATGGCACCAGGGCAATCCATGCAAAGTGGCCCATGTCTGGCTCAGGGTATGAGAGGGACAGAAAAAGAACGGTGAGGACTACTACAGGAAGGTCCTTCCAGAGATAGCGCGTCCAATCTGAACGAGTGCCTGGGTCTTGGGAGACGCCTTTAGTAGTCACGATTTTGTGTTAATTGTCCAAGTCGCTAAAGTTCCCCAGTGACCATAACCTCGACCTCATCACCTGGTGATATGCTTTCTGTCTGTTCCGGGATTATGAGGAGGGAATTTCCCCTTGTTGTTCCCAGGAGGTCTGCCGAGCCATGCCATTCAACAGGGGCCACATAAAACCTCCCGTCCTCCATTCTCAGGCGGGCGGGTCTATACTCCCTGCGCGCCCTCTTTCTGGACAGCTTCGTCTCCATTTGTGCCTTTATTATAGTTCGGCAAACGTCTTCAAAACCCATCATCTTGCGGATGGCCGGTCTGACAAACAGCTCAAAGTTTACATATGTGGCCACAGGATTTCCGGGTAGGCCAAACACCAGGGTCTTATATTTCTTCCCAAATACAATGGGCTTTCCGGGGCGAAGGGCCACCTTGTGGAAGAATACACCTACACTTGCATCCTGGAGCACGTCAACCACAAGGTCACATTCTCCCATAGAGACGCCGCCCGTCATGAGTAAGATGTCTCTCTTCAGTCCTTTCTTTACCAAAGGCAGGATATCGCTTTTTTTATCTCTGGCGCTTCCCAGGAACTCCACCTCTGCATGGAGCCGTTTTGCCTGGGCGGCCAGGCTGTAACTGTTGCTGTCTCTAATCTGTCCAGCCTTCGGCTTATGGCCTATCCCCACCAGCTCGTCTCCGGTAGAAATGATACCCACCTTTGGCGGTGAAAACACCTTAACCTTTTGTACCCCAACCATAGCCAATACGCCTATCTCTTGGGGTCTCAAGGCCTTTCCCCTTTCCAGAACAACTTGCCCTGACTTGAAGTCTTCCCCCTTCCTGCAGATATTCTCTCCCTTTCTCACCTGTTTCAGGAGCCTTACACGGCCGCCGTCCAGACCCTCCGTATCTTCAACCTTTATCACTGAATCAGCGCCCTGGGGTATCGAGGCGCCAGTCATTATCTTTGAGGACTGACTCCCCCCCACCGTCTTCTGAGGCAAAAACCCGGCAGCTACATTCTCTACCACCTCTAGCTCTGCCCCAACGGCGGTGTTTTCGGCAATCACGGCAAAACCGTCCATGGCAGATTTGTCGAAAGGTGGCATATCAATGTCTGATACAACGTCATCTGCAAGGCAGAGACCTACAGCGTCTCTTATGTCTACCGTTTTGGGGGGCAACGTGCTAACATTCTCCAGCACAATTCGATACGCCTCGTCAACTCCGATCATCATCCATCTCCCCAACTGAAAGGATTATTATGAGACCTCCGCAAAATACAAAGCAGAGCTGTCATTGCGAGGAGCAGAAGCGACGAAGCAATCTTGTCTGTGGTTTTAACCAGAAGGCATGAGATTGCTTCGCTTTGCTCGCAATGACGGTCTAGAGCATTGTTATGCATTCTTCTGGTATTTTTCCAAAGGTCTCAATATTATTGATGATAGTTCGTAAGAAATTCTATGTCAAGTATCTGCGCTTTTCGGGCCAGATGTTCCTACATAAGCTTGGTAGGTTCTGCAATTACGGTGGGTGCCGCAGGGCTTCAGCCCTGAAGGCGGGTTAAACATCTACGTAATCTAGCCCAGGGCTTCAGTCCTAGGCTGCCCATTATTTCTAAAAGTGGTGCGCCGAGACGTACCCCACATTACCGTAGCGTGGCAGCTTGCCAGTCCTACGCGTAGCTTCGGATGGCTTGCTGCCACGTTTCAATCGTTGGGGCTTGCTTCAACACTATATTGCATAATGCCCCATAAATGGGGCAACTACAAGACGAGTCTTTTCTACAATATGTACCTGCTCAGGTCTTCATCCTCAATTACGGCCTCTAGTTTTTCCTTGACGTATTTGGCGTCTACTTTAAGTTCTTTGTGGTTCTGGTCGGGTGCATCAAACGAGGCATCCTCGAGCAGCTTTTCCATGACGGTGTGTAGCCGGCGTGCACCAATATTCTGCGTGCGCATGTTGACCTTAGTCGCAACCTCGGCTATCTCCTCGACGGCATCCTCCTCGAACCTCACTTTTAGACCCTCTGTCTCGAGCAGGGCAGTGTATTGTTTCAGAAGGGCGTTTCTAGGCTCTTGCAGGATTCTTATAAAATCTTCTTTGTTAAGGCTTTCGAGTTCTACCCTGATGGGGAAGCGGCCCTGAATCTCTGGAATGAGGTCGGAGGGCTTTGAGACGTGAAAGGCACCGGCCGCGATAAAGAGTATACGGTCTGTCTTGACCATGCCGTAGCGGGTGACCACAGTGGTGCCTTCAATAATGGGTAACATATCGCGCTGAACCCCTTCGCGGGAGACATCCGGACCACGCCCCGTCTCCCTTCCTGCAACCTTGTCCAGCTCGTCTATAAAGATTATCCCGGTATTTTCCGCCCTCTCTACTGCCTCCCGGATGGCCCTTTCCTTGTCAATGGCCCTTTCTGCCTCCTGCTGGATGAGGATGCGGTGGGCTTCCTTCACAGAGAGTTTTCTTGTCTGTGTACGGGAAGGGAGCATCCTCTCTAGCATGTTCTGGAAGTCCATGCCCAAGTCTTCTGTACCAGCTATCATCCCGTGGACTACCATGGGTTTTTCCTGCACAGTAATCTCTACCATGCGGTCCTCAAGCTTGCCCTCATGGAGCCTCTTCCTAAGCTTTTCTCTTGTCTCCTTATGGCGAGACTTTGATTCTTCATCATCTTCTGCCTTCTCCTTTGTGGGCAGTGGTGGCAGTAGAAGGTCAAGTAGCCTTTCCTCGGCCCTTTTTTCTGCCACTGGGCGCATCTCTT
>JBHIBD010000070.1:0-10531 GCA_046758865.1 Candidatus Brocadiales bacterium | reverse complement strand
AACCCTAAGCCGAATCAATAAAGAACTGGAAGAAAAAAACATACAGCTAGAAAAGGCAAATGTAGAGCTACGTACCCTGGATAAACTAAAAGATAGTATTATTCGCGACGTGACCCACGAGCTCAAGGGCCCCGTGGCCCAGGTAAAAATGGCCTTTGACCTCTGGACTGAGGAGATGGGCAAGAGCAAGGTAGACAAGGCAAAGGAAGAAAAACTCTACTCCATAATAAACCATAATATCGTGAGGCTTCAAAAGACCATAACCGCCGTACTTGATTTATCCAACATTGAATCCGGGCAAATAAAGTACAAGAAAGAGCGCTTCCAGATGGAAGAATTGATACAAAAGGTGCTATCAGGATTTGCCATAATTGCCGAGCAAAAAGGCATAACCATAAAAACACATATCCCCCAGAAACTCCCACAGATTACTGGAGATAAGGAACACCTCGCCAGAGTAGTATACAATCTGGTAGACAATGCCGTAAAGTACACACCCAGAGGAGAAATCATCATATCGGCCACACAAAAGGACTCTGCGGTTGAGGTAAGCGTAATGGACTCAGGAATTGGTATAAGCATCCCCAAAGAAGAGTACAATAAGCTATTTGAGAGGTTTTACCAGGAGAAACCCCGTTATGACGGCGTAGGCGTCGGGCTGGCCATATGCAAGGCCATTATAGAGGCCCATGGTGGCAACATACGCGCGGAAAGCGAAGGCATAGGAAAGGGCTCAACATTTAGTTTTACCGTGCCAATGTAATCTCAATTAAAGACAACATGAAAAATAACAAGACCATTATGATTGTTGAAGATGACCAGGAGTTCCAGGACATCTTCGCCCTGATGCTAGAGGAAACGGGCCACAACATCGTTAGGGCCTACGACGGCAACGATGCCCTTGATAAATTGGAAAAACAAAGACCCGACCTGATGATACTAGACATACTGCTCGAGGCCATGATGGGTGATGCCCTATTTCTACAGCTCAAGCGCGTACCCGAGTATGCAGACATACCAATAATTATTGTTAGCAGTTTTCCTGCCAGGGACTATAAGAACCTCAAGGAGATAGACCCCCAACTTGTCTTCCTTGAGAAACCCTTCACCAAGGAAACTTTACTTAAGGTAGTAAAGGAGAAGTTGGGTTAAAAACTTCCAATGCGAACTAAAGGATGCCTGATACCTTTAGCCCCCATTACAGTTGGCTGAGAACGTGGAGAGAAAACGCCTCTCCCACAACCATCTTTTACGGCACCACCTCAAACCTGATTCCCGAGATACAAAAGGTGGGCTTGGTACCCTTCTCTGAAGGAGAGAACTTCTTCATAGAAGGCGTTCACGACGTCCTCGCCCTAGCCAAGAAAGTAAGGGATAGAAGGAGTACAGGGTTTGCAGAGATAGTCCTCATGGAACATCCAGAAAGGTCCAGACCACTCCAACTTACCTTTAACTATCATCTCGCCATACGACAGGCCAAGAGAAAGGCCCGCAGGCTCGGAGCCCTTCAGTGGCTCTACGAGCTATTTTTCGAGCAATTAGAAAAAAATGCCATCCCTAAGCCAGTAGAAGCAGAGTTCGAAGAACTAACTAGGAATTACGAGAAACTAAGAAACATGGTGCCTGACAACCTATGCGTTGTAATCCACGTGAATACCGACCTGGACAAATTTGATACCCTGCCCCCCATAATAGAAGACAAGAAAGAACTCCGCCGGGCAATAAAGGGCAAGAACCCCTGGTGTAAGGTCTATGGGCCGAAGGAAAAGAAATGGCGAAAGCAGTCAAGAGAGGAAATAGAGGCATGCATAGAGACAATAGTGAGAGGTAATAAGGATTTCAAGGGCTTGGGATGTGAAATAGCTACATCTGAGACTATCCCACCCTGTGACATCGTCAAGATTGAGCCTGTCCAGCTCTAGGAATGTGTGTTGCGAACATTGTGCGTCACTAAGACACAAAAATCTTTCCGGGATTCATGATGCCCTTGGGGTCTATCAGCCTCTTTAGGGACTTCATAAGCTCCAGTGCCTGGGGTGGGACCTCCCAGGAAAGGTGTTTTGCCTTTGCCGTGCCTATTCCATGCTCACCAGTTATGGTGCCGCCCATTGCTATCACCTTCTCAAAGATGTGGTCCAGCATCTCGTCCACCTTTGCCTGCTGTTCATCCCCCTCTCCGTAGAGAAAGTTTACGTGGACGTTGCCGTCGCCTATATGGCCAAAGCATGCCGTAGCTATAGAGTATTCTCTCGCCAACGAATAGGCCTCTTCCGTGACCTCCTTTATTCTGCTCCTCGGGACGCAGATGTCTTCATTTAGTTTTTTCCCGGCAATCTTGAATAGCGCCGGAGATATGACTCTCCTCACCGCCCAGAGTGCATCACGTTTTTCCGTGTCCTCGGCGATGACTATCTGGAATGCATTGTGGTTCTTGCATGCCTCCTCTACAAGGAGGCGGTCTCTCCTCACTACCTTGGGGTCACCATCCACGTCTATCAGGAGCAGTGCCTTCACCTCCTCAGGTATGTCAATACCGCCATAGCCTCTGACAGAATCAATGCATATATTATCCACGAATTCAAGGGCTTTAGGGATTACGCCTTTACCCAGGACTATCCCGTCGGCAGCGTCCACAGCATCGCCTGGAGAGGGAAAATAGGCAAGCACTGTTTCCACCTTGGCTGGAAGTGGTATAAGCTTGACCGTTATCTTGGTAAAGACCCCCAAGGTGCCTTCTGAGCCGACAAAAAGCCTGGTAATATCATAGCCAGCCACAGTCCTCCAGGTCTTCCGACCCGTATTTACAACCTTCCCATCAGGCAGAACTACCTCAAGCGAAAGCACGTAGTCGCGGGTCACCCCATACTTGAGGCCCGCCATGCCCCCTGAGCACTCCGCTACATTGCCACCGAGCGTGGAAAATTCGGCACTACCCGGGTCAGGTGGATAGAATAGTTTATGCCTTGCCACCTCATCCTGAAATCGCTTGGTCACCACACCTGGCTCCACCGTGGCAATCATATCCTGCGTGTTTATCTCCAGGATGTGATTCATCCTCGTCGTGTCCAGCACTATGCCGCCATGGAGGGGAATAGCGCCACCGGAAAGCCCCGAACGCGCCCCACACGGGTAAATTGGTATGTTGTTCTTATCGGCCACCTTGACCACGGCCGACACCTCTTCTGTGGTTGAGGCCTTGACTACCACATCTGGCATGGCCCTCTGTCGAGTGGAGGTTGCATCATAGGAATAGCACACAAGCTTCTCTACATTGGTGTGCACGTGCTCCTTACCTACCGCTCGAATAAGTTCATCCAGGACACCCGGGCCTAAAGCACGTTGCTTTGACTTTGATATGGTCCCTTTCGTCATCTAATAAAGCCCCTGAAGAATCCTTTTAGCAGCATGGGATTTATTTGTAAATTTACTATTCTGGACAAAACTATTATACACTTTTCTGCAAAAGAAGTAAAAGCTGCACGGCACTAAATAATACCTTTGCGTCTTTAAGAAAGAAGGGATGTGCACAAGACATAAAGCCCTGCACACATCCCTTGTATGTGAAAAGGAAGAAGCCCTGGTCCTTAAGCGTTCAGAATTTTTTCCGCTTCTTCCTTATCATAGTCCATAACATACGGGATGCCTGTGACATCTGCAGCCTCCCGCGTCAAGGCAAATATATCGCTACGCTTAATCTCATCGAGAGAGAAGCGTCGCGAGCCTGCCATTAGCTGCCTGAGTCCCGTACCAAGTCTCTGGTAATAGGAGTATACACCTAGACCAGATGCAGGTATCGCCTTGCCGTTCCCACCGAATTCCTTCTTGGCAGCATAGTAATAGTAGAAAACCTCCTCTACAGTCTTGCCATATTGCTCCGAATTCTTGGGAGGTTTCCCCGCCGCTATAAGGTCGGCCTGTGTCTTGCCCACCATTGCTGCACAGATAGTCGCCCTGGACATGCCCACGGCCTTGATATATGGAGACAAGAGGGCAAAGGCCTTATAAATCTGGTCTTCCATAGTAATCCCACCAGCAAGGACTATATCTGGAATGTACTTCTTTTTCTTCGTAAGCTTCACACAGTATCTATAAAGAAGCGAAGCCAGGTACACCGTGGGCACACCCCACTCATTCATCATGCGCCATGGGCTCATACCCGTACCACCGCCGGAACCATCCACGGTCAGGACGTCTATCTCCGCCTCAGAACAGAACTTCAGGGCCCTTGCCAGGTCTGCGGGGCGATAGGACCCCGTCTTGAGGAAGATGTACTTTGCCCCCGCTCTCCTTAGCCTTTCTACCGTGTTAACGAAATCTTCGGTGCCCTTCTTTATATCGTCAGACACGGTCCCTATCCTGGTATGTCTCTCAAATCCTTCAAAGGAACCTTTCTTGAAGGATTCTATGGCCACCGGGTCGTCAGGGTCTGGTATGACTATATAGCCGCGCTTCTTTAGGAGCTGGGCCTTCTCAAGGTTTGTAATCTTCACCTCACCCCCAATGGACTTAGCGCCCTGACCCCATTTTAACTCGACGGCATCGGCCCCCAGCTTATTTATTGCATACTCCAGTACACCAAGACGGAGGTCCTCAGGGTTGGCCTGGACGCAGAAAGTGCCGTAGCCGTCCTGCCGCCATTCTTTGAAGATGTTTATCCTTCTCTGCATCTCTGGGCAATGGGTAACCTTGCCATTTGAATCAAACTTTGACTCTGTATCCATCCCGGCTACGTTCTCTCCAAGTACCACGCCTGTCCCACACATTGCGGCACCTGAACCAACTCCCTCAAAGTGTTCTGCTGCAACATTGGTGGAGCCTAGCCCCGTTACCAATATGGGCAGTCTCATCTTTATGCCCTTATCCCTGCCCAGTCTGATCTCCAGGTTGACATTGGTAAACCTCTCAAACCTTGGGTCAGCAGGACCTGCTATTGTCCCGGTAAGGTTAAAGTGGTGGAAATCCACAGGATAATCCTTCTGGGCGGCAGTGGTCATCTTGCCGAAGGGCACAGGGTATATCGTTTCAGGACCCCTAAATGCAGATTTCCCGATCTCGCAGTAGCCAGGACAGCCATCAAGACATACCGTACACATGCCACTGGTAGGGGTAATGTCATTAGGTGTCCTGTTCCTCGTACCAGTGGCTAGTGCCCTGTTTGGTAACGATATAGTCATACTTAATTCCTCCTTCTTATAAGAAACGTGAGGTTTGTGCTTATATAGGACCTCAGTGCTAGATATATACTAGTGTATACGTTGGCTTCAGACACTTAATTAATAACCTACACCCCCAAACATCATAAAAAGTGTATCTACATACCTTTGCATAGTCAACCCAAAAATAAATAATCAAAAGAGCTTGGGCTAGAGGCAAGAGAGGGATTCCGGTCTCTCTCTTGCCTCTTTGACCAATCTTTCTGGTTAATATCCCTTCACTTATGGGCAACACACCTTCTCAAGCCCATCCCATAGCACGGTCCTTACATCCAGTATCTTCCTTGCGCCAGCGGCTATAATTTTTTGGTTCTCTTCGTCACCGGCATAAGGCATTATGGCGTTCTGGATATTGAGTCCGTGTTCCACGTCTAACTCGATATGGGCCTCGAAGAAAAAGATGTCATCTTTGCTGAACTTTCCGCTCTTCTTCAAACCTTCCCATATTGGCTTATAGAAGTACGGCACAACGGCCTCTGTCCCCGGCCCCATGGCACCCATGGATTCCAGGAAGTTACTTTCCCTGCAGATGAAGAGATACTCATCAATAAATACCCTGGTGCAAGGTAGCGCATCGGTCTCTTCTAGGCTGGCCATGTCAACACCTGCGGCCTTTACAAATTTCCTGAACAGATTAGGATGGCTACTCTCCTTCTGTTCAAGCCCTATTTCCTCCCAGAGATTCTGGACAAGGGGTCTCCTCGCCCTCTCATCAGGGATATTGGAAACGACGGCCGCCAAGTAACGAGTAAACCACCTGGAGAAAAGATAATACTGTTCGGCAAATTTCTTTATGCCCCCCGGGGAGACCTTGCCTGCGGCAAATTTCTGTAGAAAGGGATGCCCTTTCACCGCTACATGGTTCTGGCACTCCGCATTGAGTCCCTTGAAAAATTGTTCAGCAGTCTTAGCCATTATGTTATTACCTCCTTATAATCAGATTATTTCACTACAAAATTATCCAGCTAACAATACACACATCAAACATCAAACCTATCCACAACAAACTCTCTCTAGGCCATTCCACAGGACAGTTCTTGCGCTGAGGGCAGCCATTGCACCCCGTTTTATTAGCCTTTGGTTCTGCTCCCTTTCAGCGTATTGAAGGAGGGCTTCTTTTATGTTTGCACTATGTTCGACATCTAGTGTCATATGGAGGGCGAAGAATTCTATATCTTCCTCTTTCAGGGTGGGTTCTTTCTTAAGACCTTCATAAATCGGACGATAGATGTAGGGGACGATGGATTCTGTACCGGGACCCATGGCACCAAGTGCTTCTATAAAATGTCCCTCTCTACATATGAGGAGGTATTCGTGTATAAAGAGGCGCATCTCCGGCAGGGGTTCAGTCTCTTCAACCTCTCGTGAATCCAGGCGCAGGGCATCCGTAAATTTCCGAAAGATGGCAGGATGGGTACGAGTAGGGTCATCCTCACCATGCTCCTGGTAAAGATTTTTTATAAGAAATGCCCGTGAGTATTCGGCTGGCATGTTAGCCACTATGGCCGAAATGTACCGACCAAACCTCTTTGAAAAAAGGTAATACTGCCTAGCAAATATCCTTATTCTGTCCAAGGAAAGCTTGCCCTGCCTGAACTTCTCAAGAAAGGGATGGTTAAGGGCCGAATGCGCTCTTATCTCTTCTTCCAACTCTTCAAAGTAATCTTGTGCACTTAATGCCATCGTCCGTTCCACCATTAAGGGAGTCAGCTATTATCGTGCCAAAACCTTCGGCTGGTATGTAAGTTAGGCTGTGGAAAAGTCTTAGAACAAATAGTCGGAGGAGGAAGAAAATAATATACAGGCTGGAAACCAGAAAAATTTTCGATTTTTAAGGCCTTGCCATATTTTGCATGGAAAAATTTTGCGGAATCAACCCCCCGTTTTCCACTCTTTTACCTTGTACTCAACCTTGCGGGTGGAAATGCCAAGCAACTTGGCCGCATCTGTCTTGTTACCACCGGTCAACTCCAACGTCTTCATGATTAACTCTTTTTCCACCTCTTTTAAGGGCGTCCCGATGCGAACCTGCAAGAATGGTGTGACTATATTCTCCTGCGGTACGAGGTTGGAAGAAAGATGTTCGGGCTCAATGACGTTCTTCTTGCAGAGCACTACTGACCTTTCGATGGTATTTTCAAGCTCGCGCACGTTACCAGGCCAGTCATACTCCTTTAGTAACCTCATTGCCTCGGGTGAAACCCCTTTAATGTCCTTTTTATTCTTCTTCACATAACGTATCAAGAAATAGCCTACAAGTAACGGTATATCAGCCCCTCTATCCCTTAGGGGTGGTATATCTATCCTAATCACGTTTAGCCTGTAATACAGGTCTTCTCGGAATCGGCCTTCGGAGACCTCTTTACGTAGGTCCTTATTAGTAGCGGCTACGAGCCTCACGTCCACCTGTCTTGTGCCTTCGCCCCCAACCCTCTCAAACTGACCTGTCTCTATCACTCTCAGGAGTTTTATCTGTACATTGTGGCTCATTTCCGCCACCTCATCCAGAAAAAGCGTACCCTGATGTGCCAGCTCGAATCGTCCCTTACGCGTATACAGTGCACCAGTGAAGGACCCTTTCTCGTGTCCAAAGAGTTCGCTCTCAAGCACACCATCTGCAAGGGCCGCACAGTGAAGCACTACAAAAGGCCCCTCCTTTCGCGTGCTAGACTGATGGATAGCCTGCGCCACCAACTCCTTGCCAACGCCAGTCTCTCCATAAATGAGTACTGTGGCGGTTGAGGGGGCAACGTCACGTATTGTCTCAAATACCCTTCGCATCACAGCAGTATTGCCCACAAGTTCTGAGAACGGCATCCTCTTCTCAAGACGCGCCCTCAATTCCTCATTATCCTTAAGCAGTTGCTGCCTTTCCCAGATTTTCTTTAATTTCTCCTTCAACTCATTCATATTCAGGGGCTTGGTCAGGTATTCCTCAGCACCCCTTTTTATCGCAGCAACAGCATTTTCTACAGAACCGTAGGCTGTCATCACCACTATGGGTATGTCATCATCCTTCTTCTTAATTTCATCAATAAGGGAAAGCGCCCCCAGTCTGGGAAGTTTCATGTCGGCAAGGACAATATCAAAGTGCTGGGTGTCCATCAGGGCCAGGGCCTCATAGGCAGAGATGGCCCCACTGGTCTCATAGCCTTCTTGCTGCAGTAGCTTCAAGAGACCGCTCAAGGAATTCCTGTCATCTTCTACTACCAGTATTCTTGGCCGAGTCATCTAGTCTTAAATCTCTCTAAGGGCAATTCTATAACAAATTCTGTACCCTTATCAGAGGAGGTACAGGAGATAGAACCCCCATGGGCCTGAACTATATTTTGTGCAAGCGGTAGGCCTATACCGGTACCATCCCTTTTGGTGGTATAGAATAACTTAAATATATTTTCTCTCACATCCTCTGGAATACCGTGCCCCGTATCCCTGCTTATCACCTTAACCATATCACCATCCCTAGCGGCAAGGAGCGACAATGTACCGCCATCTGGCATTGCCTCAAAGGCATTTAGCACTACATTAAGAATGGCCTGTTTCAGCTTTTCCCTGTCCGCCATAACATGCGGAAGGCCCCCTTCAACCTTTAGCATAATGTTAATCCCACTAAGGCGGGCCTGGGCTGCCACTAATTCTACCAGTTCCTCCAGTATAGGCCCCAAGGGCTCGCCTTTAATCACAAGGTTGCTAGACCTAGAGAACTTCAGGCAGTTGTCCACCAGACCATTAAGTCGTGTCACCTCCTCTTTTACCCTGGAGACCACTTCGGGTATGTGCCCTTGAGTGAACTCCTTATGTGTGGCAATTTCCTGTTCCATACACAGCAGTTGTATCTGGATAGCGTTCAGTGGATTCTTCACCTCGTGGGCCAGTTCTGCAGCGAGCTGTCCCATGGTGGCAAGGGTCTTGATGCGAAGGAGCTCTTCAGAATATTTCTTTTTCTCACTCACGTCCTGAAAGGTAGAGACGATGTATTCTATTTCTCCCCTCAAGTCGTTTATAGGGAAGACCTTAACCTCCACCCAACACTCACTGCCATCACCCCTATTTATTACCAACTCCCTGGTAACTGTTGGCTGCTCTTCGTTAATAACCTGCACACCCGGGCACAGCTCATCCACAATGCTCTTTCCACTGGCAGTATGACACCGAAAGACCTCATCGCATCCCTTGCCCCTAATATCCTTCCAGCGCCAACCCGTAATTTCTTCGAAGGTGGGGTTTATGGCAACAATCCGCCTGTTACGATCCTGCACCATAAGACCCACCCCTGCGTTCTGCAACGCCGCCTCAAGTAGGCTATTATTCCAACCACCAGCCATAGACACTCCTCATATATCCAGAAATTATACCCTATAGGCCAAAGGACTTGCAATAGAAACGTAGCACCAGAGTCCCCTGCAAAAACAACTTGATAGGGGAAGGATGGGGGTGTGAGTAGATGGCTGCTGGACCAATATTTATCATCACCTCCCCCAACCTCACGCCATAGGCGTGACAGACCCGCCTCTGGCGGGTCTGTCATCAAGGGAGTAGGAAAGAAAAATAGCCCTTCAAGGAAGGGGAAAAAGAGGTAAACCCGTCAAGGGAAAGAAAGAATGCGGCATCCGATCCTCGCCAGAGGTCAGTCCATCACCTCAAAGCCAAAGGTATAGACCTTAATACGCCCTTGTACCTCCAGTGGCAATGTCACCTTGAACCTCGCTCCTGCTGCGTACTTAGAGGGATAAATAAGGATATCCTGGAATCCAGAAGGAAAAGGTCGAATATAGTTGGTATGCGATGTCCCCGCAGGGACCTCGGTGGAGTCTATATGGGGGTGGCTAGCAGCAGCATGGGCCGCCTTACTGGGCACCGCATGTTGTCCCTCTTCCTCATTGTTGAGGACCCAGTATGTGACACCCTCTGGGTCTCTAAAGATAACCTCATCCCAGATTATTGACATAGGCCCCTGGGTCTTATTCCAGAGGGTGAAGTATATCTGCCTCTGCGTTACAGTAAAACGCAGTCGTATGTTTTCATCATCAAAACGGAGTTCATCACTGGTGATGGGCTTAATCAGTCTGATGGTATGCTCGCGGGGGGCTTTCTCTAATCCCGCACAACCTGCCATGAGGAACAACAATGCAAAAATACTAAACGGATGGTATATGTTTTTGAACATGCCTAATACCTTTTTCAGGTAATGACCAGGCCTGCCCCTCGTTGAGAAAGATACCAGAGTCTCCCACTTAAAAGCAAGCGAATTCCCGTCATTTATAGTAAATGGCGAGGCCGACGGGACTCGAACCCGCAACCACCAGATCGACAGTCTG
>JBHIBD010000069.1:0-10968 GCA_046758865.1 Candidatus Brocadiales bacterium | reverse complement strand
TGCCAACCTGGAAGGTGCCAATTTGGAGAATGTCAACCTAAGACGTACCGCAGTTGATAACGCGAACCTAAAGGGGGTAAAAGGTCTTACCAAAGAGCAGAAGGCGGATCTAAAGGAGCGTGGTGCCATCGTGGACTAGCCGATGGCATTATTCAGTGCCCACCAAGACCAGACTGTGCGGTTATGCTTCAAGCGGTTATCCAGGATTTGTAAAGTTTCCGGTGAAAGAAGGGATAGATTGCTCATCCCCAATCCCAGGTCTTACCGAAGAGCAAAAGTCAGAACTAAAGAAACGCAGCGCCATTGTGGAATAGACCGTAGGATTACCCAGTTTCCACCAGGTCCTCTTGAGACATCCTTGGACTACCTGGCTTTTGTTCAGATTAAATCCTGCCCTAACAAACCGGGCCATGGGAGAATCTAGCAACTAACACACTCGTATGGAGTTGGATTTAATAATAAAAAAGTATTTCTCCCCAATATTTATTTCGAGCTCTCTAAGGGCCTCGAGGGTTATCTCTACAATCATTTGTTCTCCTAGATTCACGTACAAAATGGCTTTATTGCCCACGATGGAGACGTCCTCTACCGCTCCATCTAAGATATTGCGCGCACTCAGCCCCGTTGGCCTCTCGCGGCTCACGATTATATCCTGAGCCCGCACAACTACCGAGACAACAGAACCAGTCTCAGGTCCACCCAGCGGCACCACCAATTTTTGCCTTCCCAGCCCCAGCTCCGTGACACCGCGTTCCTTGTTATGTGAGAGCACCTTAAGGGTGAGCACATTCTCAAGCCCTTCTGATTCTATTATGGGAAATATGTCTGGATAACGAAAGAGGCTTGATACGCCACCGGTGGCAAGTACCCTACCATCCTTTACCACTATCACCTCATCGGCGAGGTTCATAATCTCAGAGAGGGCATGGGTGACGTAGAGTATGGGGACACGGAACTCCCCCTTTATCCGTTTCAGATAGCCCAGGAAGCGGCTCTTCAGGGCCCAGTCCAGGGCAGACACCGGCTCGTCAAATATAAGGAGTTGGGGGTGGAAAAGGAGCGCCCTGGCAATGGCAACCCTCTGCTGCTCGCCACCCGATAGCTGACTGGGTTTTTTCTCAAGAAGGTCTCTTATCTCAAGGACGTCTATAACCACCTCCGGCACTATGTGGCACCTTGCCTCATCCTCCAGGCGAAACCCGTAGAAAATGTTTTTTTCAACTGAAAGGTGGGGGAAGAGCAGTCCTTCCTGGAATACATAGCCCATACCGCGACTCTCGGGTGGTAGATTTATACCGCCTTTACTGGAATACAGCGGCTTGCCATCAATAGCTATCTCTCCACCGCTCGGCTCTAGGACACCGGCGATGCAATTCAAGATTGTTGTCTTGCCGCTCCCCGAAGGTCCAAATATGGCGGTCAGGGGTTTTTCTATTACGAATGAGACATCCAAATAGAATGTACCAACCTGTTTTCTTATGTCTACTTTGAGTTTCATTATGCCAGAGAGGTCTTAGTGGGTGGTACGCTTAGAGATACCCTGGGCAAGAAAAAGGGCAGAAAAGGCAAGTACAGTGGCTATAAAGACCAGTCTAAGGCCCTTGTCCTCATGCCCTGTCTGCACACAATTGAACACGGCTAGTGGGATAGTCTGTGTCTTCCCAGGGATATTCCCTGCCAGCATAATGGTGGCCCCAAACTCCCCCAGACTACGCGTGAATGCGAGTATTGAGCCTGCTATTACACCACGTATTGAAAGCGGCAGGGTCACCGTAAAGAACACCCTCCAGGGACCAGCACCCAGGGTCCTGGCTGCATTCTCCAGCCTGGGGTCAACCTCTTCCATGGCCACCCGCACCACCCTTACCAGTAGAGGAAAGGCTATCACAGCACTGGCCAGCACTGCTGCGTACCAGGTAAAGGTTAGCTCTATGCCGAGGTCCTCGTAGAGAACCCGCCCAACGGCACCTGTCCTGCTTATGAGGATGAGCAGAAAGAATCCACTAACCACAGGCGCAAGGGCCAACGGCATATTAACAAGGGTGTCAATAACAGATTTACCTCTCACCCGAGATTTAGCTAATACCCAACTTATAAGAATAGCGGGGGGGATGATAAGGAATGTACTACAGACTGCGACCTTCATAGATATATAGATGGCAGAAATTTCTTCTTGTGATAACATGGTCTAGCTCCCTCCTATCGCCTCAAAACCAGATGCCTCAAAAATCCCCCTCGCATCCGCAGAGGAGATAAAATCTACAAACTCCCTGGCCAGGGCCTCGGCCTTGCTGTCTTTCAATATCACTACGGGATAGATTATCTTCGTGTGGCTGTCCCCTGGAAATTCATACACCACCTTCACCTCTTCACTTATCATGGCATCAGTTCTGTAGACAATGCCCGCCTCAACTGCTTGCCCCTCCACATAAGCAAGCACAGCCCTTACGTCTAGGGCAGGGACGATTCTCGAGTACACGTCCTCCCATAGTCCCAGATTCTTCAGGGCCTCCTTGGCATAAGAGCCTGCCGGTACAGAGCCGGGCTCCCCTATGGCTATCTTTTTGACCTCTCTGCGCGCTATGTCCTCAGGTTGCTCTATCCTCAGCTTGCTCTCCTTAGGCACAATAACCACCAGCCTGTTGGTCAGGAGGTCCTTCCTTGTGTCCGGTAACACAAGGCCATCAAGCTCAAGGGCGTCCGCATGGGTGGTGCTTGCAGGTATAAAGACATCTGCCGGTGCACCCTTTTCTATCTGGCGGTAAAGGGTACCCGAACTCGCAAAACTTAAAAAGACCCTGGCCGCCGTTCTTTCCTCAAATGTGTCCTTAATCTCATTCATGGCGTCCGTCAGACTCGCCGCAACAAATACCAGTATCTCCTCCCCTTCTCCCCCACAGGCCATGACCGGAAGAGAAGTGACCGCAAGTAACACAAAAATGACGAACACTTTTCTTTGTATTTTCAAAACGTGTAGCTCCTCATTCCGAATGATATCGGTCGTTATGTCATTATAGACATAATATACTCAAAGCTATTTTTGTCAAGGTGCTTTATTCCTCAAACGTAGCCCTGTACTCCCTTTTCACGCAGGCCTCGACACGTTTTTTGTACCTGTTGTAACGCCTGAGGAGTTTCCTGGCATCCTTTGTGAGCCTTGCTCCACCTCCACCCCTTCCGCCCACATTGGTCTCCAGCAACTTTGTGCCCAACCGCTTCTCCGTGGCCTTTATCTTTCCCCATGCTGCACGGTAGGACATGCCCAGCTTCTTGGCTGCTGCGTTTAGGGAGCCCAGTTCGTCAACCGCCTCCAGCAGGATTTTTCGACCCTCTGCAAACACAACTTCCCCTTCCCTCTCTATCCAGACCTTGAATCTGGGATTCATCTTCTTTGGCATACGGCTGTGCCCTTTCCCCAAGACAATACCTGGTTTCACACCCTTTCTTTTGATACTATCCTTTCCGCCCTTACCGTGCTGATAAAACTACAGGCCCCCACACATAAACTGCCAATAAACAAACACGTAGCAGAAGGCCAATTGACTTATTATCACTGCCCCGTTAATATTAACATATTGTTGGGCGAATATTAGGGACAAAATGGCACAAAAACCTTCACGCTCAAGAATCCCCAGAAAATCAGAAGAAACTAAAAAACCAGCAGAACCCGTCTCTACTGCCGGCCCTCCTGGCCCTCATAGGTCAAAATCAACCTCTCTACTGATTTACCTAATTATAATATGCTGCTTCGGCAATCTTTTGCCCTATATAATAACTACTTCTGTGAGTTGCGGGTTGGCCAGGGGCTTTATAAGGAAGGAGGCCTTCAACCACCTAGTGTCTGTAAGGGATATAAAAAAGCGTGAACTGGAAGACTTCTTCTTTGAGAGGAGAGGGGATGCATACCAACTCTGTACGAACCTCCTCTTTAAGTGGGCGATAACATCATACATAGACGCCTACCGAAGGGGAGGCATTGAGGGAAAGAAATATGCTGGTATTGCAGGGGAGAGGTATAAAGAGGTAGATGAAAGGTACCACAGTATATTGAGTGGCTTCTGTGATGCGTATGAATACTATGATGTTTTGATTGTGGACCCTGAGGGGAACGTGGTGGCCAGCGCAAAAAAGAATCCAGAGCTTGGTGCAAACCTCTTTGACGAGAAATACGCTAAGACTTCACTGAAAGAGGCCTTTGAGAATGGCAAGGTGGGACTGACTGTAAGCGACATGGAGTGGTACGACCCCTACAACGGTCCAGCCCAATTTGTTTCTGCCCCTATACTTAAGGAAACCGCGGAGGCACCCCTGTTGGGAGTTCTCATATTATTTATGGACGGCACAAAGATAAATGAGATGATGACCCAGAGGCCGGGACTTAAAGAGTCTGGTGAAACGTATCTCGTGGGCCAGGACAAGCTGATGCGTTCTGACTCCCGCTTCACCACTGCTGCCTCGGAGGTGCTTAAGTTGCGGGTCGATACCTTAGGTGTAAATGAAGCCCTGAACGGTGTTACCAATGTCAAGATAATAAGAGATTACCGGGACGTGAAGGTGCTAAGTGCGTATACATATATCGACGTATCCGACTATATCAGATGGGCACTTCTGGCAGAGATAGACAAGGCCGAGGCGTTGGCCCTAGAAGGCTCCATGATTACCCGCGTTGTGTGGATGACCTTTGCCATGATTCCAATCTGGGGTATAATCGTCTTTATATTTTTTAGGGTAATGAGACAGGAATTCTTGTCATGACAGCACAAACATGGGATAATTGATTTAGCAAATAATAAGAATAAGTGACAACAATACCGTGGAACAAAAACACACAACTAAAGGACATCACCATGAACCTGGTCATTTAGCTGTTCATGGTGTAGTAGTAAAAGGTGGAGAAAAGCATTCCCTTTATCGCTACCTAATTCTCTTCTGTCTCTTCGGGAGCGTCTTACCCTTTATAGCCATTAACACCATCACTTATATTATCACCAAGGGGGTTATAAAGCAGAAGGCCTTCAGTCATCTAATATCTATCAGGGATATTAAGAGGATTGAAATGGAGGACTTCTTCTTTGAGAGGAGGGCAGACGCCTTTCAGCTCTCTAGCAACAACGTCTTCAAATCAGCGGCTACTTCCTACATCGATGCCTTCCATAAAGGGGGCCTGAGAGGCGCTGCATACGAAGAAATAGACCGTACATACGGAGATATCCTTGTCAGCTTTGCAGAGGCCTACCAGTATTATGACGTACTGGTAATAGATATGGATGGGGATATAGTGGCCAGTGCAAGGGACCGGCCAGAGTTGGGCAAGAATGTGCTTAAGGAACCCTACTCCGGGACACAACTGGAAGAGGCATTCATTAGGGGAAAGACGGGTATCGACATTTTGGACATGGGGTGGTATGAACCCAACAATCGTCCTGCATTGTTTGTCTCTGCCCCCATAGCAGAAGACCTTACGGATAGGACCGTGGCTGTAGTCGTGTTCCACATGGAGAATAGAAAGATAAATGACATAATGACCCAAAGGTCTGGACTTAGAGAGACAGGGGAGACGTACCTGGTGGGAGAAGACTTTCTTATGCGCTCTGATTCCCGCTTCATTGAGGCGCCGAGTGTGTTAAAGATGAAGGTAGACACAAGAGCTGCAAGAGAGGCACTGGCGGGGAACACCGACATGGGGATAATACGAAACTACCGCAATGTAAAGGTCCTTAGCGCCTTCACCCCCCTGGATGTCTCGTATGATGTCAGGTGGGCACTTTTGGTAGAGATGGACAAGGACGAGGCACTTACAATGGAAAGTTCAGTGAAGCAACAGTTCTTATATATAGGCGCTAGTTTGGTACTGTTGTGGACCGTTATTATCCTCGTGTTTCATCGGATGATGGTAGGAAAGGTGCTGACCTAGGCCCGTCATAATGCCGCAGGACCTTGTGACCTTCCTGCTCTGTAGGACCCTCTTTAGCCCTTGATACCCACCGAGTCTCAATCACTATAAAGGCCAGTTATTCAGCCACAGGGTAGCCCTTTTTCTTCCATGCAATTATCCCGCCTTTAAGGCTGACCACGTCTGTATAACCTATCTTTCTCAGTACCTTGGTTGCCTCTGCACTACGCCTCCCAGACCTGCAGTAGGTGAGGATAGAGATACTCATGTCACTTAGCTTCACCCGGGCCTTCTCCTCCAGCGTGTTCAATGGTATGAGCAGGGCGCCAAGTATATGCATTTCTTCATACTCCTCAGGCCGTCTCACATCTAGGACGATGTCAAATCGGCCGTCGACTATCCCCTCCGCAGCCTCGTCCACGGAAATTTCCAGCACTTCCTGGGTATCGCTTGCAAGCAGTTGAGTGGATTGCCTTACTTCGCCTGCATGGACTAGGAATGTACCAAAGGCCAGTAGATTACATATTGTTGGGGCCACTCCACAAAACATAACTATCCCTTTGCCCATCGCCTCCTCCTAAAAGTCGCAATCTATCTATACTGGTCGGGGCGGGCAGATTCGAACTGCCGACCTCCTGCTCCCAAGGCAGGCGCGCTAAACCAGGCTGCGCTACGCCCCGAAAGAAAATCCCATACCCTGCGATTATAGGATGCAGCACGTGGTTTTCAAGAACAAAGATACGACCTCAGCCTGCGGATTCGGTCCGTTTTGCTACTAGAAATTGACTAAACTTATGTAGATGGCATATAATTCGTATTCTGGCATTACACTGCCTAAACACGGAGAATCCTTGTGGAGTTTAGAGGAAATTTTTGGGCGATAGGGAGGTATCTATTACTGAGCGTTGTGCTATTGTACCATTTTGTCGCCTCAGCCGCACTGGTGGCCCAAGGCCCGGTAGACCCCATAAACGGGTCCCTTTTAGTTGATGTAAAATGTTCCAAGTGTCACACACTTAAGCGGGTCTTTATCATGCCAAGACCTATGGAGGAGTGGCGTGACATAGTGGAAGAGATGATGGATAAGAACCCCGAATGGATTAGTCCAGAAGAGGCCCAGCAGATTCTCGGTGAAATCGTCAGTACGTGGCCCGAGCGAGTTCGGGCCGTAACCAGTGAAAGAATGGATTATGAGGATGCCCGATTCCTATTTATAGACCGCTGCACACTATGTCACTCAATAAACCGAATCCTGCTCAAAGACATGCCCGCCGAGGAGTGGAGAGAGACGGTGGAGCATATGCGCTCCGAGGCTGGTGACTATATAACCAGGGAGGATGCCGAGCGAATCGCTCGCTTTCTATCTGAAAGGGCTGAGGTACTCAAGGAAGATGCTGGGGCTGTAATCTTGGTGGCCAAATGTCTCATCTGTCACCCTGGAGAAAGAATCCTCTTGGAGACTCATGACAGGGCGGGGTGGGAGAAGATTATCCAGGAGATGCAGAGGATAACCCTGGATACCTTTCATGCGGTCTGGTTTGGCCCTGACGAGGCCGAGCTGTTGGTGGACCTACTCGTAAAGACTCAGGGACTGAAGACAGGCGGCAGTTTACCCTAACCACCATACCTTTTTTTAATCCAGAACCCCTGCCTTACCTACGTTATTCTCTATCAAATAAGGGATTACGGGCTTCTCTCTTTGCAGAAAAGATTTTCCTTGATATTTCCATCGGAGAGGATAACATTTTGCGCAATTGCTGCCTGTTTTGCTTGCCCAAGGACTGCCTCTTGTTCTTTTTAAACATTGCAAAACGCACTAATCGGAGGAGGGTATGAGACATGAACAAGTGTCGATGGGTACTAATTTTACCAATTATGTTGGCAGTGCTGGTAGCCTCTTCGGGGACCAGTTGGGGTGTCGAGGAAGGGTCCGTGGCCACCGTGGCATCGGTAGTGGACGTACAGAAGTACAACCGCGCCATCCACGTAATGGCTATGCTGGTAGTCGGTTTCGGATTTTTGATGGTCTTTGTGAGGAAGTACGGGCGTTCCACACTGACCGCCACATACCTAGTGGTAAGTGTGGCAATACCGCTGTATGTGTTGATAGATAGTTTGGGCGTCTTGGGTGAGCCCCAAATAGAGGTAGACAGGCTGCTATTGGCAGAGTTTGCTGCGGCCGGTCTTTTAATATGTGCCGGCGCACCCCTGGGCAGGCTAAAGATGGCTCAGTATATAATATTAGGGATATTTTTTGTACCCTGCTATATGGTCAACGAATGGATACTCTTAGAGGGCGGTCTTGGGTTGATACCCCCCGGCGGTTTTGTGGACACAGGTGGTTCTATATTGATTCATGCCTTTGGAGCCCTATTCGGACTGGGCGTAGTGATGACCATGACCACAGAGAAGGAGTTTAAGATACCTATAGAATCTGACGATACTAGCGATAGATTTTCCATGTTGGGTAGTATGGTCCTATGGCTCTTCTGGCCCAGCTTCTGTGCGGGGCTTGTGGCGCCTGATATGGTTCCATTTACAGCCGTCAACGTCCTATTGTCCCTCTGTGGTGCCACTATAGCCACCTACTTTGCCTCGGTCACCTTGAGGGGCAAGATATCTATCGCTGACATAGCCAATGCGGCACTAGCGGGCGGCGTGGCCATTGGATCTACTTGTGACGCCGCCAGCCACTCGATGGCCTTTATTATTGGTATACTGGGTGGTACCCTATCTACCTATGGTTTTGCTGTTATCCAGCCTGCACTGCAGGAGAGGGTCAAGGGGATAGACACCTGCGGCGTTACCAACCTGCACGGGTGGCCCGGCCTTATGGGTGGCGTTGCAGCCGTGTTTGTCGTGGACGGCCTAAGCAAGGGTTCCCAGCTCATGGGCGTTGGCGTAGCAATCGTACTGGCACTCATTACAGGTTACATAACGGGAAAGATACTGGTGGCCTTTGGTAGAAGAACTGTACCATACGTGGATTCTGAGGAATTTCTCGTAGAGGAGATTGCCGCAGAAGAGGCCCAGCCGTAGTTTGTGACAGGCCTCTCGACTGCCTTATACAAGGGGCGGTGTTAGGATTTGTAATAAAGGCGTGGCAACCTGATACGTTGTCACGCCTTTTATTACGTAAAAGTTTGACTTGTCTCGGTCTATCCCAGTTTACATGGTTTTAGATGTGTTCTGCCCACTTTTCGCCACCTGAGATTTGTCGTAAGTTAGCCTCCTCCCGGCCACAGCATCAAAAAAAGGTTTTTTTATTTTTCCTGTTGCGAAGTAAATTTTAGTGGTATAAACTCCTCCCTCACCTTACTTCATAAGGAACTATTTAAAGAAGGCGATTACACCACCCTGGATGTGACGGGAGAGAGAAAAAAAAGACTTTTTGTCAGAGATATTGAATTTTTTACTCTTCTATCAACTGGAGAACCGGCATGTTAAATAGAAGGGGAAGCGGGATTCTACTTCATATTACTTCACTACCTTCGGCCTACGGCATAGGTGACCTGGGTCCCTGGGCTTACAGGTTTGCCGATTTTCTGGCCGAAAGTGGACAGAGCTATTGGCAGATACTTCCCCTTAACCCGAACGACTCAAAAGTAGGCTCCCCTTACTACTCTTCGTCTGCCCTTGCCGGAAACATCCTTCTTATAAGCCCTGAGCTTATGTGCCGGCAGGGCCTCCTTTCAGAAAAAGACCTCCCTAAACCCAGTTTCCCAGAGGAACGTGTTGAATACCACCGGGTAAGCTCTTACAAACAGAAACTCTTTCTCAGGGCTTACAAGCGTTTTAAGAGGCACAAAAATGAATTTGAGTATGAAAAATTCTGCAAAGAAAACTCTGGCTGGCTTGAAGATTTTGCCATTTTTGAGGCCCTTAAGGACCATCTTAAAGAAAAGGACTGGAGCAGGTGGACCCCTGAGATAAAGAATAGAGACCCCAGGGCCATGCAAACGCTTAAAAGGGAGCTCCGGGACAGGGTCAAGATGGAGAAATTCCTTCAGTACCTTTTTTTCAAGCAGTGGCTTGAGCTTAAAGATTACTGCAACCAAAAGGGCATCGAGGTCATCGGTGACCTACCTATCTATGTAAATTACAGAAGTGTTGACGTATGGACGAACCCGGAAATGTTCAAGCTTGACAAAAATAAGAGACCAACTGTTGTTTCCGGAGTGCCGCCCGACTATTTCAGCTCCACCGGCCAGAGGTGGGGAAATCCAGTTTACCGATGGGATGTTTTGAAAAAAAATGGATACGTGTGGTGGATAAAAAGGATGAAGCACAATCTTAAACTATTTGATTTTGTACGGATAGATCACTTTCGGGGCTTTGTTGCATATTGGGAGACCTCGGCAAGAGAAAAAACAGCAGTAAATGGGAGGTGGGTTAAAATTGACGCGATAAACTTCTTTGATACACTTCTCAGGCACTTCCCCTATCTTCCCGTCATAGCTGAAGACCTGGGAAGCATAACACCTGATGTAAGAGAAGTGATAGCACGCTACGACTTTCCGGGGATGAAGCTACTTATTTTCGCCTTTGGCGAAGATCTTCCCACAAACCCTTATGCACCTCACAACCATGTAAGAAACTGTCTTGTATATACTGGTACCCACGACAACAACACAATAAGGGGATGGTTTAAAGGCGAAGCAACCGCAGATGATAAAAAACGAATCTTTAAGTATCTTGGAAGAAAGATAAAGGAAGGGGATGTCCACTGGGAGTTCGTAAGGCTTGCCATGATGTCGGTGGCCAACACCGTAATCCTTCCCATGCAGGACATCCTCGGCCTCGGGGAAGAGGCGAGGATGAATCGTCCTGCTACATCAAAGGGCAACTGGAGGTGGCGTCTGAGAGAGAAAGAGTTAACCCATAGACTATCAAAGAAACTACTTGAGATAACTAAGATTTACGGAAGGGCCTGAGTTGAAAGTTACGCCCTCATTGGCTTAAAAATGGGACTACAGTTTGCCCACCTGTGGCACAAATTCGAGATTGACGGAAGACAACACTTCTGATAAGCTACTGCTAAACAACAAGATACAGAGGAGCGCCGGTAGCTCAGC
>JBHIBD010000068.1:0-10997 GCA_046758865.1 Candidatus Brocadiales bacterium | reverse complement strand
ACCGTGCCCTTACCGCAGCCGAAGTCGCCCAACTTTGCCGAGAGCCTTATGGGATGTTTGAGCGGCCGACAGATGTAGCGGCCTTTGCGCCTGTGGCTGCTCCCCCAGCACGGGTTATGATTTTAGACGATTTCAGAACAAGGTAGACCAATGGCAGAAGAAAACAAAGGACCTGCCCTGAGCAACGCCGAAGGGCCTGTCCTGAGTAACGCCGAAGGATGGTTCCAGAAAGATAAACCCCTCTGGCTACCAGAGGGTTCTATAAGGGCCATGGTGACGCTGATGCTCATAGGCACGGTCTGTGCCCTATGCCTTGCCAATGTTACCCATGACCTAGACAAGGACAGATTCCACACATCTTTGGCCGTTTTGGAGGGTTTGGCTGGGGCAGCCTTTGGGTATTATTTCAACCAGAAGAATGGAAAACAGCCCAAGAAGGACATGTCCGCTCCCCGTCTACCTGCCAGCAGAGGCAGAGGGGCCATTGGGCCAACAGATGAGTAGGGGCAGCCCTCGCGGCTGCCCTGGGGGTCCGCCCTGGTGGGCCGACAGGCCGCTTTTTGGCTTGCCCCCACGTTGGTGACCAGACGCTGGCTGGTTGGATTAAAAATAAAGGGACACAGGTATGGTGTGCTTGAAAACACTTGGAATAAGGATAAAGCTGTGGTGGCTCAGGAAACGTGTCAAGGCGCTGCGTAGGGCCTTAACCAAGGCCGACCATCTCAGAGACGTACTGGGTGCCAGGCTGGGTAAGTTACATGAACGGGTGCTCAGGCTTGAGGAGCGGTATAGGGAGCTTCGTGGCATTCCATAAGCTGCGGCCTGCCGGGGTACATGTCTGACCCGATGGCGGTATCACTCTCAGGCACAAACCGGTTTAGCAGGCAGAGGAGGTACCATTAAACATGAAAGGCGTAGTATTGGCAGGCGGGCTCGGGACAAGACTGGACCCACTGACAAAGGTAACAAATAAGCATCTACTGCCGGTCTACGACAAACCCATGATATATTACCCCCTGAAAACCCTAGCGGACGCCGGGATAAGGGACATCATGGTGGTGACGGGTGGCCTCAACGCAGGCGACTTTCTCAAATTACTTGGAAACGGCAAGGCGTTTGGTCTCAAAAAACTCCACTACGCCTACCAGGAGGGTGAGGGTGGGATTGCCGAGGCACTGGCACTGGCGGAGGATTTCACAGACGGTGGCCCGGTGGCAGTCATACTCGGCGACAATATATTTGAGAAAAACCTGGGTGTCTACGTCAGGGCATTTCTCGAACAGGAGCGTAGCGCACGGCTGGTGCTTGCCAGGGTTAGTGGCCCGGAAAAATTCGGGGTGGCAAGGTTTAACCCGCCTGCTCCCTTTCTGCCCGGGGCTGAAGGGACGGCGGGAAGATTGGTTGAGATAGTTGAAAAACCTGAGATTGCACCTTCAGATTATGCCGTCACCGGGTTTTATATGTATGACAGTGATGTCTTTGATATCATCGGTGGCCTGAAACCGTCCGAGCGGGGAGAGCTCGAGATAACCGATGTAAACAACACATATCTAAGGGCAGGCGAGCTGGAGTACAGCATATTAGACGGCTGGTGGATAGATGCCGGCAGTTCACCACTGAATTTGGCCAGGGCAACCAGGCTGGTAATGACTAGAGAAGGGGTGTACAGCGGCTGCGGCTGCCGCATTAATGAAGAAGAGTTGGACGTATGTGTGGTATGAGATAAGGTGCCAGACAATTAATCTGGCCCTGCAATAATCGGTAACCGAAGAATCCGTTGGCTTTGGCCAAGGGATATCAAGAGGCCCGAGGGGTTTTGGCAGAAACCCTTCGGGCCTTTTTTATTTGTCATTGCAGCTCGTAGGGGCACGTTGTCCGCCTCGAGTTGGATGTCCCTACACGGCCGCAGGATTTCAGCCATTAAGGTGCAACGCCATGTCTATCTTGATAACAGGTGGGGCAGGTTTTATCGGAAGTCATCTCGCAAGGCTCTTTGTGGAAAGGGGTGAGCGAGTGGTAGTCCTGGATAAGCTCACCTATGCGGGCAGCCGTAAAAACCTGGATGGATGTCTGGACCAGCCAGGGCGCTCCGCCACTAGTGTTCCGTCTCCTTTGGCTGAGGACACCTCTAGTGGACGACCAGGGTTCAGGTTCTACAGGGGCGACGTCCGCGACCGAGAACTTTTGAAGCAGATCACAGAGGAGACTGAAACAAAAAATATCATGCACCTTGCTGCAGAGACCCATGTAGACAGGAGTATCCGAGATGCAGACGGATTCCTCGAGACCAACGTCATGGGCACCCATGCGGTTTTAGAGGCCGCAAGGGGGTGTGGTGTAGAGAGGTTCGTGCTCGTCTCCACGGACGAGGTATACGGCGAATGTCTGGAAGGGTCAAAAAAAGAGACGGATGCCCTAAGGCCCAGAAACCCCTATTCTGCCTCCAAGGCCGCTCAGGAGCACCTGGCATACTCCTACTGGGTCACGCACGGCGTACCCGTCGTCATAGTCCGTGGATGCAATAACTACGGCCCCTGCCAGCACCCAGAGAAATTTATACCCAAGGTCATCTCTAACGCCCTGGAGGGTCTGCCTATACCTCTATACGGTGACGGCTCGCAGACAAGGGAGTGGATACATGTAATGGATTTTACCAGGGCCGTTGCACTCCTTATGGAGAAGGGCATTTGCGGAGAGGTCTACAACGTGGGAAGCGGCATTGAAAAAAAGAACATAGCGTTGGCCGAGATGCTGCTGGATGAGCTGGGCGCATCGAGGGGCCTCATTACCCACGTCCGGGATAGATTGGGGCACGACAGGCGGTACGCCATTAATTCTGCCAGGGTTCGTGACCTGGGGTGGAAGCCAGAAATATCCTTTGAGACGGGGCTTCGGCAGACCGTTAAGTGGTTTAAGGAAAATAGAGGGCACATCTGTAACACCGTTGAAGGCATGGTGGGTGTCGCAGGGTTAAAACCATGCAACACCCCACTATCGGGTGGCCCAGGGCTTTAGCCCTGCGATACCCCGATGGTGTGGAGGCCAGACTCTACTTTAAAGACAAAGGGAGATTAGGAATGATTGTTAGCACATGCCAGAGGAGAACGAGGCCAGGGCTATACTTCGGCAGTCGCGCCCAGAGGGACATTGATGATGCCACTATCCTATCAGATGCCCTCTACCAGGTCTTGCCCGATAGAAAGGGCTGCATCGTGTGCGGCAGGCCCCTCCGTCGCCCCGAAGGGGCTAAGGAGGGCAGGCCCTTGAAGAAGGAGGCCCGCCTCACTCCCACAAGGGATGGGCAGAGGAGAAACGCCTTCCATCCCTGTTGTTCTTTAACTTGCAGGAGGCAATATCAAGAATGGTTAAACGAAGTGTAGTAATTCTGGTTATTTTATTACTTACATCTGGAAGCGGGTGTGGAACCCTGTTGCCACCCCTCCTTGGCACCACAGGCGGTGTCAATGGGTCAAAAGCAGTTGAGCGGGTCTACGAAAAGGGCCTGGTGGCAACAAATACTGCCAAGACAGACAAGCAGTTGGCGGTGGTAGAGGACCTCACTAGGAGGGCCATGGACAAGGTATCACTCCCGGAGGTTTATCCGCCCCAGTTCCAGCCCAGTCTGGCAGAGAAGATTGCCTACACGGCGCAGTTTACCGGCGAGGCAATAGAGAAGGCAGCACCCGTGTTTCCTCTTGCCCCACTGGTCGGGGGAGGAGTAACCCTACTGGGTAGTATGGTGGCCACCGGACTCGGCTGGGGCCGCCTGATGCGGGCCAGAAAGATGCTGACACTGGCCGGAAGGGATAAAGCAGAGATTGAGGGGATAGTAGGCACACTTATAGGGGGCATCGAGGATTTCTCGAGCGACAATACCGAGGCGGGAAAGCTGCTCAAGGAGCTGATAAAGAACAAATCCCTCGCATCGGGCACCAGTGCCAGACTCCATGAAATGGTAAAAGAGAAGACCTGATGAGAAGGCTAGACCTGGGCTGTGGCCCTAACAAGAAAGAGGGCTACATAGGGATAGACACACACCCCTATCCACGTGTGGACGTTGTGAGAGACGTAGACCGTCATGGGCTTCCATTCGACGATGATTCCGTGGATGAGGTCAGGGCCCATCACTTCCTGGAGCACTGTCATGACCTCATCTTTGTGATGAATGAGATATGCAGGGTCTTAAGGCCCGGAGGCCGTTTGGTAGCTATCGTGCCTATTGTGGAGGTGGGCACGGGTGCCTTCCGTGACCCCACCCACGTGAGGTACTTTAACAAGGATAGTTTCCTCTACTTCACCGGCCACCCCTGGACCTATCACGGACTGGGCATAAGGCCCTTCAGGCTGGCGGACCAGGGGATAGGTCAGGACGACATGACGGTGGTGCTTGAAAAACCAAAGGAATGTAACGTATGAGCTTGTCCGCACGCTGCACTTTCACAATCGGTAACCATTGACGAGGATCGTAGAAGTTTTAGCAGGCATTTTTCATCAAAAAAATTTGGAGGATTTTCAAGATGGCCAAACCAGATGTTTATTGGTTCTACAACCATACCACGAATAACGTGGCAAAAACCGCCGGCTCCGGGTCGGACAGTAATTATAAACCCATTACCACAGGTACGGGGGCCTCAGCGTTCACCCTGGTATGGACCGGCTCCGGTGCAAATGATGGGGACGCCAGTGGCACACGTGACACGATCATCATCCCTACCTCTGGCTCGGTGGAGATAGACAAGACCTTTTTAGACGATGGCTCCATCATAGACCAGGTACCCCTTGCAGGCACCAACCAGGGCAAACAGCAAGGCGGTGACAACAGGTATGTCTTCTGTGTCCACATAGCGGGCCAAACACAATCCAAGGCATTTCTGGAGTTCTGGGACGACGACAACCACAATAGCTTCAACAGCCAGGTGTTAGGCTCTGGCACGGCCGGCAGCTCTTACATCTACGGTTCTGCCACCACCTACTCAAGCCCAGGCTCAAGCGACTGGGCGGGAGGGGCCCCCAGGCTGGCGGGTTCCGGCTCTGACAACCGTATAGAGCTGTCCTCAGCCAACATCCCCTCGGGCGGTGCAGACCTGTACTGCAACCTGGCAGTCAGGATGCCTGCCACGGCAAGCCCATTTTCTGAAAACCCGCTGTGCACCCTGAGATTCTCCTATTCCTAACAGGGTGGGGGCACGCCACAGCGTGCCCCTACAACGGAATAAAGAAGAAAGGAGCGACATGAAACCCCAAGCAGAACTGATGCGGTTTGTGGTCACCTTCCAGGACGGGGAGGTGGTAGAGGGGGCACCCCTGGGCTCCCTGGACACGGGCTGGAACAACCTTCCGGATAAACCCATTGAGAGACTGGCATACACGAACCCGTACGGCGACCAGATAGTGCTCCAGGACTACCAGGAGTATAACCACATGATAGAGTGTGTGCAGCACATGGGTGGGAGGCCGTATGTTACGGATATCTATCTGATGGGCTCTCGCCGCAATATTGAGGACGATAAGGTGGTGGTCTATAAGCTTACGGCCTTCCAGAAGTCTGATGACGGTTTCCCCCTGGTAGGAGACGTCAACGTCCGGGTCCACCCGCGCGGCAAGGAGTATCTTGGCTCAGAGACCTGGGGCTGGAGGAGGGGCATAAGCCCGGATTAAAAAATTTCATGGGTAACCCAGGGCTTTAGCCCTGGGCACATATTCCGCAGGGTTAAAACCCTGCGGCACCCGCCAATTAGTTTGGAGGACGAATCCGCCTATGGCACGGGGTTAGGGAAGGGGAGAATAAGTAGACCAGTAATTTTTAACAACGGGATAGGGGTAGATATATGAAGGAAACACTCACTAAAAAATCCGACCCACTGTTCCTGATCAAGGGTCGAAACAGGCAGCTTCTGGATGAGGTGGAGAAATTTTTTGAAAGCCTCCCTCTCGGCCATTCTCAGTATCAGATAAGAAATTTTATTATCGGGCAGTTCGAAAAAAGCTCAACCGACAGGGCCCACAGGCAATGTCTGCAGGAGATACACACCCGATACCATAGCCTCCTCGACATGCACTATCAGTACCGCAAGACGGCGCTGGAAATAGAGACCGAGGAGGTGAATGTCCGGGAATACAGCTACAAGCTGGATAATGTGGTGAATGACCAGTTTGAGCGTGAACGCCTGGAGCTCTCCACCGAGAAGGCGAGGCTTGAGATGGGTATGAGGAAGTGGAGCCTGGTGAATATAAGAAAGGCCATCGGTGAGACCATGCGGGAGGTAAGGCATTTTAAGGAGGAGATGGACCGCCTAGGGCCGCTGAGGAAATTCCCCGGCAGTTACGAGCAGGCCGAGCCAGAGTACTGGCAGGGCGAGTATCTTCGCAGGTTTATCCAGGGCAAGAGAAGCGATAACCTGCCCCAGATACCCGAGGCCGAAAAGGAAAGGCTTATTGAATCTCTACAGGAAAGAGTAAAGCAACTGGAAGATAATAGGCAAGCGGTGGTGGGTAAGGAATAGGAGTTTCTCTTCTATACGCTGCCTACTACACCAGCCTACTGAATAGGAGATAGTGATGGCTGATACATGGACTACAAAGACTGCGATGCCGGGGGGAAGTAGATACCTTGGTGGCGGAGGGCAATCCGCAATAGGGACAGATACAGCCTACGCCGTTGCAGGTTATAATGGAAGTGAACTCGATAGGAACGAGGAATACTCCCAGTCTGGAGATAGTTGGACCAGTAAGACCGTCATGACCGCGGCAAGGCGGTGGGGGGCGACTACATCCATAGGCACTGACAAGTTGTATTACTTCGGAGGTTATCCCCCAAGTAATAACAATTATGAATATTCGAAGTCGGGCAACAGTTGGAGTTCTAAAACAGTAGTACCTGCCTCGGCTTCTGAAACCTGTGCAGGGACAATTGGGGCAGACAAGGCGTATTATTTTCAATCAAACAACACTAGAGAATACAGTCAATCTGGCGACTCTTGGACCTCCAAAACTTCTAGTGATTTCGATCATACCAGATATCAATCAGTATTTGAGCCTGGTTCTGACAAGTTAATTGTTTGCCAGGGGTTTACAGGTATTGCAGCAAGTCCATATTTCACGCCAGAAACCAAAGAGTACGACCAGTCCGGAGATTCTTGGACCAACAAAACGAATACTGATGTCGGCCGTGCAGGTTCTGGAAATGGCCAGGTCTCTAATAAAGGTTACGTTTATGGTGGTGGAAGTACTGGTGGTGGAGCTGGGCCTGACCTCAGAGGGACAATTGACTACACTAGAGAGTACGACCCCAGCGGTGATAGTTGGGCTGCCAAGGCCAATATGCCCGGCAACAGACAATGGATGGGAAGTGCTGCCCTCGGAACCTATTACACCTATGCCTTTGGTGGTTATAAGTACGTCGGTAGTTATTATGATACAAATTACGAATATACCGCCGCCGACCCACCAACGTACGACGCCCTGGAGGATTTGCAGTCATTCCTCGACGCCCAGTGGCTCGTAGGGCTTGAGGACCTTAAGGCGGCTCTTGAGGCCGTCGGCTGGTCTTTAGAAGACCTCAAGTCCGACGTCCGGGCGCAGGCCTATACCGCCCTGGAGGACCTGAGGGCCGAACTCAGCGGAAATGTCTGGGGCTTTGAGGACCTTAAGACCCTTCTAGACGGCCACGCCCAGGCACTGGAGGATTTCAGGACTGATATCGCCACCTCCAATCTAGTCTCCGATGGTCTCAGGTGTGAACTCAAGACCAGAGATGCCCAGGGGCCGTATGTATTCAATTACCCAAGCCCCGCCCCAGGACAAACAGGGGTGCCGGTCAACACCAACATCACGATTGTCATCAGGGATGACGGCTGGGGTGTGGACATTGATTCCGTGTGGGTGGATGTTACTGACACACAGACCGGCACTACCACGCGGTACAAAAAGGGTGATGCCGAATTTAGCTATACCTTGTCGGTGAATAAACGTGAGGCAACGATAACGATAGACCCTGCTACGGATTTCGAACACAATCGTCCTATTGAGGTTAAGGTATTTGCCCTTGACCTTGCAGGCAATCCTGGACTGGCAGCAAAATAATGCCTACACAAGCCGTTAGTCTGAATAAAGGTGCCATTCAGCGCATTGGCGCCGATTTAGTGCACCAGTACAACAAAGGTACCGGCGTCCGAATTGGCATCCTCTCAAACGGTATTATGCCCCATATAGCCTACAAAAACCAAATAAAAGGTGGTTGGGACTTCGTAAATGATACTGCCCTCTCAGACATAAGTGGAGACCCTGCCAGCAATCATCGCTTTGCCACATTTGCTGCTGGCCTCATTGCAGGTGGTGGCCCATTAGGCACAGGCATCCTCGGCGTTGCACCAGAAGCGCACCTATACGACTTAAGAATAGCAGATGCCGAGGGGCTTTCAAACTGGGACCGCATGGTGGCCGCCGTGAACTGGGCCGTGGAAAACCAAATCGAGGTGCTTTGTATCGAAGTTGGCTCCTTTAGCAATAGTCAGGCCTTGAGTGACGCACTGGACAGGGCCTATCAGGCTGGTATCGTCACTGTAGCACCCGTGGGGAGTACCTATGCCTCTTGGACCGGTGTTGACAAGGACTGGCCTAGCTTCATCGCTTCAGCTCTCTTCCCTGCCAGGCATCCAAAAGTAATAGGTGCAGCAGAAATAGAGCACGGGACTGATAGACCTGACCACTGGAGGAGAATATGGGACAAGGAAATCCAGAAGACGCTAACCTATCGGCTCTACCACGCAAGGGATGGTAGCACTGAATTAGTAGCCCCTGGCGGGAACACTCCCAGGACCTGGGATTCAGGTGTGGGTTCAACTTACGGTGTAGACAGCGACACATTTGATGCAGGCACTCACGTGGCAGCCGCAATTGTTGCGGGGGTAGCTGCACTTGTCATCGCCGGTGGTTGGGCCGTTACGGTTGCAGATATCAGGCAGCGGCTCAGAGATACAGCTACTAAACTAAGTAGCGAGGGCCTCGGCGATGTGATAAATCAAAAGATATACGGACACGGGCTTGTTAATGCACTTCTGGCGGCCCCTCCCAAGTCTGTGGCCCCCAGTGATGTAGAAGGGCAGCGGGAAGAGCTTGGGATAGGCGCGGATGGACTGGGCGACATAGCAAGGGTAACGACCCTCGCCAACATATCGCCCAGGGTCACCGTGCCGGTTGACCCAATTCCATATATAACAAAGTACCCCTCTCCCAGGAACGGAGAGACTAATGTCCCCATCAACAACCCGATAAAATTTACACTGAAGAGTGACACATCAGGCATTGATATTAGCGCAGTTAGGGTTAAGATAAATGGGGAGGTATATAAGTACGGTGACCCTGGGTTCTCCTTCACGGGCAACCGACACGGCTATGATATAGAGGTAAGGCGGCCGTCTGCCTCGGACGGATGGGGTTATGAGGAGACCGTGAACGTTGAGATAGAGGCCTGGGACCTGGCAGGGAAACCTGGGCTTGTCTATGAGCGGATGCTGGGGTAGGCATGCAAGGCACGTCGTGACGCATCTTAAGAAGAAACTTTTTCGCACAAAACAGCTTAGGCCTTAAATAATATAGTGAGGATAAACAACAGGGCAATCATGGTATAACGTTACACAGAATCATGGATTACTATGAATGAGATAATCCCCAATCTATATATTACCGGACGCCTTGTGGCCAGGAACCTTCCAGAAGACGAGTATAGGGTGCTTCTCCTGAGCCTTATGCCCCTGAACAGGGAGCATGTCCGTGTGGCCATTGACGACGCCGTCCCCTGGCCGTGTGAGACAGTGCGGTTTGCCGCAGATACAATCTCAGGTTGGTTAGCCAAGGGGGAGCGGGTGTGTGTTGCCTGCGATGCAGGGATTTCCAGGAGCGCCGGGGCGATTACTGCCTACCTGGTATCCAAGGAGGGTATGGGTATTGATGAGGCCATGGAGCTAATAAAGTCGAGGCACCCTATAGCGAATCCTCACCCACTGATAGTGGAGTCTATTATTAAATGTTCATCGCAGAAGAAAAATTAAGGACTGAGGTAAGGGCAGGCAGCGCATGGGAATTTTCGTTCTCAACAGGGCTGGCCCCGGAGTGGTCACTTGATACGGACATAGGTGCCCGGCTGCCGGAGACCTCACTAGACGGACTTCTCTCCAATGTAAAGGCTGGACGCATCTATGAGTTCGTCTTTGAGACGGGCCTTGGCGGGGACTGGATGCTTAGGGGCCACACCTCAGCCGCCAGAACCTTTGACTTCGGCTTCGAGACTGGGCTCCCACAGGAGTGGCTCCTGAGGACGGACGCAAAGGCCATGAGACCCCTGCGACTCAGCTTCACCACCACATTTGACCCGTCCAGGAGGCGGCTGGGCGAGGAGAGGCTGGAGCTCTACCGCACCGGCAAAACAGACCACGAGGCGCTGGTAATACCCGTGAACTGGTACCAGAAGGGCACCGAGAGGACGTTCAGCCTCGACCTCTGGTTCTCCAGACTTCAAATAGCCGAGCCGGCGGATGATGTAAGGCTCTCGGCCTTTGCGCTGGGTGGGGACAATCGGCTTGGGCAGGAAGCGGTGGACAACGGATACCTGGAAGTAAAGACATCGGACCAGTCCGGGTATACCCCGCTTACTACAGGAACGGAGTTTAGTATCGGCCCGATGTGGGCCAATAACAAAAAGACGCTGGACTTTAAGCTCTCCATGCCCACCTCCGCGGCGTCAGTTGGCCTGGTCTTCGTTGGGCTAAGGCTGGAGTTCCTTCGCAGCGTGGTCTACGGCTCTGCCCCGTTTGGCAGGGCTATCTTTGGAGAGTTCAGACGCAAAAAACCCGAAACGGTATTGGTTAAGATACATATTATGAGCTGAGGAGCTGTCAGATGCCTGATGCAATAGAAGATATTAGACTGGACGTAAGGGCCGCTGTGGAGACGGCCACATTTACCACGGAGGTGAACCGCAGGGACAGCCTCCAATACAT
>JBHIBD010000067.1:0-11306 GCA_046758865.1 Candidatus Brocadiales bacterium | reverse complement strand
GGTAGAGCGTCACGTTGCCAACGTGAATGTCGTGGGTTCGACCCCCATCACCCGCTCCATATAATCTCTCTTAAGGACTACTATGGGGAAGGAAACAGAAGGGTTAACTGTAACAATTGAGGATGTTGGACCCTGTAAAAAGCGTTTGGAGATAGAGGTCCCGAAGGAAAAGGTCGAGGGCGAGTTTGAAAAACATTTTCAGGGATTTCGCGCTTCGGCTAATGTCCCCGGCTTCCGTAAAGGTAAGGTGCCTAGAGGCATAATCGAGCGCCAGTTCGGCAAGCAAATAGAAGAAGAGGTCAAAGGGTCTCTCGTATGGGGTACATACCAAGAGGCCGTAGACCAGCATAAGCTTGAACCCATAGGCTCTCCCGAACTCGGGGCGGTTGAGTTTGACCCAAAAAAGGCGCTAAAATTTGACGTTACGCTGGAAGTTAAGCCAGCCTTTGAGGCCAAGGAATATAAGGGTCTGAAGCTTCAGAGAAGGTCTGCAGCGGTGAGCTCTGAAGAAGTAGAATCGGCCCTGAAGAATATAAGCCTCAGCAAGATGCAACTGGTGACAGAGGAAAAGGGTGATGTACAGGGGGGAGACCAGATAATTTGTGATTACAGGGTGTTAGTTGATGGCAAGGTGATACAGCAGGATGAAGAGGTAGCGCTGTGGGTTTCTGGTGGAATGTTAGCAGATATTCCGGTGCCAGAGCTGTTGGTGGCACTTAAAGGGGCCAAGTGTGGAGATAAGCGGGAGGCGGAGGCAAATCTCGGCAGTAAATTCCGCTTGCCCGAATACAGAAATAAGGAAGCCACCCTTGAGATAATTGTGAGGGAGGTAAAGAGACCCAAGGCACCTGAGATAAACGACGAACTGGCGAAACAATTTGGTGCCGCATCGCTAGAAGAACTACGAAAGAGTGTACGCAAGAGGCTAGAGGTTGACAAGAAGAGGTGGGTGGAGGAGGACCTTCGGACTCAGGTGTACCAGAAACTGGTAGACATGGCCAACTTCGACCTGCCGGAGGACTTGATTGCAGCGCAGACAGACGAGAGGCTATATAGATACAAGATGGAGCTGCTACAGAGAGGAATGCCCATAGAAGAGATAGATAAAGAAAGCGAAAAACTAAAGAACGCCTCACACGAATCAGCTATAAGGGACCTCAAACTGGCCCTTGTCCTGGGAAGTATAGCCGGTAAAGAGAAGGTCTATGTTACTGAGCAGGAGGTAGAAAAGAGGATTCAAGAGATGGCCGTCCTCTATCAAACGACCTCACTCAAAATGCGTCGAGTGCTTGAGAAGGAGGGCTCTCTATCCGCCTTGAGACACCAGATGAGGGAGTCAAAGGTGATGGACCTTATCCTGAGGGAAGCTACGATAGAGGATGAGAGGGTAGAGGAAACACAAAAGGTGGCTAATAAAAAGGATATAAAAGAAGAGCAAAAGACAGAGAAGAAACAGAAAATAGACTAAAAGGAGTTTTAAATGAGTTCTAAAGATTTTGACAATTTACAAGAGGGATATGAGCCCAGGTCGCAGCTCTTTGTGCCGTATGTGGTGGAGAAAACAGGCTACGGTGAGAGACACTACGATATTTTTTCTCGACTATTAAAAGACCGTATAATCTTTGTAGGAACGCCCATAGATGATGTCGTATCCAACCTGGTTATTGCCCAGATGCTTTTTCTCCAGAATGAGAATAAAAATCAGGATATAAACCTGTATATCAACTCCCCAGGTGGTTCTATTACAGCTGGTCTGGCAATATACGATACCATGCAGTTTGTGCAATGCGATGTGGCCACCTACTGCATAGGCCAGGCCTTCAGTATGGCCGCCATACTGCTTGCCGCTGGCACGGAAGGGAAGAGATTCGGTCTCCCCCACACCAGGATTATGCTACATCAGCCCTGGGGTGGAATGAAGGGTACTGCAACTGACATTAGCATCCAGGCTGAGGAGATACTGCGTCTTAAGAAATCTCTAAACGATATACTGACAAAACACACAGGTCAGCCCCTTGAACAGGTAGAGCGGGACGTTGACAGGGATTTCTATATGTCGTCTGAGGAGGCAAGGGAGTACGGGCTTATAGATGAGGTGGTAGAGTCCCTCAAGGAAAAGGCCCTTGAGACCGCCTCAGCATAATGAGATAAGTAGGACGCCTGAGTTGGATGATAAAATAGTGGCGTGACCTTTTTCTGGCACAAATTATCTAAACCTGCATCCCCGGCCTGGTCTCTGTCCATCCATTATGGACCCTAAGCTCCTAAAGATAGGTGGGTATGGCGCTATAGTTTATGCCATCTCTACCGGCCTTTTTTACGTGTATCTTGCCTGGCGCTGGCCTATGGTAGAGAGGCAAGATGCAGAGGCGGTCCTCAAGGAAATCGGCACACATCCCACGGAGTGGCAGCTCTTTTGGTGGTGTGCGATAATACTTTCCTTCTCCCTCATACCGGCATTTCCCGCCTTAGTTCAGGCCCTCTGGAAGGACGCACAGGCGTATGCCATTGTTGCCCTCTTTTTTGGATTCATAGCCATCATCCTGGGTACTCTGGGCCCGCTGCGGCACGCTACCGTAACCCCTACACTTGCAGGCCTGTACAGCGGCGCCGACGACGAAGCAATAAAGGGTGTTGTGAATGTGGTCTATCGGGCACAGGAGGCATATGGGCAGGGGCTGTTTTGTCTCTTTGGCTCGACATGACTGGTGGGTTGGGTCGGCCTGGGAGGCCTCGCCATGCTCAGTGCCCCAGGGTTCCCAGATTATTTGGGCTGGCTGGGGATATTAGTTGGTGTGCTCTGGGTCCTTGACGTCTTTACAAAGATATTTTTCCCATTATATCTTTTTTCCGGGATTGTACTCTTTACATTTCTACTCTGGGTATTCCTGACTGGGTTTAAACTCCTCAGGCTGGCTGGTCAAGGCTAGGCATTTGTGTCCTTTGCCAATAACAGGTTGTAGGCCCTTGCAATAATGGCACCACAGATAAAGCCATATACAAGGCCGCATATACCGCCGATGACAGAACCGAGTACGGTCGCCTTATAGCCGATATGTACGGAGCCAAGCAGTTCGACCAGGCCAGTACCCAAGCCCGTCACGGTGGCGATTAAACCGAAGAACACTAACAGTGCCCCCCAAACTATTCCCAGACCCAGGCCAACGGTGTTTGCGTCAAATTTGGTGTCTGCAACAAACAATATAGGAAGTAGCGAGCTTGGAAGCATGTTTATTACCAGAAAGTTCTGCTCGGACACAGTTCCACCACCCTTTGCCTCTATTTGGATGCAGAGTTGTTGTAAGTCCATATGAAAATTCTCCTTCTGTGAAACCGTCAACGGGGCCTCATACCAAGTATTAATCACATCGGTGGGATGACACAGATATTTTAGCGTGAAGATGCGTAATTACCAGTATGTTTTTGTCTGGCGCGCTGAATGTTTGAGGTTCATTTACTCAGATGCGAACTTGTTGTAGACCCATGCGATGATTACACCGGCGATGGCACCGTCTACCACTGCCCATACACCACCAATCAAACTGCCCGTTAGGCTGGGTTTGTAGCCAATATAAAGGGAGCCTAGGAGCTCCACAAAGGGGGTACCCCAGTCCATATAGCCAGCCAGGAGTCCCAAAAATATCACATAGACAGACCACACAACCCCTACAGCCAGTCCCAGGGCCTTTATGCTGAGTTTTGCGTACATGTTATTTCTCCTTTCAACAATTCATTGCTCCAGGTACCACTCCTCCTCTTTCTCGCAATAATATATCTTAAAGACGCCGTCCTCGGTGCGTACGCAAAAGGACGTTAGGCGTCTCCCCGCCCTCTCTTCAATGGATGTGCTCAATATCTCATTTATCTTGTGCTCTTTATCCTCTAGAGTAAAGGAGATCGGTCTCTCCTCTGCCTTATGGCCAGCGTATGCCTTTACCTTGATAGGGAGGTCTCTCATTTTAGTCTTTAACGTGGCCGTGCGCCACAGAGTGGACACCCTTTTTGAATCTGCCGGCTATAGTGTGGCCGCAGCTCAGGCGTCTCCTCTGGCAGATGTTGTACCTGAGCTTGCCGTTGGATTTATGATATAGAAAGGCCTCTTTCAAGACTCAACTCTTTTCTTCACATCGTCTTATAGCTTCAGCGAGTTTCCGGCCAAATTCTATGCACTTCTTGAGCTCCTCGGAGTTGGGTGCATGTTCGACCATAAGCCCCGGCTGTATTACATCTATGTCAGCCTGCTGTAGGGCCTTTTCTATCACCTTGACAGCACCACCTCCCCACCCATGGGAGCCGAAGGCGCAGGCCACCTTCTTTTTGGGCCTCAGGCCCTTCAACTCCTCCAGAAATGGGGCCACGGCCGGCAGGACGGTGTTGTTCACGGTGGATGAGCCGACTATTAGGCCTTTTGACTCAAGGACGTCCTTGTGGACGTCACTCAGGTCTGATGCCGATAGCTGGCAGAGCTTTACCTCCACACCTGCCTCCTGGATGCCCTCGGCTATTGCCTTTGCCATACTTGCCGTGTTCTCCCACATGGTGTCGTAAGCCACCAGCACCTTCTGTTCTGCCTTACCCTCGGCCCAGTACATATATTTCTCTACGACCCTGTGTGGTTCTTTTCGCCAGATGACACCGTGGCTGGGTGCAATCATCTTGATAGGGAGACCAGAGTCTTTTATCTCCTCCAGTTTTCTCTTTATGAGTGTGGTGAAGGGGTACAGTGTGTTTGCGAAATATTTAGCCACCTCCTCCCACACAATACCCTCATCTGCTTCATCCTCGAATCTCTGGGAAGAGGCCATGTGCTGACCAAAGGTATCGTTTGATAAGAGGAGAAAGTCTTCTTTAATGTACGTGAACATGGTGTCAGGCCAGTGCATCATAGGGGCCTCGATAAACCGTAAGGTCTTTTTACCGAGGCTCATTTCGTCACCTGTCTTTACAGTAGTAAATTCCCAGTCAGGGAAATAAAGCTTTTCCAGATAATCCTTACACTTGGCCGTGCATAATATCTTGGCCTTGGGCGCAAGCTTCATGAGTGCAGGTAAACCGCTCGAGTGGTCTGGCTCAGAGTGATTTACAATGACATAGCTTATCTGCCCGGGCGGGGTAATTTCCCTTATGTGCCCAACCAGCTCTTCACTAAAGGGGCCGTATACGGCGTCCACAAGGGCAATCTTGTCGTCCATAATTAAGTAAGAATTGTAGGTAGTTCCGTGATGGGTAGAGTATGTATTATGGTAAATTCTCAGATTCCAGTCTATTGCGCCAACCCAGTAAATGTCGTCAGCAATCTTTACATGCATGTGGACATTCCTTAAGTGTTCGCCTTCCATCGGATGAGACTGTTTTATTCATACCTAAGTGCCTCAATGGGGTTGAGTTTTGAGGCCTTGTTTGCTGGGTAGAGTCCGAATATTACACCCACCAGCACTGCAAAGCTAAATGCTACCAGGACAACTAGTGGGGAAATAAGCACAGGCCAGCGCCCCACCAGAGATATAATCTGCGTACCTGCCAGACCCAGACACAGGCCAATGGCACCGCCTATGCAACTGAGAACCACGGACTCCACCAAGAATTGTATCATAATATCACGCTGTTTTGCCCCCACTGCCATGCGTATCCCCACCTCTCTCGTTCTCTCAGTTACAGAAACCAGCATTATGTTCATGATACCTATTCCACCCACTATGAGGGACACCGATGCGATACTGCCCAGGAGATAGGTCAAGATTTTGCCCATTTGCTCCCTCATGGCCGCTATGTCACGTAGGTTCATTATAATAAAATCGTCAGGCTGGTCATGTTGGATATTATGCCGTTGTCTGAGTAGGGACTTTATCTGCTCTTCGGCGTCTTTAATGGCCTCAGAACTTATTGCTGAGACATATACGATACTCACGTAGCCAGGCAGTACCGAGCCAATTATCTTCCACTCGGCCGTGGTGAACGGTATGAATATCTGGTCGTCCTGATCCCTTCCACCACCGCCTGCAATGGCACCCCTCGATCTCATAACTCCAATAACTTTGAACGGCACCCTTTTTATGATTACCGTCTTTCCCAGGGGATCTTCACCCCTTACAAACAGGTTTTCGGCCACCTTAGACCCCAGCACACAAACGGTGGCTGCCCTCTCCATGTCCCTGTGGTCAAAGAAGTTACCTTCTTCTATCGGCCAGTTTCTGATTATCTGGTACTCCGGAGTTACTCCCCGAATAACAGTGTTCCAGTTCTGGTTGCCGAATATGACCTGGTTTGTCTCCCGATTACCGTAAGAGGTCATCGCAACAGCAGGACACTCTCTGGTAATGGCGCGGGCATCATCAACAGTGAGGGTGAAACCGGTACCAGTTCCATACCTTGCTCCTCCCGATGTAGTGGTGCCTGCAAATATAAACAGCATGTTGGTGCCAAGCCCTTCTATACGTTCCTTTACCTGAAGCCTTGCTCCCATGCCAATGCTTACCATGATGATTACCGAGCCCACCCCTATAGTTACACCCAGCATGGTGAGGGCGGAGCGCATTTTATTTTGCCTTATCGTGTTCAATGCAGTACGTAATATCTCTATAAGAAGCCTCATACTAGCCCCCCTCCTTTTACAACTCTAGGGAGGGTACGTGCAGTGTCCTCGACTATACGACCGTCCTTAAATAGAATCTTTCTACGTGCATACTGTGATATATCTGTCTCGTGTGTGACGAGGATGATAGTTATACCTTGATTGTTGAGCTTCGCAAAAATATCCATAATGTCAGCAGCGCTCTCGCTGTCCAGATTTCCTGTAGGCTCATCAGCCAGGATTATTGATGGATTGTTTATAATGGCCCGTGCTATTGCCACACGCTGCTGCTCTCCACCCGAGAGGCGGCTGGGTGTGTAGTGTTCCCTGCCCTTCAGGCCAACAGAAAGCAGCACCTCTTCGGCCCTTTTCCTCCTTATCCTGTGGGCAACACCTTTATACAGGAGAGGTAGTTCCACATTCCCTAGGGCTGTGACCCTTGGCAGTAGATTAAAAGTCTGAAAGACAAAGCCTATTTTGCTGTTTCTTATGTCTGCGAGTTCATCGCGGTGCAATCGGGACACCTCCTGCCCTTCGAGCAAATATACACCGCGGCTTGGACGGTCAAGACAACCCAATATGTTCAAAAGGGTAGACTTCCCAGCACCAGAGGGGCCCATGGCGGCCAAAAATTCACCTTGAGTAACCCGCAGTGACACCCCGCGAAGGGCATGGACTTCTACCTCCCCCATGCGGTATACCTTGGTGATGTCTTCTAGCACTATTAAGTCCCTATCTCCCACTAGTACAGCCTCCTGGGCATCTTGAAGCGCTTGGCCCCTAGCGACACGCCTACTGCTACAAGGTCACCTTCCTTCAGGTCGCCTCTGACAAGCTCAGTGAAGTTGTCGTCTGAAACACCAGTCTCTACGGGTATGGGCTTTACCTCCCCTTTCTTAACCAATATGTAAACAACAGTTTCTTCAGGTTCTCTGGCATTGTCTTGTGTTAGTGTATTTTCAGGCCCTTTTTGGTTGCCTTTTTCGGGTAGTGGAGGCCTGAAGCGTAGTGCAGAGTTGGGTATCTTTAGGACATTCTTTGCCTCTGCCGCCACAATAGTAGCATTTGCCGTCATACCGGGTTTTAGTTTTAGATCGTTGTTATCTACGCCAATAACAACATCATATGTTACAACGTTCTGTGTCACTTTTGGAGAGCTTCTAATGCCTACAACCTCGGCTTCAAAGCTCTGGTGGGGGTAGGCATTTACGTAGAATGTAGCGGGTTGGCCCAGGGCTATCCTGCCTATATCTGCCTCGTTTACGTCCAGGTGGGCCTCCATCATTCTTAGGTCGTGTGCTATAGTAAAGAGGACCGGTGTTTGCATTCTTGCTGAGACAGTTTGACCTACGTCCACTTCTCTTGTAAGTACAGTGCCGTCTACAGGTGAGAAGATATCTGTATGACCCAGGTCGAGCTCAGCCGTTTCCAGTGCAGCCTTTGCCTGTTCCAGTTCTGCCAGGGAGAGCTCATACCGTGCCCTTACCGCATCAAGCTCGGCCAGGGCCGTCTCGTATTTGGTAAGTGTTACATCCCTCTCTTCTTCGGTTACTGCACCGTCCTTTAGCAATGCCTCGAAGCGGGTGTAGGTCCTTTTAGCATCCTTTACCTGAACCTCTGCCTTGGCCACCTCTGCCAGTGCGGTTGTAACCTTTGCTTCGGCCATCTTTAGGTTTGCCTTCGCCTCGTTCGCCTTGCTTATGAATGGGTCAGGTGCTATCTTGGCAATTAGCTGACCCTGCGTAACTTCTGAATCGACATAAGCGTAGAGCGCCTCTATGGTGCCGGATACCTCGCTACCTACCTGCACAGTGAGAAGGGGATGGAGGGTACCGCTGGCCATGACTGTTGAGGTAATATCGCCCCTTTTGACCACTGCAGTACGATAATCTATGGGCTTCTTCCTGAGCTTGAGGACGCTTACCGTGCTGCTGGCGGCTACAATGGGTATTACAATTGCCAGGATGATGATCCACTTTGCCTTCATTGATTTACCTAAGCCCTCTACCAAGAAAGATATACGAGGGGGAGGTCTATCCCGCCACTTATATATTCTACATTTTACCACTTAGTTTTGGAAGTAAATAGGTGACAAAAGAATAAGCTTGACTTGGGTGAAATAATCTGGACATTACTAGGTATTAAAGTCCTGGGGGGAGAGGACTCACAATCCCAGAAAAGAAGGAGAAGAGAATGTCCATATTAAGCCTATTCCACATTGAGGTACATCCCGAGCAGGAGCAGGCCTTTGTGGCGGATTTTATGGCCACCCTTCCAATAGCATTAAAGCAGAAGGGGCTTAAGTCTGCGTCTGCTTATACCCCGGTGGGAGAGAAACAGAAATATCTCCTCATAACCGAGTGGGACAATGAGGAAAGCATTAGGGCCTGGATGGAGGTGCCAGACCACAAGAAGGTCATTGCCAAGGCAGGTCAGTACGTAAAGGATTACCGTATAAAGAGGTATAGTCCCAAGTAAGTGCAGCTTTCCGTTGTGTCCTCCTCCCTTCTTTCTGTGTAGCGGTCGAGCTTGCTCAACATTTAGAAAGAAGGGAGGAGCGGGTAGAAAGGAAGATAAAGCGAATCCTCCCGAGATGACCCCACATCCAAAAAACTCATATAGCAGGATTCTCAGTTATACAGCGCCTTATTGGCCCAGGGTCCTTCTTGTATTGGCTCTCTCCATGCTTGGTGCACTGGTCTCAGTACTCCCCCCACAGATACTTGGTGTTGCTGTTGATGAGTTGAGGATTGCAGAGAGGGTAATGTCAGCCACCACTGGAGAGGGAAGTGCAACTGCTAATGTATTGGCAGAAAACAAGATGCCCCTAGCTGCCCCGTTAAAGTCGGCTACCCTGTATCTTGGGCAAACATGGTTCACGTCCGTAGACACCGTCTTCCTTACCTTCTTTGTATTAGCGGCTGCCTTTTTTATCCTGCAGGCATCTACAAGCCTGGTTGCCATTGTCCACGGGTATTTCATGTCTGAGGTGGGACAAAGGGTCATATACGACATGCGGAATGATGTCTACCACCATGTCCAGGATATGCCACTCAGCTACTTCGAGGATAAGAGTACCGGGGACATTATGAGCAGGGTAGTAAACGATGTGAATTCCCTAGAACAGGTAGTGGTTGTCCCATTGACCACGTTTATAACGGATATGTTCAGGTTGGGGTGGATACTATTTTTTTGTTTCCAGTGGGACTGGCAGCTTACCGCAATTGCCCTGGCAGTTGGACCGTTTATGGTGGGCCTTACTTACACCTTTGGCAAGATGATTCGCAGGACCTATCGCGAGCTGAGGGATAAGGTAGGTGAACTCAACGCCCTCATCCAGGATAACGTCTCCGGCATTAGAGTTATTTTGGGCTTTGCGCGGCAGGACAAGGAGATGGAGAGGTTCAGGCGGAAGAACGAGGAGAATTATAGGCTGCACGTTCGCATCTACCGTATGTTCACCACATACAGACCAATTGTTGACCTCTTTACCGAGGCTGGGGCGGTTATCGTGCTATGTGTCGGTGGTTACAAGGTGCTTAATGGTGAGATGAGCGTAGGCACATTTGTTGTGTTCTTCCCGTATCTCCGCATGGTCTACGAGCCTATTTCTGGCCTCAGCAGGTTCTACAACCAGGTGCAGCGTGCCCTGGCTTCCACGGAGAGGATATTTGAGGTGCTTGATACCCTACCGGCCCTGAAAGATGCCCCGGATGCCGTAGAGCTGTCTAGGGTGGAGGGTCATGTGAAATTTAGGAATGTGTACTTCAGCTACCCCAATGGGACGGAGGTGCTCAAGGACGTTAGTCTGAAGGTACACCCTGGCCAGATGGTCGCACTGGTGGGCCCAAGCGGCTCTGGAAAGACCACGCTCACAAATCTTATACCCAGGTTCTATGACCCTACAGGGGGCGCGGTGCTGGTGGACGGCCATGACCTCAGAGAGGTCAAATCAAAGCCCCTTCGCCGTCAGATGGCCATGGTGCTGCAGGAGCCCTTTCTATTTAACGATACGGTGAGGAACAATATCACATACGGCAGGCCTGAGGCAGCGGAGGGGGATGTTGTGCAGGCAGCACAGACGGCAGGTGCCCACCGATTTATCCTGGAGCTTCCTAGCGGTTATGATACGGTCGTCGGGGAAAGGGGCGTGAAGCTATCCGGGGGACAAAAACAGAGAATAGCCATAGCCAGGGCTATACTGGCTGACCCTCGGATTCTTATTTTAGATGAGGCCACATCCTCTGTAGATGCAGAGACGGAAAAGCTTATACAAGAAGCCATTTACAAGCTGGTCGAAAACCGTACTACCTTTGTCATTGCCCATCGTCTCTCCACGGTGTTAAGTGCAGACATTATAGTGGTAATGGATAAGGGGAGGGTAATAGAAATGGGCACTCATGATGAACTTATGTCCCAGGGCAATCTTTACGCAAAACTCTTTCAACTACAGTTTCTTGAGAGGGAAGGGACTCCTGAGGAAGAACTCACCCCTAAAAGCGATACTACACTAGAGGAACCCACCATTGCATACGATCCGTATGAGGGTAAGGACGACGCCAGGTCATGGTAAGTAGGAGGCCACCCCTTGCTGCTGCCCGCAACAAAGTGTAGCGTGCAACCCTTTGTCATTGCGAGGGATGAAGTTCCGAAACAATGACAAATGAAGCAGGCTACCCTCCCCCCCTCGATGGGGGAGGGCAAGGGAAGGTAGGCAGGGCGACAAGCCCTGCGA
>JBHIBD010000066.1:0-11309 GCA_046758865.1 Candidatus Brocadiales bacterium | reverse complement strand
CCATTTCTGGGCTAGCCTAGACTTTTCTGCTTGTTGTCCTTGACAACCCTCCCACTTGGTAGTAGATGGAAGGATTGTCAAGTATAATGCCACAGGTTTATTGACGAGTGGGGATAGGGATGCGCACCCGATAAGGCTACTTCTCCACAGCCTTCCCGAAGCGTCCAATCGTAAGTCATTGTAAGATGTGGTGGACAATGCTGGACTCGAACCAGTGACCTTTTGCTTTGTTGACAATGGCTCCTGGCCAACTATAATAGCCCCACTACTTTTAACTTGATATTCCCTGTAGCTTGCTACAGGGTTTCCACTGATTCCCTCCCCCTTAACGGGGGAGGGTTAGGGTGGGGGTGATTTAGGTTTTTTTCACCCTCCCCTTTGTCCCCTCCCGTCAAGGGAGGGGAGACTTTTGGATACCCCGTAGCTTACTGCGGGGAAGTTCATTTTCTTATAACATTTTTGTACTAAAATCTTAGACTGAGTTAACGTGCGAGCAGGCTCGCACGCTACATTCTATTTATAATAGATATTGGATTAAGGGTTATGGTAAGAAAGCACTATCTATTTACCCCGGGCCCCACGCCTGTGCCCCCAGAGGTCTCTCTGGCAGAGGCGGCACCACTTATACACCACCGCACACCCGAATTCTCCCGCATACTCGCCCAGGTCTCGGAAGACCTCAAAGACCTCTTTCAAACCACCGAGGGTGAGGTCTATACACTAACGTCATCGGGTACAGGTGCGATGGAGGCCTGCGTGGTCAACCTGCTCTCGAAGGGGGATACGGCCCTGGTGGTGCGTGGCGGTAAATTCGGCGAGCGATGGGCCGAGCTCTGTGAGGCGTATGGGGTAAAGACAATCTGTATAGATGTAGAATACGGCAGTGCTGTAGAACCAGGGGCAGTAGAGACGGCACTTAAAAAGGACAAGTCCATTAAGGCCGTCTTCGTTACTCAGTGCGAGACCTCTACAGGGGTACTGAATGATATTGAGACAATCGCCAGGATAGTGAAGGGCTATCCCGCCCTTTTGGTAGTGGATGCCATAACCGCCGTGGGTGTGGGCCCATTTTTTATGGACAAATGGCAGGTGGACGTAGCGGTAACTGGTTCACAGAAGGGCCTTATGCTGCCACCGGGGCTGGCCTTCGCCGCAGTCAGGCCAGGGGCATGGGATGCAATAAAAAGGGCGGATTTACCCAGGTATTACTGGGACTTGCAGGCTATGCGCGATGCGTTGAGGAAGGACACTACACCCTTCACCCCTGCCGTGTCTCTGGTAGTGGCCCTGAAGGTGGCACTGGAAATGATAAGGAAGGAGGGTCTGGAAAATATCTGGAAAAGGCATGCACGGCTTGCCCATGCTACCAGAGAGGCCATAAAGGCTCTGGGTCTTGAGCTCTTCGCCAAGCGCCCCTCTGATATACTAACGGCGGTGAAGGTGCCGAATGGTATAGACGGTGTTGCCTTTACGAAGCATTTGAGGGACAAATACGGTGTCAGCATAGCTGGTGGGCAGGCCGAGTTGAAGGGCAAGATATTCCGTGTGACCCATGTTGGCTACATGGACGATTTTGACGTCATTACCGCTATCGCCGCCATCGAGAAGGGACTCCATGATAGCGGCTATCCAATAGAGGCAGGCAAGGGGGTTGCAACCGCTCAGCGCCTGCTTATGGGTGGTAAGAAAGGGCCTTCTGCAGCAGGGAAAAAATCGCGGGTAGAGATTGCATCAAACCCCAAGGCCTAGCATGTGGGCTTTTTCTGCAAGAATTATTCTGGGGCTTCAATTTTGGGGCATGGATTAGGACAAAGAGTGATTATCCTCTGAGAAGTCGTTCTATTTCATCCTGTGTGCAGAGGCGTCCTCTGTCTACGCCCGGACAAAACTTCTTCAGTGCCTTCCAGGTGTCTTTGCTCCTAAGATTTGAGGCCCAGAAGGGGAAGGTGCGGCACTGCCTTGGCCTGACCTCATAGATACTGCACCCGTTTGAGTACATAATACAGTCGCCATTAGTACGTTCAAGGAGGCTCGTCCTCTTGCCTACCTTCCGTAGGTAGTTTTTGCCAAATTTGCTTACAGGTGTATTCATGTAGCTAGCTACGGTCTGTGTCTCTTCGGCGGTAACCCAGACGTACCCGGGCTCCCCCCGGCAGCAGTTGCCGCATCTCTGGCACTCAAAGCGCAGACCGTCACTATACCATGGCTTGTATTGTGCTTCCTGTTTCTTCATTGCGTTGGTGAGGGCAGGGCTACAGAAGGCAAAAAGGAATGATGGGGGGAAAAATACAAGCAAACATTCTCCATCATTCCTTTGAAGGTAATTAATCTATTAAAATCTTCAAAGTGAAAGACTATTCGTAGTGGTCGGGAACCCAGACCTTCTCTTCATATTCCTGCCAGTATCCACCGGGGATAGGTTTTTCCTCGTAGTGGCCCTCTACTCTGCGGTCACCTTCCATGTGCTCAGGTACCCACACGCGTTCCGTCTTGGTGGTATCTACCCATTTCTTCTTTTTAACATACTCGTAGTGACCCTCTACGAACTGCTTTCCTTCTTGAGAACCTGAACGCTGGGCGGCCTCTAACTCCTGCTGCAACTCTTCCTTCTCCTGTTCCTGTTTTTTCTGTTCCATCACGTCGCCCACCAGCGCGCCAGTCAGGGCACCAGCGCCAGCTCCTATTGCTGCGCCGAGCCCGGGGCTTCCTGTTGCTGCGCCGATACCGGCACCTAGCGCTGCTCCGCCGGCCGCACCAACACCTGCACCTTTCTGAGTCTGGGTCATTTGGCAACCTGAGCCAACCAGCGCTATCCCAAGGATAAATACTAGGCATAAAAAAGGCTTAAAACTCATATCCGTCTTTCACCCCCTTTCATCTCTTATAATATTAATTTTAGACAATCTCTACTTGGGAATCAAGCACATGTAGGGGCGTATTGTGATACACCCCTACGGGCTTATTATTGAGAAGGCGGGGGCTGCTGCTGCTGCTGCTCCTCTTGCAGCTGCTGCTTCAATTCCTCTTCTTCTTCTTTCTTTTCTAAATAGTCGCCAGTTAATGCGCCACCAATTGCACCTATGCCGCCACCAATTAGTGCGCCTGTTCCGGGAGCTCCTGCCGCAGCGCCTGCTGCAGCACCAAGTGCTGCTCCACCAGCCGCCCCAATACCCGCACCTTTCTGGGTCTTAGTCATCTCGCAGCCCGAGAACGCCAGTGCTGTTACTAAAAAACACGCTACTAATAGGGAATTGTTGTTCATTTCTCTCTTCCTTCTTCCTTTTTCACATTTCGCATAATTACCAGTGTCTGTTACCCCTACGGCAAACAATTATACCCCAAGGGTGGTGTAAATCAAGGGCATTATTCGGCCAGGGGGATTGAATATACTAATGCACCCATCAGCTCATTCGCTTTTGCATTAACGTGGCACATTTTACACTCCTTCATTACCATTGGTACAGGTGTGGCAGCCCTGAGAACCTTTTTCCCTTCTACAACCTCAACCCTGTCAAAGGAGTCTGTTCCTCCCTTAAGGGCCTGTATCGCTTCTTTTTCAAAGTCGTCCTTAGGTCTGTTGTCGGGATTAAAGAAGTTTTTTGTTGCGGTTATAATCCGTCCAGAGTGCCAGCCCTTCTTTTCCATCTCTGCGAACACCTCTTTAGATACCGTGGCTGAGGGTATGCGGCCCATGTTCTCTACGTGGTCACGGGTATCAAATACAATCCAGAATTTGTATACATCGTCTAGTAGCTTAACGATGGTTCTTGCCTCCTCAACGTTAAGATTCCCCCACTTGTCGAAGGCCGTGGCCTTGGGCGCTAGCGATAGGGATAAGGTCATTACTGCAACAGCCGTAATTAATGTCCTCTTCATTACTGTTTCCTCTTGTTGAAAGATTGACTGTAGTTGCCCGATTAATCTGGCTGTTTATATAGTCCGCATAATTGGGCAGCGTAAGCTCTGATTGTAAAAGTCTCTGTCCGAAAAATACCTTGTAGTTGCTCGATTCATCGAGCCTGTATATAAAAGCCCCATAAATGGGGCAACTACACACCGCTAAAACATAATGTAGCGTCTGGTCTCCGTACCAGATGTTTGTCTCTACATGGCTTTTGTGGACAACCACAAGGGTTGTCCTTGCCCACATACAAGTCATCCACCCGAGGTGGACTTGTTCCATGGAAACAACATTATACAAGGCAGATGTATGTTTTGCCAGTGTATAGCGTTGATAAAGTTTTTGAATGTAGTGTGTGGTCAAATAGTCCTTTGTGGATGCTTATTTTTCTTGACAATTCTATTCTATAAGTTACTATACCCCCCTCTTTGGAGGAGGGTATGCTAAAGAGGAGGACTGTCTTGTAACCTTCTGACCTTAGCTCCCCCAGGAGCTTTGCCTCTAGTCCTGCCGCTGTCTTTCACGTACTAATTGGGGATTTATGAGGTATCTTAGGGTATAGACCTAATGGCTAAGACTACCAAGAAACGAACGACTAAACACACGTCTGGCAGCGGTGCGCAGACAACCATTCCAGCAGAACCACCGGGAAACCCTACGGTACTCTATCTTGCCACAATCTCATTTTTCTTTTGTTTTGCTATCTGGGCATTATATGCACCGTTTGGGCCGTACTTTATGAAGTGGTACGGCCTCTCTGCCGGCCAGGTGCTTATACTGGTAGCTATCCCGGCCCTCTTGGGCTCTGTCATACGTATACCCATGGGTATATTGGCGGACAAGTATGGTGGGAGGATAGTATTTACCGTACTTCTCTTCTTTTGCATACTCCCATTGGTTGGTGCTATATTTGTTAATAGTTATGTCATGTTCCTTATATGTGGTCTGTTTTTTGGTGTATCCGGCACATCGTTTATTATAGGTATTACCCATGTGTCCAACTGGTACCCACAGACCAAGCAGGGTACCGCCCTGGGGATATATGGCGTAGGTAACGTAGGCACTATCCTGGCCACTATATTTGTGCCTATCTTAATAAACAATTTTTTTGGTGACCCAGCCGTAGGTCCTCCTAGGATTGCGTTGGGTTCCATGCCTGGGTGGCATCTTATCTTCGGCATCTACGCCATCCCTGCCCTGGCCATGGGCATAATATATTGGATAATGACCTCTGAACCACCCAGGCGCCATAAGGCCAAGACATTCGGGGAGATATTCAGTGTTTACAAGTCGAGCGGGCTTACCTGGATATTCTCGTATCTCTATTGGATGACCTTTGGTGGCTTTGTCTGTTTCTCGCTCTTCTCGCCAACATATTTCTATGACCGTTGGGATGTAGACAGGTACACGGCCTCTCTAGTCTATACAACGATCTTCGTCCTTATAACAGCGCTTATCAGGTCGTTTGGTGGTTGGCTCTCAGACAGGATAAACCCAAGGCAGATACTTATTGTCACCTATGGGGTCTCGCTTGGTGCACTTGTGGCAATGACTGCGGAGATATCCTTTCCTGTACAGGTGGGGTGCCTGTACTTGCTTGGTTTCTGCTGTGGTATAGGGAACGCATGTGTATTTAAGCTTATTCCATCCTATTTTACTGCTGTGGGTGCAGTGGGCGGCCTGGCTGGGGCCATGGGTGGAGTTGGAGGCTTCTGCATGCCCATCGTCATGGGAATGATTAAGAATGCCACAGGGAGCTACAAGTATGGATTTGGGATATGGGTAGCTATATGTCTGGGGACCCTTATCGTTGTCTTAATGCCCAAGCTGTTTCATAAGCAGAGAGTCTAGTGAGATAGAGATTGTCCTGGGAGGTTTAACGGATGGCTAACAAAGCGGCGACCTTTGAGCCTCAGGGTAATACTACGGTACTCTCCTTTGCTACAACGGCCTTCGGGGTCTGCTTTGCAGTATGGGCCCTTTACTCACCCCTGGGACCCTACTTCAGGGAAGAGCTACACATAAGTGAGGCTCAGCTTGGCCTCCTCATATCCATTCCCGCCTTCTTGGGCTCCGCCGTGCGCATCCCCATGGGTATCCTTACCGATATGTACGGCGGGAGGAAGGTATTTAGCCTCCTACTGTTATTTTGCTTCTTCCCAACCATGGCGGCCATGTATGCCAATACATACGCCTTCTTGCTTATATGCGGCTTCCTCTTCGGTATGTCGGGAACATCCTTCGCCGTCGGGATTCCACACGTCTCAAGGTGGTACCCTCAACATAGGCAGGGACTCGCACTTGGCATATACGGTATTGGGAACGTTGGGGCAGCTCTATCCACACTATTTGCACCACGCCTTATAACATATTTCGGTGGTGACTGGCACAGTATCTTTCCCATCTACGCCATTCCATGCCTTGTAATGGCCGTCCTTTACTGGCGGTACACAACCGATGCGCCCACGACAGCCCATACAAAGACCCTTAGTGAGACATTGAGTGTGTTCAGGCGAACTCCCCTGGCCTGGGTATTCTGTGCATTTTACTGGGTGACCTTTGGTGGTTTTGTGTGTTTTTCTCTATTCCTGCCGGCCTACTTCAAGAAGGTCTACAACATTACTCCGGTGCAGGCTGGTGACCTGACGACGCTCTTTATATTTGTTACGTCATTTATAAGGCCCGTAGGAGGTTATCTATCCGATAGGATTGATGGCAGAAAGATACTCCTTGTGCTATATACAGTGGCAGCGGCCTTGCTCATTCTAGAGGGGTTGAAACCGTCCCTGACCTTAGCATCTGCGGCGTTTATACTGCTAGGTGCCTTCCTGGGCATTGGAAATGGCGTTGTGTACAAGCTGGTGCCTACCTATTTTGCTGTGGAGACTGGTGCAGTAGGGGGCCTAGTGGGTGCATCTGGTGGTTTGGGCGGTTTCTTTATGCCGATTGTCCTGGGTGCATCCAAGGATATGACCGGCAGCTACTTCACCGGGTTCGCTATTGCAGCCAGTATATGTCTATTGTGTGTTTTCCTGGCGCGTAAGGAATTTCAGAGGGTGTAGCAAGGCGTACCGTGGCCTGTGTTCACCTCTGGTGCAAATTTCACCCCTACAGTTATGATTACGGGTGCCGCAGGGCTTAAGCCCTGCGACACCCTGCTCATTAACCCTGCCTCTGAGATTGCTCTTGGAATTTTAACTGCCACATAACATGCCATGTTAGAATGATTTATCTTGCAGACAGACGTGCGGTCTTATATAATTTTTTTAGTAGTTCAGCAACGGCCTTTCTAGTTAAATGTCCAGACAGTTACAGGTATAAGACCATTATGTTCGATTTGCATTGCCACAGCATATTATCTGATGGAGAGTTACTGCCTTCGGAGCTGGCGCGCAGGGCAGAGGAGTTGAGCATAAAGGGTCTGGTGATCTCTGACCACGTGGACGTATCCAATGTAGACTTTGTGGTGCCGCGACTTGCCAAGGTGTCTAGTCAGTTGAGTGCAGTCATGAAGTTGGTAGTGAAGCCGGGTGCAGAGCTTACCCACATAATGCCCTCTGAGCTGCCGGGCCTTGTGGCATGTGCCAGGGAACTGGGTGCGGAACTGGTGCTGGTCCATGGTGAGACCATTGTGGAGCCTGTCCTGCACGGCACTAACCGTGCCGGTATTGAGTCCGGTGCCGACGTACTTACTCATCCGGGTCTAATAAGTGAGGCGGACGCGGCACTTGCGGCCAAGCTTGGGGTGAGGCTTGAGATATCGGCCCGCAAGGGTCACTCATTGACCAACGGCCACGTTGCAAGGGTTGCCAGAGAGACTGGTGCTGTCCTAGTTTTTGGCTCTGACGCCCACAGTCCGGGAGATTTGTTGGATAGGACTGAGGCAGAGAAGGTAGCAATGGGGGCCGGGCTCGTGCCCGATGAGGTGCGGGAATTATTTGAAGAGACGGAGAGGCTATTTCACGGCCAAAAGGAGTCCCTGAGAAGATGACACCCGAAGAGATAATAGAGGCGGGGCAGAAGGCCCTGAACTGGATACTCGACCATAAGATTACTGTGGCGTTGACCGTGATATTCGTTACGGGTATTACTGTGGTAACAGTAAGTTATGTGAGTAAACGTGCCAAGAAGTATGAGACCGCTTGGTCCAAAATCGGTGTACTGTCACTCGATATGGGTATTGCTGGGTTCCAGGATGAGAAGGCCAGGGAAGAGACCTTTACCAAGGCCATTGCGGAATATAAGTCCATGTTGGAAGAGGGTGCAACGAAAAAGGTCACACCTTGGATACTTTTCGGGCTTGGGAATGCGCAGTATAGTGCAAGGGAATATACCGATGCTATCCAGACCTATAAGCGGTTTTTGGACGAGTACGGCGACCACCCCCTGGTTCCCTTCGTCAGGCAGTCCATTGGCTACGCCAGCGAGGAAAAGGGCCACCTGGACGCAGCGATAATGTACCTTCAGGGTAATGCACCCGCAGACGACCCCTTCCTGATGGCCCAGGAGAAATGGGACCTGGGCAGGTGCTACGAAAAGATGGGCCGAAAGGAAGAGGCCGTAAAGGCCTACGATGAGGCCCTAGAGCTTGCACCCGAGAGCCAGTTTGCCAGGCTTTCCCAGTACCGCCTCGACTGCATTCAATAGTGCGCAGGAATCATGCCGCAGAAAACTGCAGAAAAGAAGACCCTCGAATTAACAGTCAAGAGAAAGGCGTATGTGGGCAGGCGGCTGGACAAATACCTGGCTGCAAGGTTCCAGCAGTACTCCCGTTCCTTTCTCCAGAGGCTTATAAAGGACGGGTCCGTCAAGGTGGGCGGGCGGCCTGCAAAGAGCAGCTACGTAATAAAATATAGGGATGCTATTACACTGGAACTGCCCGTCCTGGCGGAAGAGAAGGTACGGCCCGAAAATATCCCACTCAATATCATCTACGAGGATGATTACCTTATGGTAGTGAATAAGCCGCCTGATATGGTTGTTCACCCCGCTCCTGGTAATATGAGTGGCACCCTGGTAAATGCCCTAGCCTTTCATGTGCAAAAACTCTCCTCTGCCGGAGGCCCTATGAAGGCGGGGATAGTGCACCGACTCGATAGGGACACAAGCGGTGTCATGCTGGTAATAAAGAGTGATTTAGTTCACAGCAATATTGCTGAGCAGTTCGAGCGACGCAAGGTGAATAAGGAATATATTGCGCTGGTAGAGGGTGATGTAGAACTGGATTCAGACCTTATAGAATTGCCCATAGGCCGGCATGCCACTAACAGGCTCAAGATGGTCGTCAGGCACGACGAGGGCAGGGAGGCCTCCAGCGTTTACGAGGTACTGGAGCGTTTTGGAGATTTTACGCTTGTAAAGGTCATGCCCAAGACCGGTCGCACCCATCAGATACGGGTCCACATGAAGGCCATAGGCCACCCCATCGTTGCAGACGCAGATTATAATAGGCGTGATTGTTTGTATAGGTCTGAGATATTTAGAGAAGAGCCAAAACCTGATGAGCAGCCAGTGTTAGACAGGCAGGCCCTCCACGCCTGCAGGCTGGAGTTTTATCATCCAGTACTAAAAAAGAAGGTCCCCTTCCAGGCCGAGCTCCCCGCGGACATGAAGGCGGTGCTGGAACTCCTACGTGAGCGTGGTCCAATAAAAAGGGGATAGTGTGGTGTCAAGCTTTCTGGCACGTTTAATTCTTGTATGGCCAAATAAAAGAGGTTGACAAAGTCTCCCATTGGGTTAAAATAAGTCTTGTAGCCACTTATATCTAGGGGTAACGGTTTATTAACAGGAGTATCCCATGTTTGGTATGCCAGGCGGTTGGGAATGGTTGGTTATTCTTATTGTGGCCCTCCTTATCTTCGGTAAGCGGCTTCCCGACGTTATGAGGTCCCTGGGCAAGGGTATAGTAGAGTTTAAGAAGGGCGTCAAGGGGATCGAGGACGATGTCGAGAAGGCCTCCGCAGAAGAGGCCAAGAAGAAGCTAGAGGAAGAGTCACAGAAGAAGGAAGGATAGAAACCGCCACCCATGGCAAAAGACCCAAAGAGAGACATCCTCAGGTGGCGCAGGAGGGTTAAGGCCAGTAAGGGCCGAAAACCCAATCGTGGTAGAAGCCGAATGGCGAAGCGCCGACCACTCTGATTGACAATTCCAAAACCGTAACTCCCTGTTTGCACAGTCCATTCCTTGCTAATTATTTTTCTTCAGCGATTACCCGGAAACTAGTACTTCCCCTTTCCACTACTGCCAGCGCCAGATTAGGTGCTTCTATACTACCGCCGGTAAAGGCAATCATCCCACCCCTTAATGGCATATTCTTCCTACCCCCTTGTGGGCTCAAGCGTGGATTTCAGGCCACCGTTGGAGATAAAATTTTACACCGACCTTGCGTCACGCTACACCCTTTGGTTAATATATGACTTTCCAGGAGGCATGAATCATGTACAAGGTGTTTGTTACAAGGAGGATACCGGAGGAAGGGATAAATATCTTGAGTAAGGCCTGCCCCGGCCTTGAGGTATATGCCGACGACTCGCCTATTCCAAGAGAGGAGTTGCTTAGTAGACTCAGGGGTAAGGATGGTATGCTGTGCCTGCTCTCCGAAAAGATAGATAGAGAGTTGATGGAGGCGGGCGGGTCATTAAGGGTTATAGCCAACTACGCAGTGGGGTATGACAATATAGACGTTGGGGAGGCCACGAGGAGGGGCATAATCGTCACCAACACCCCTGGTGTCCTTACCGAGGCCACGGCCGAGATGGCATGGGCGCTGCTATTTTCTATCTCCAGGCGGGTGGCAGAAGGAGACAGGCTGGTGCGGGCAAAGGGGTTCAGGGGGTGGGAGCCAATGCTCCTACTAGGTGAAGGGGTGAGCGGCAAGACCCTTGGGATTATTGGTGCTGGCAGGATTGGCCAGGCCATGGCACGGATGTCCATGGGTTTCAACATGCGGGTACTGTATTTCAGTCGCTCCAGGAAGGAGGGCCTGGAAAAGGAGTTAGGGGCCAAAAAGGTGGGACTAGACACCCTGCTCAGAGAGAGTGATTTTGTGTCGTTACATGTTTCCCTCACGCAAGAGACATATCATTTAATCGGGGCAAGGGAGCTTTCGCTGATGAAAAAGACCGCCTATCTTATAAATGCCGCCCGCGGCCCGGTGGTGGACGAAAAGGCCCTGGTTGAGGCATTAAAGGACAAGGGAATAGCGGGGGCGGGGCTGGATGTATATGAGGAAGAGCCCAGGCTGGCACCTGGGCTGACTGAACTAGACAACGTAGTACTCGCCCCGCACCTTGGTAGCGCCACCACTGAGACCAGACGCAACATGGCCGTAATGGCCGCTGAGAATCTGGTCGCTGGCCTCAGGGGAGAGACGCCTGAGAATGTGGTCAACCCGGAGGTGTTTAAGGT
>JBHIBD010000065.1:0-11723 GCA_046758865.1 Candidatus Brocadiales bacterium | reverse complement strand
AATTGCTGGAAATTATAAATAAGCCACAAAGGTGACAGATAAGAGATTAAGTATGAAATTTGGTGATATTAGCGAAACCATACCATCCCTTATGGTGCAGCATAAAGACATTCTCGCTTGTCCAGTATGTACTGGAGATTTTAAATTAAATGTGACTAATAATTGCCATAAAATAGAATGCACTCAATGCAATCGTTCTTTTAGATGTGAAGAAGGAATCCCTTTGTTATTCTGGCCAAACGAATGGGATGCTAAAACGGATGTGACAGAAGTAGTAAGATCATTCTACGAAGAAACCCCTTTTCCTGGCTACGAAGATATGGATTCTAGATGGGCCCTTATATCAAAGGCTGAGAAAGGACTATTTGCGCGTTTACTTGATGACCAAATCCCTCATGGTGCGAAGGTACTTGAGGCCGGGTGTGGTACAGGACAACTAAGCAATTTTCTGGGTATAAAATCGGGAAGAACTGTTTTTGCTGCTGATATGTGTCTTAATTCCCTAAAATTGGGACAGCAATTTAAACAAAAAAATCAAATTGATAATGTTGCCTTTTTTCAAATGAACCTGTTTAGGCCAATATTTAAGCCTGAAAGTTTTCATTTGGTCATATCCAACGGTGTGTTACATCATACAAGTGACCCCTTTCTTGCCTTTAAATCGATATTAAAACTTGTTAAAAAAGGTGGGTTTATAATAGTGGGCCTTTACAACACTTTTGGTAGGATCCCTACTGACATCAGACGTTTCATTTTTAAACTTTTAAATGACCGGTTTCAAATGTTAGACCCTCGTCTAAGAGAAAATGTCGATGATATGAAAAAGCGTATTTGGTTTATGGATCAGTATAAGAATCCCCATGAATCTAAACACACAATTAGCGAAGTGATGAATTGGTTTGACCAAACTGGGGTCAAGTTTATTAACAGCATACCGAAATCTAAGGCGTTTGAACCATTTTCTTCGGAGGAAAAATTATTTAAGAAAAGTCCCCGGGGGACATGGCTTGATCACCTCTTTGTTCAATTGGTTATGCTATTCGGTGGAGTTGGTGGAGGAAGAGAAGGTGGGTTCTTTATAATGATTGGGCGAAAGAAGTCTTAATGTCGCTGAGATGAAATTGAGCTCGGCCTAAGCCTGTATCCCTATATTACACACATAAACGAATCTAGATGGAGGCTGAAATGATTGCTTTTTTGGCAGAACTTTGGGACTTTATGACCGTAAGGAAAAAATTCTGGCTCGCTCCTGTGATAATCATACTTTTGCTGCTTGGAGCATTGATGTTCTTTACTGAGGGCTCAGCTGTAGCGCCGTTTATATACGCGATATTCTAGAACGGCGACAAAAAGTTTTGTGAAATTCTCCTATCTGTTCATCGTATTGCCTTTTGATGAACAATAGTCTCACTACCAGGGTTTGTAAACGGCACAACATTCTTCATTGTAGTATATCAAGCTATATTATCTTGGCCTTCAACTGGGTGGAGGCTGCATTTAGGTATCAATTGGAGTAGGAAGTGAATGGATTTAAACTATATTTCATTAGATCAATGGAATAGAGACTTCAATATTTAGCATGAACAAGTATCTTAATCGAGAAAACATTCTTAGAGCAATCCTAATACTTTTTGGGTCGTTTACGGCACTGGCTGTAGGCGAAATTGGCCTTCGCATACTATACCCTTGTCAAAATAAATACTATGTCTGGCCTCCGAATTTGCGGCGGGACCTTGACCCTGTCCCAGACTGGATACCAGGAGTGCGCGGGAAGGCAAGATTCTATATCAATTCCCAAGGAATAAGGGCAGATGAATTTTCAGATGACCAGCAATACAGAATTATTGCCATAGGCGGAAGCACAACAGAATGTGTTTATTTGGACCAAACTGAGGCTTGGCCGTATGTCCTGCAAGAAAAATTGAACAGCCTTGCAGTATGCAATGTTTGGGTAGGTAACGTTGGTAAGAGCGCCGCAAATACTAGAGACCACATATTACAAATGAACTACATGTTACCACAGTATCATAATATTGATGCTGTTATATTTTTAGTAGGCATCAATGATTTCATGCATAGGCTTCGGCAGGGTGTGTCTTACAATCACAATTTTTTAAATAAACCTGATTGGGAACAGCGTCAAATGGGTCATACCTTCTCTATTTTTCCCGCAACATCCTTTTATGAACGTATGGCCATCTGGCATTTTGCCCGACAAGTCAAACCCTTATATCTTGGCTGGTTAAAAGATTTAATTCAGGACAAGAACGGGAGATACGTAGTAAAAAATAGGCAAAGACGCAAAAATGCCTCAAAGATTCTTGACAAAATGCCAGACTTAACATCTGCTTTAGAGGAGTATGGTTCCAATCTCATTAAACTCATTGATATAGCTAAAGCAAATTCGGTTCGTCTAATCTTCATGACGCAACCTTCTATATGGAGACAAGATTTGACTCCTCAGGAGGAAGGTCTTCTTTGGCTTGCAACATTCCCTGAAAAGAAGGGTGGTAGAGGAATGTACTATACTTACACTAAAGAAGCCTTAAATGAGGGAATGAAAAAATACAATAATACGTTGGTCGAAGTGTGCAAATTGCGTGGGATTGAATGTATAGACCTTGCAAGCCGTGTGCCTAAAAATACTGCGGCATTCTATGATGATGCTCACTTCAACGAGAACGGTTCTAGAATAGTTGCAGATACAATTTATAAATATTTGAGTGGAAAAGAACCTTTTACGAAATCCATAGCAATGAGGCCAGACATATTTGAATAGGGTGCATGTAACGCCTTGTTAAGGGTACATGTGTCACCGTGAAACATGGCGGAACTGCTCTTGTATCTGATGTCTGTACCCTCTTCCCTTACCTGGGATTCACAAGCAGGGGGTCAGTGGTTCGAGTTCACCCGCCGCGCCCATTTATCCCTCCCACACCCTCAGTAGCTCCCTGGTCACTCTAGCGTAGTCCTCGGCACCGCGGGAGCCCGGCGCAAAGGCAAAGACATCCTGGCGGGCTATTTGGGCCTGGTTAATGGCCTCGTTGCGGGTTATCTGCGTGCGTAGCACCGTTCCTTTGAATGGTGATAGTTCGTCCATGATATATTCGTTAGTCATCCTCAATCTCGGGTCCACCAGGGTAAGCAGTATCCTGTAGTTATTAAAATTCCCCTTTACCCTCTTTACCATCTCCAGTACATCGGCAATACCCTCTGTTGACAGGCGCGACATGACATTGGGTATAATTAAGAACTGCGAGGCCCTTATTGCATTGACGACCAAAAGTCCAAGACCCGGTGGACAATCAATAATGATATAGTCGTAATGTCGCTTCACAGAATCAAGGCATCTAGCAAGTAATGATTCCCTGAAGTTCTGGCTGCATCGGTTATAGAGTGTTTCGACAGCATCGCCGAGGTGTAATTCAGAGGGAACGACATCAAGCCCCTCCCTTTGGCTGGCAAGGATTACCTCTCTTATGTCCCCCTCCCAGTACTGGGCAAAAATTGAGCTCACCTCTTTCATCAGCATATCCCTTATCGAGAGGTTAGAGTCTTCGAGGATAACGCCCACGCCCTTAGTCGAATGGGCCTGGGGGTCCATGTCTACCAGGAGTACCTTTTTGTTGCGAAGTGCCAGGCCACTGGAAAGGTTTATGCTGGTGGTGGTCTTGCCAACACCCCCTTTGTTGTGCACCACACTCACTATCATTACCTTACTCCCAACCTTGCAAATACTTCGGCTAAACCCTCACGGCTAAAGCATACCACAGGCTCAAAAAAAATCAAGCCATTTCGAACCATAAGAATTAGTTTGACATTTTTACAACAAAGTTTTAAATCTATATGCTTTAAACTCTTATCTATTTAGCTCAACAAAGGACAGGTGACAGATAAAGGAGAATGACTAAGCTGGCAATAGTAGGAGCAGGCTATTGGGGACCCAACCTCATAAGAAATTTCTTGAAGATAAACCCCAAGTTGGTACATGCGGTGTGCGAGCGGAACGATGTGCGACGGACCTCTGTTGCCAAGACGCATCCCAAGCTAAGGTTTTTCAAAGATTACTCTACCCTCCTGAAAGACAATGAGATAGACAGCGTGGTGATTGCCGTTCAGCCTGCCTTCCATTATGAGATGACAAGGAGTGCCTTGCTCAGTGGGAAGCATGTCTTTGTTGAAAAACCCCTGGCACTTACCGGTGGTGAGTGTCGGGAGTTGATACGCCTGGCCGAAGACTGTGGGCTTACCCTCATGGTGGGACACATCTTCGAGTACAACGCCGCAGTAAGGAAAGTAAAAGAAATCATCAATACTGGCACACTTGGGGATATCTATTATCTATACTCGGAGAGAACAGACCTTGGCACCGTGAAGGCAGATGTAAACGCCATGTGGAACATCGCCCCCCACGATATCTCCATAATGCTATATTGGCTTGGACAGGAACCCACGTGTGTGAGCGCACATGGTTACAGCTACCTCCAGAAAGGGGTGGAAGACGTGGTGCACATCTCCATGGAATTCCCCTCTGGTATAAATGCAGAAATCCATGTAAGCTGGCTGAGCCCCAAAAGGGTGAGGAGCACCACGATAGTCGGCAGCAAGAACATGATTATCTATGACGAACTCAATCACGATGGGAAAGTGAAGGTAATAAAAAATGAACTGTGCGCCAATGGCTTCGACCAGAAAAAGGACAAGTATGTGAAAAAGAGGGGTGAGGTGACAACCCCCGAACTAGAGGACTATGAACCGCTTTATCTGGAATGTAAACACTTTGTGGAATGCATCGAGAGCGGGCTGAGGCCACTTACCGACGGCGAGTGCGGCCTGAGGGTAGTCAAGGTCCTTGAGACGGCACAAGTGTCGCTGAAAAGGGGTGGGAAAACAGTAGCCATAGCAAATTGAACCTAATAAGGAAGCAAGATGAAGAACACAATTACCATGGAAAAAATAAAACTCGTAGACCTTGACGCCCAGTACCAGGCAATCCGTGAAGAGATATGGCCCGCAATGAGAAATGTCATTGAAGGAAGTACCTTTATCCTTGGAAGACATGTAAAGGAGTTTGAGGACAGTTTTGCCAGATTCTGCAATGCCAGTTTTGCAATCGGTGTGGCAAGTGGCACAGATGCCCTGATACTCGCCCTCAGGGCACTTGGCATTGGCCCCGGGGACGAGGTAATCACCGTCCCCAACACGGCAGCTCCTACCGCCGAGGCCATAAGCCTCTCAGGGGCAAGGGTGGTCTTTGCCGATATAAACCCCAAAACGTTCAACATGGACCCTGGCGAGGCAGAGAAAAAGATTACTAAAAAGACCAAGGCAATAATGCCTGTCCACCTCTACGGCCAGCCTGCACAAATGGAGGAACTAAAAGAGCTGTGCCAGGCCCACAACCTCATGCTCATAGAGGATGCGGCCCAGGCCCACGGTGCCGAGTACAAGGGCCAGAGGGTTGGTACCATAGGGAACGTTGCATGCTTCAGCTTCTACCCCGCAAAGAACCTCGGCGCCTACGGAGACGGTGGGGCGGTGGTTACTAACGATGGGCGTATCGCCGAACTGGTACGCATGTTCAGGAACCACGGGAGACAGGAAAAATACCGCCACGAGATCGAGGGCTATAACAGCAGGCTGGACGCGCTTCAGGCCGCAATCCTTTCCATAAAACTAAAATACCTTGACAAGTGGAATGAAAAACGAAGGCAGCATGCACAGTGCTATAACAGACTCCTATCGCCGGTAAAAGAAGTGGCTGTTCCAGAGGTGCCTGACAGGGTTAAGCCGGTATACCACCTATATGTTATAAGGGTTAGGGATAGAGACCTCTTGAGAAAAAAGTTAAAGGAGGAAAATATTGAAACTGGCATACACTATCCCATCCCCCTACACCTTCAGCCAGCCTTTGCCTACCTCGGACTTGGTAAAGGGTCATTCCCAATGGCAGAGGAGGCCGCAGCTACCATCCTGAGTCTGCCGCTCTATCCGGAGATGACACAGGAGCAAATTGAAACGGTTGTAGATGCCGTAAAGCAGCACGTAAAATAGCTCAAAAGGAGATTTTCCAGGTATTCCGTGGCTAGTGTGCAAAAACTTTCTGTCGTACTCCCCCTGCACAACGAAGAAGAGAACCTTAAGGAACTCCATTCCAGACTTCAGGCAGTTCTTAAAGGATTAGGCAGTCCCTATGAGATTATATTTGTAGATGATGGGAGCACAGACAAGAGCCTCGAGATTCTTAGGGACATCAATGCCAACAGCCCCTCTGTTAGGGTTATACACTTCAAGAAAAACTGCGGCGAGACAGCAGCCCTGGCCGCCGGGTTCGGTGCAGCAAGGGGTGAGATCATCATAACTATGGATGCAGACTTGCAGAGCGAACCCAAGGACATACCTAGATTACTCGAACAACTCAAAGACTACGACGTGGCCTGGGGCCGACGTGCTAAGAGACAGGACGACCCCATAAGGAGAATATTCTCTTGGGGAGGCAATTTTGTTAGAAGGTGGCTGATGGGTGATGATGCAATGGATGCAGGTTCCCCACTGAGGGCCATGAAAAGGGAGGTGGCCAAAAAGGTAAAATTATTTAAGGGTCTACACCGTTTCTATCCGACCCTCTGCCGGATGGAGGGCTTTCGCGTGACAGAAATCCCTATAACCCATTATCCGAGGACACACGGCCAGTCTAAGTACAATATCAGAAACCGCCTCTTCAAGTACCTGGTTGACCTCCTGGCAGTGAAGTGGATGCACAACAGACATATTGACTATGAAATAATAGAAGAATTAGATGAGAGAGCTTCCTAAGAAAGAACTGCCTTGGGTCCTCATTTTAACCGTTCTATGTCTTTTCCTATATCTCCCCTGTCTGGGCAACAGGGACCTATGGGGGAGTGTCGAGCCACAGTATGCGGAGGTGGCCAGGGAAACGGTAGTGGGTGGACATTGGATCATACCCCACTATAACGGTGCGATCTACACCATAAAACCCCCTCTCTACCCATGGCTTATCGCAGTTGTAAGCATACCCGTCGGCGATGTTACAGAATTTACTGCCCGGCTGCCATCTGCCCTCAGTGCACTGGGCATGGTGTTGGTCATTTACCTCCTAGGGAAGGAACTCTTCAGCCAGCGCGTGGGACTGCTTGCGGCGCTAATACTCGCCTCGTCACCCCAGTTCTATAAATCTGCCTGCATGGTCCGTATAGACATGCCCCTTGCACTCTTTGCCACATCCAGCCTGGCCGCATTTTACCTCGGCTTTATCCGCTCTAAAAATAGCTATTACTACCTGGGCGGGTTCTTTGCTGCCCTAACAGCACTGATAAAGGGGCCGCTAGTACCACTGATGTTAGCAGGGATAGTCTTCTTGTATCTCTACTCTAAGAAAGAACTCAAGCTTCTAGGAGAGACAAGAATGGTCCTTGGTGGGTTTATCTTTGTTGCAACCGTCATGGGCTGGGTCCTGCTGGTCTACTTTGAAGGGGGATACGCTTACATCATGGGGCTCTACTCGTTGCTAAGCGCATATGTAACACACGAATACCATTCAAAAAGTTTCTACTTCTACCTGCCAGAACTGTTCGGGCTCGGCCCCTGGGCCTTACTCATCCCCGTAGCCATCTTTATGTTCTATAAAAACAAAGTGGAAGGGCTGAGATTGCCATGCATATGGTTTTTGGTTATGTTTGTGGTCTTCAGCGTGATCGCTACCAAACACAGCAGGTATCTACTGCCCCTCTATCCTGCAGCGGCATTGCTTGCAGCAGTCCCCTTGGATGGATACCTGACAAAGAGTTTACCTGCATGGCCAACCTTAAAGGCCCTTCCCCTACTGCTATTTGCCATGGTTGTGGGAGTAGAAATAGCCCTGCTGGAGTCTCACTGCCTTCCAGCCCCAGTCCCGAGCCTTGCCTTGGGTGCTGTGTGTCTGCTTACAGCAATATACTTTGCACTGCGGGGTGGACAGTTCCGTCTCATCTTTGGGGCCATATTCCTGGTGCTAATCACCTTTGGGGTGAGCCGCTATCAGTTTCTCCTACCAAAAGAGAATGAAGAGAGATCAGAGAAGGCCCTCTGCCAGGGCATCGTGAGCTCCATGGTACCCGGCGCCGAGTGGGCCGTCTATAAGGGTCTTAGGCCCGCACATACCTTTTACACCAGGACGTATCCCAAGCGTGTTGACACCAAAAAGGATTTGGCCAAATTCCTTTCCTCCGAGAAAAGGGTCTATTGCCTGATAAGGGAAGAGCAGCTCCAGGAACTAAGACTTCCTGTGAGAGAGGTCGCCAGGCTAAAGGGACCAGGTATGAAAAACTCAGTGTTTGTACTGGTTTCTAATCGGCCAACTGGCGGGTAAGTCGTTGCCCAGGCATGATAAAGGTACTAAATGAAAGGATATTTAAATAAAGAGCCACTGTCTCAGGAACGTTTTTATCCTATAATTCTGGTTCTCCTCTGCCTGACACTATACATTCCCAACCTGGGTGGAAGAGACCTGTGGTGCGGCCGTGAGACCCTTTACGCAGAGATAGCGAGGGAGACCCTCCTAAACGGGCACTGGTTCGTACCATACTTCAACGGCGAGATGTATTATAATAAACCTCCCCTCTACTTCTGGCTCATTGCCCTGACGAGTATTCCGGTAGGGGATGTAACGGAATTCACGCTCAGGCTACCCTCCGCCCTCTCAGCCCTTGGTACAGTGCTGGTGGCTTATTTCCTGGGCAAGAGGCTTTATAGCGCACGCGCGGGTTTCCTGGCGGGCATAATCCTCGCCACGAGCCCTGGGTTCCACAAATATGCCTGCATTGCAAAACTGGAGACACCTCTGGCCCTATTTATAACCTCCAGTATCGCCGCTTTTTACCTTGGCCTTACCACGTCTTCTAATAAAAGGTGGTATCTTCTATGGGGTTGGTTTCTCATGGGCCTGGCCATGCTGACAAAGGGCCTTGGTGTGGTACTAATAGTCCCGGTCATATTCCTGTATCTCCTCAGCCGTAGGGAGCTTCACCGCATGTGGGAGACAGAACCCCTACTGGGGGGGGTTGTCCTGTTGGCGACCATAATGATATGGCTACTACCAGGGTACATAATAGGGGGGCCTGACTATATCCAGGGGCTGGTAGGGCACTTTAGCCACCACGTTGGTCAGAGTCCCAAATACATAAAACCCTTTTACTACATTACAGAGGCCTTTGTGGGTACACTCCCCTGGTCTTTAATCCTCCCGGCACTCTTTTTCTACCTGAGACGTGATATTGATGATAAATACAGGGAAGGGCTACGTCTGTCTGCAATTTGGTTCATCGCCATGTGGATTGTCTTCTCGGCCATTATGGCAAAGCGCTCAAGATACATACTGCCCATATACCCGGCAATAGCCCTAGCAGCGGCGGCCCTATGGGACCATTACATTGCCAAGACCTCTGAAACATGGTCTAAGATAAAGGTGATACCTGTCCTTACCCTTTCATTGTCTGCTGGAATAGTTGTGGTACTCACAACCTCTCACGCCATTGTCTTAACACCCATTGTGGGCAACCTAATTGCCCTGTGTATGATAGCGCTGCTTATGACCTGGTGGTTCTCGGTTCAAGCAGGCCAGTACAAGGTTCTTTTTATCAGCTTCTTCGTAATGATAACCAGTTTTGACATGGCGTACACGCAGATATCCCTTCCCAAAGAAAGCCAGGCAGGTGCAGAAAAGGCCGTCTGTGAGAAGGCGCTTGCGAACATGGAGCCCGGTGCACCCTGGGCGCTTTACAGGTTCTTCAGTCCGGACTACGTATTCTATGGAAGGACGCACCTCAAAACCATTGGGTCAGAAAAGGACCTTGCTGATTTCCTTTCATCTAAGGAAAGGGTTTATTGTATCGTAAGAGAAGGGGACTATGCAAAAATAGACCTCTCAACCCTTAATGTATCAGCCTTCAAGATAACAGAACTTGAAAAGACCGGTAAGAGGGCAGCCAAGTTCGTTCTGATATCCAATAAGCCCGATGAGATCCAAAAGATTCCACCGGGGTCTGAGATATGAAGGATATCCTTCAGGGTAATGGTAGGGTTAGCGTACTTCTCCTTGTAATCCTCTGGTTAGCGATATATTTCCCAAACCTCTGGGTGAGGGAGTTTGTTGGGACAGATGAGCCTAAGTACGCCCAGGTTGCCAGGGAGATGCTCTCGGACGGGCACTGGTTTGCGCTCCGCCTTAACGGTGACCCATACTACGGTGAGCCTCCTCTCTATTTCTGGCTTGAAGCCATATTGAGCCTTCCTCAAGGGGACATTACAGAGTTTACTGCCATTATCCCCTCTATGCTCATGGCCCTGGGCACAGTGCTACTGGTTTATTTCCTGGGAAAAAGGCTTTTTAATCCCCGTGCAGGCCTGCTGGCGGCCCTTATGATGGTCAGCATGCCCCAGTTCCACAAATATGGATGCATGGCCAGATTGGATGTGCCTTTTTCCTTTTTTGTCGCCGCATCCCTAGCCTCTTTTTACTTCGGATACACCAACAAAAACCGCAGGAGAAGGTACTTCCTTATGGCGTGGGTACTTATGGGTCTGGCAGCCATAACAACCAAGGGGCCGATAACCTTCCTGATGGTAGGGGGTGTTGTGACCTCCTTTTTATGGATGCGCAACGACCTCAAGCTCCTTAAAGAAATCCAGCCGCTACTTGGAGGCCTCCTGCTTGCGGCCGTAATCCTCATCTGGCTCCTACCAGCATACCTATCAGATGGTAGAGGACATATTGAGGGACTCTTAGGGCAATTCATGCACCATGCAAAGACCCCCTTAAGCATAGGAAAATTTTTCTTCTACTTCTCCAACATCTTCTCAGGCACACTGCCCTGGTCCTTAGCACTACCTGGTGTCGTTTACCTATATCTCAGGAAAACGGTTAAAGAAAGGAAAGGAATAGAATTCGCTGGGATGTGGCTCCTTGTCATGCTCCTTATTTTCTCAGTAGCCCTTCAAAAATTCAGCCGCTACATCTTGCCCGTCTACCCTGCGATAGCCCTCCTCCTCGGAAGCTTTTGGGATGAACTTATGGAAAAGTTGCCACTAAAGGGATGGCCAAAAAAGGGGCCAATGCTCACGTACGGACTTGCTGTATTCCTGGGCCTTATGGTGGCCCAAATCTTCTCAAAGGCCCATGCACACCAGTTTCATCCTACCCCGTTAACAATTACTATTCTCACAGTAGCTTTCGTCTGCCTAATAGGAACACTGTGGTACGCCATCAGGACAAGGCAGTTCAGAGTACTCTTCATTTTCATATTCCTAATAACAAGCACCTTTGAAGCGGCCTATGGCAGACTCCTGTTCTTATGGGACAATAAGAGACGGTCTGAAAAATCCCTTTGTCTGAGGATATCAAACCTCATCCAGCCAGGCACACCCTGGGCTGTTTATAATATGTTCAGACCTGCCTATATCTACTACACCAAGTCTCATCCAAATATAATATTTTCTCAAGACGAGCTTGTCTCCTTCCTGAGCGGCAAGGAAAGGGTCTATTGCCTTATTCGCGAAGAAGATTATCAGGCACTGACATCAAGGGTCAATCTATCCCTCTATCGAGTGGAGAAGCTTCAAGGGCCCAAAAGGAGTATGAAGAACTTATTACTCATATCAAATAAACCGGAAAAAACCTCTCTATCACCTTGATAAAAGGAGACCTTTCTGCTTATCTAGCGCATATA
>JBHIBD010000064.1:0-12697 GCA_046758865.1 Candidatus Brocadiales bacterium | reverse complement strand
TTGCTGATGGTTCGACAAAAAGCACCCTTTTATAATTACTTTTGCTGTGTTGCGAGCTACCCTGATGAAGCAAAGAGCAACGAAAATAATAGCAATCATTTCCATTCAAAAAATTATTGTATTTCGGAGCAACATATTTATCAAACCATGCTTTGTATTTTTCAGGTTTAGCCTGTCCATCTTCAGAAGAAATTGCTCCGCAGATATCTGGAAGAACCAAAGCAGCAAGAAGTGAGAGAAAATACAAATTAGAATCTAACCCCTTTTGGATTTGATATAAAAAATCTTTCATTAATTTAATAAATTAATACTCGAGAATAGAGTATTCCATATTCCGAAGTTAAAAAAAGCTCGCTTCTGGCATCCCGTTTTGCGGGGCAAAGACAAAAAATCGATTTTGCGCCTAAAATCGGCTGGCTAGCCCTCACCTTACCTTTAATTTAAATAATTCCGTAGCATCTTTTTAATACTTCTAAATCCCCAGCCAGATTTTAAATATTTCTCTCTTGCTTTTGCGTCAGCTTTATTAAGAAATGCTTCGTAGAAAATAAGTTTATAAGGCTGGAATGGTTTAGTTGCTAAACTTTTACCGCTGTTATGTTCCTGAATTCTTTTCTTTAAATTAGTTGTATAACCAATATATAGTCTACTATCTTTCTCGCTCTGTAGGATATAGACATAGTACATAAGTCTTAAATAAATGATGGCGGGACGGTAATAAATTTGTTAATGCAAATTTAAACGTCCCGGCCACGTCTAAATTTTGCTCCTTGCAAAATTTATTACGTGGCGGAGGGAGTAGGATTCGAACCCACGGTGCGCAAAGCGCACAGCAGTTTTCAAGACTGCCGCCTTAGTCCACTCGGCCATCCCTCCTTAGAGGTTGTTCCACCTGCAGACCTCATCGAGAACCTTCTCTTCCACAAATATCGGTGTCTTCCTCTGCATAGCGAGGGCTATGGCATCACTGGGGCGGGAATCTATCTCAACGGTTCCATTGCTTCTATGGATCATCAGCTTGGCGTAAAAGGTGTTATTCCTCAAATCATTTATGACAATCTGTGAAAGGCCTGCCCCCAGCCCCTCTATCACGTTATTGAGGAGGTCGTGTGTAAGTGGCCTTGGAGTTGGTATCTCTTTTACTGCGCGGTCTATGGCCCAGGCCTCGTGAAGCCCGATGACAATAGGGAAGCTCCGCTGGCCCTGTGACTCCTTTAGCACTATAATCTGATGGTCACTGGTCTCAGAAATCATTATCCTGGCTAGTTCCATCTTTATCATAACTCTTACTCCTGGGGGACTAGTGAACTAAGGTAATAACGTAATTTTAACATGACATGAGATGCTGTCAACCTCTTTTTGAAGATTAAAAAGTGGTTGAAAGGGCACCCTTTTATGTTATAATTAAGTTTCTTACCATCATCTCATTACTTGCAGAATGAGGGAAATAACGATTGTGGTAAGCGACACCAAAGACGTTGCACCTCATCGCAAAATAGACTTAAGGGGGGAGGTCTGTCCCTATACTTTTGTGAAGTCGAAGCTTGCACTGGAGGACATGCAGATTGGCGAGGTCCTGGAGGTAATTGTAGACCATGCGCCTGCTGTTGAAAACGTGCCGAAGAGCATGAAAAACGAGGGGCAGAAGGTATTGACAGTCGATAAAGTAAACGATACTGACTGGAAGATGGTATTTAAAAAGGAGACTGATTGAGGGTATGGATTTTTCCGAAGAACAGATAAAGCGCTATTCAAGGCACATCATACTGAACGAGATAGGCGGGCGGGGACAGAAGAAGCTCCTCGGGTCGAAGGTCTTTCTGGTAGGTGCCGGCGGGCTGGGCTCACCTGCGGCCCTTTATCTGGCCGCGGCCGGCGTCGGAAAGCTCGGCATAGTGGATAATGACGATGTGGACCACTCCAACCTCCAGCGCCAGATACTGCACTCGTCAAAGGACGTAGGCTACCCTAAGGCCCTCTCTGCAAAGGCCACCCTTGAGGCCATTAACCCCGATGTAGAGGTAATTCCCTACATGCAGAGGCTCACCGCTGAAAACATAATGGACATCATAAAGGGCTATGACGTAATACTTGACGGTTCCGATAATTTTCCTACAAGGTATCTCGTCAACGACGCCTGTGTGATGCTGGGCAAACCCTTATCCCACGGCTCTATCTTTAAGTTCGAAGGCCAGGTAACTACCATTGTGCCGGGTGAGACGGCTTGTTACAGGTGTCTCTTTGAAACGCCTCCACCCGCCGACATGGTGCCCTCCTGTCAGGAGGCCGGTGTGCTTGGGGTGTTGCCCGGGGTAATAGGGACTATCCAGGCCACGGAGGTGATAAAGCTCCTCTTGGGCAAGGGAGAGCTTCTCAAGGGGCAGCTTTTACTCTATAACGCCCTAACCTCGGAGTTCAGCAAGGTACGTATCCGCAGGAACCCCAAGTGCCCAGTCTGCGGGGATAAACCGACAATTAAAGAGCTCATAGACTACCAAGAATTCTGCCAGGTACATTTCTAGTCTATGGAATAACCAAATGGCAAAGATAGGTTTGTTGCTCACCCTTGGTCCTTACCAGTTCGAGAATTGGGAGACGGCCTGTAATATTGCTAACGCTGCTCTGGACAAGGGCCACGAGGTACAGATGTTTCTGTATCTCGATGGTGTGTATAATCCCATAAAATTTCAAACCTTCCCTGATATACCCACCGTGCCCAAGGACCGTTTTGAGGAGCTGGTGAAAAAGGGCGCAAAGATTATAGCCTGTGGCATTTGCGTGAATGCGCGTGGGCTGGAGAAGGGAAAGGATTATATTGAAGGCGTGGTGGTTGGTGGATTGCCAGACTTCGCCGAGATAGTAAGTGAGGTAGATAGCCTTATTACATTATAATAGGGGGGCTTCTTGTGGCTCAAAAGACGGTACTTGTCACTATAAACCAGGTACCGCACGGCAGCATCTATTACACAGAAGGGCTGAGGGCTGCTGTGGGAATCACAAGTGGCATTGACGAGAATACTGTCACTGTGGCTTATTTAGGCGATGGCATCTACTTCACCCTTCATGGTGTAGACAGAAGGGACACGGAAAAGTATATATCAACCCTTCAGAAACAGGGTGCCAAGATGGTGGTGGAGAAAGAGTCTCTGAAGGAACGTGGGATAAAGGAGAGGGATGTTGCCACCGAGTTTGATATTACGTCACGCAAAGAGCTTGTAACGCTCGTCCAAGCGGCAGATTTTGTGATAGATTTTTAGGGGTGGATTAAGTGTCTAATCTTTACCTGATAAACAAGGCTTACGGCGAAAACGGCCTTAAGATAGCAAAACTGGATGCCGACGCCCAGGTGGTGCTTATACAGGATGGCGTTTACTTTGATGCACGACGCTTTGTGGGTTCGAAGGCAAAGGTGTACATATTGAGAGACGACGTCGAAAAAAGGGGCCTGGTAGACCGTGTCCCTGAGGACGTGGAATTTATAGGTTACGGCCAGCTTGTAGACCTGATAGTTCAGAACAAGGTCATAAATTTTGCATAGTAAGGGCCTTTGGAAGAGGAAATGGCTTCCTTGCGGGAAAGACAGCCTGACCGGTCGGTGGATATTCGTGGTAAGATATGTCCATACACCTTGATAGATACCAGGGACTCATTGAAGGGTATTTCAAAGGGGCAGGTTCTGGAGGTTACGTGCGACTACGAGCCGGCTGCCAAAAACACAATCCCCAATTTCTGCCAAAAGAAGGGCTATCCTATAGAAATCGTCCAGGAGGCCGACAACCTCTGGAGGATTTTTATAGAAAAGGCAGACTAACCGCCTTTAGCTGACCTACATACACTGAAGGATTGCACGCTTAAGGGATAAAAATCTTGGAGCAATACCCACGCCTATTTCTTGCAGTTGAAGTCCTGTCGGTCTTCGTATTTGTTGTAGGCATCCTTGCCAACCTGGGCTTCTGGTTTAAGGGGAGTCTTACCAGGACCAACGCGGGTAGCTTCGGCGAGAGACTTTCCTTTCTCACCAGCGCCCTATATAAGGTGCTTTTCGCCAGGGGTTTCTTCCGCCTATTTTACCGAGACATCTTGCTTGAAAAGACCCTTTTAAGGGAAGACCCCACACGCTGGCCCATGCACTTCCCCCTGGCGCTGGGCTTTTGCATCCTTTTCTTTATAGGGAGTCTAGGCGACCAATTCACTGATTGGGGCATTTTGGAGATTGGAAAGGACGAACCATGGTTTGCCTTTGTCAATGATGCCGCTGGAATACTCCTGCTTGTGGGCCTTCTCCTGGCCCTGCACAGACGTTACGTATTGAAGCTACCCTACCTGAAGACATTTCTGGACGATAAGATTCTGGTGCTACTACTTCTTGCATCCCTTGTAAGCGGGTATGTGGTGGAGGGACTCCGTCTGTTATCTGGCGCCCTGGAGTCAAGGGCATCGTTTATTGGTGCCAGCCTAGCGACTATCTTCTCACCCCTGGACCTAGACTGGACTAGCTCACACCTTTACACCTGGTGGTTCCACGCCCTGGTCTCACTGGCATTCTTTTCATATATCCCTTTTTCCAGGGTCTTTCATCTATTTGCCACCCCTCTCACACTGATGCTCAATTCACTCGACCACAGGCAGTCTTTCGTTTCTATTGACCCAAATGGGAACACCCCAAACTTTACCCTTAAACAGCTCATAGAATTTTCGGGGTGTACCCGCTGTGGAGAGTGCCTCAGAGTATGTGAGACCTACAAAAACCGCGAGGTGGACCCTATAGCGCCTGCCGTAAAGCTTAAAGACATAAGAGGCCACCTCCTCCATAAATACGGTCCCAGGTGGGCGTCCAGGTTTCTTGGCGGAAGGAAATTCTCTGAACAGGACCTGTTCACCCTTTCAGAGGCCGCCTTCCGCTGTACGTTATGCGGCTACTGCACCCATGTGTGCCCCTCCAAAATAGACCTCCAAAATCTTTGGTACTCGATAAGACAAGAATATTCCACAGGGGTCAGCAAATTTCCCAAGGGCTTTACACACCTAAAGGACGGTGTGGCCAACGAAGGGAACATATTCAACTATCCCAACGTAGAGCGGGCATTGTGGGTAGATTTCATGGGGGGAAACCCATCTTATGAAGGGCTCCAGAAGCCCAAGGCAAAGGTCCTGTACTTTGTAGGCTGCGTATCCAGTTTTTCACCCCTGGCACAGGATATACCCCAGGCATTTGCCGCTCTGCTCATAAGGGCGGGGGTAGACTTTACCATACTGGGTCCTGAAGAGTTCTGCTGCGGCTTTCCACTAAAGGCCGCTGGTATGAAGGACAAGATGGAAGGGCTCAGGAGGCACAATATCAAGAAATTAAGGGAGATTGGGGCGGATACAGTGGTCTTCAATTGCCCCTCCTGTTATATGACCTGGGACAATGAATATTCCCCATTCCTGGAAGGAGTAAAACTCAAGCACTCTACCCAGTTTATAAAGGAGCTTCTAAAGGAGGGAAGGCTTAAGCCCAGCCAGAACAAGTTGAAGGTAACCTACCATGACCCATGTGATTTGGGGAGAAACGTTGGTGTGTACGAGTCTCCAAGGGAGGTATTAAGGGCCATTCCTGGAATTGATTTCCGTGAGACGCGCAACCATAAGTCCAGGGCCATCTGCTGCGGAGGTGGCGGAGTCTTGGAGGCCGCAGACCCCATCATGGCCTCTGAGATATCGTATAGCACCTACAACACCTTCCTGGAGACCGGTGCCGAGGCACTTGTAGTAGCATGTCCACAGTGTAAACGCATGTTCCACGGTGCAAGGAAACATCTTGAAGGCAGACTGCAGGTGATGGATATAACCGAACTACTCCTCAAATCCATTTAGATGCCGAGGTTTTATCAATGGCCAAGTTCGAGGATGTATTTCTCCCCGACGAGTTCTTTTACGACCGTAAGGACCACCTATGGGCCAAGATAGAAGGTGGCAAGGTAAGGGTGGGCCTGGACCAGTTTGGCCAGAAGGCGGCAGGTACAGTGGCCTATGTCAAGTTGCTGCCTCCAGGAAGGACAGCCACCAAGGGGCGTTCATTTGGTTCCCTTGAGGCTGGCAAATATATCGGCCCACTAAAGGCCCCCGTGAGCGGAACGATTGCAGAAGTAAACCAGGAGGTCATTGACGACCCGCGTCTGGTAAATACAGACCCTTATGGAAAGGGTTGGTTCGTGGTAATAGAGCCCAACACCCTGGAAGAAGACCTTAAAGACTTAGTGCAGGGTGCACCAGACATCCAGTCGTGGTTGGAGCAAGAATATAAGGAATATACCGAAAAGGGGTTGTTTGCAGAAGAGGAAAAGAAATGAGGCACAGCCCCAATTGTAGCTGCCTGATTTATCAGGCAAGTTTTTTGTAGCGTCGGATCTCTGTATCCGACGTTATTTTTGTTCGTCCGATGCAGTGAACGGACGCTACAAGGGTCCATGCGTCATTGCGAGGGGCGCAGCCCCGAAGCAATCTCCTGTGTGTTCAAGAGATTGCTTCGCCAAAAGGATAGGCGAATCCGCCTCTAGCGTGACATCGCTTCGCTCGCAATGACAAAATGGCAATCGGCCTAAGGTGAATGGTTGTCCTTTATTTGTAGTTGCCCCATTCATGGGGCCTTGCACAATGTAGCGTTGGGGCTTGCTCCAACGTCTGAACGTGGCAGCAAGTCGTGCCAGAGGCAGATCCGCCTCCGGCGTGACTGCTACGCTACGTCAGAAAGAATTAATTGTGAGAAAAGGAATGCATAAGCAAGGTCGGATTGTTTTCTATGCCCCAGGGCTTAAGCGCTACGAGATAGAAGAATTTGCCCAAAAGACCCCACATAACTTCCTGCCTATAAGCATAACCGGAAGGGAGTGCATGCTCAACTGTGACCACTGTGGAGGGCAGCTTCTGAGACACATGAGGGCCGCCGCCACACCGGAAAAACTCCTTGAAACATGCCGCAAGGCCGCCTCAACCGGCACAACAGGGGTGCTCATCTCAGGTGGTTGTGATACGTACGGACGTGTGCCTCTGGAAAGGTTTTTTGATGCAATGAGAGAAATTAAGAGGAGTTTGGGACTGAAGATATTTGTCCACTCTGGAATTGTAGATGACACCCTGGCAAGAGCTCTTAATTGGGCTGCCGTAGACGCCGTGCTTATGGACGTGATAGGTAGTAATGAGACCATAGGAGATGTCTATCACCTTAAGGCAAGCGTCAAGGACTACGAGGCATCTATGCATGCATTATCCCGGCACGAGATACCGGTGATGCCCCACATTGTGCTTGGACTCCATTACGGTATGCTCAAGGGGGAAGAGACGGCCCTGGAGATTGTCTCGCTACACAGTCTCAAGGCCTTGGTGATTGTAATATTAACACCACTCCTAGGTACGCCAATGGAGGATGTTACTCCACCGCCAATTGAGGCAGTAGGGGATTTTTTTCAAGAGGCGCGGTCGAACATGCCCTCCACCCCTATCATCCTGGGTTGCGCACGCCCTATGGGCGAGTACAAGCAAATGGTTGACCGGTTGGCTATAGATGCGGGATTTGACGGCATTGCCTTTCCCGCCGAGGGCGCAGTAACATATGCGCGCAATAAGGGCCTGGAGACGGTTTTTATGGAAAGCTGTTGCGGACTAGAACTGCCTGCGCCTTGCCTAAGATGAATTATTGTGCTACACATATAACCTTGGGCGCATCAAATCTACAACAACAATTTCTTTTTGCCTGATAGGAGGAAATGAATTGGAAAAGACCCTCCAGAGCGAAATGATATATGGTGGAAGGAGACTGCGCCTCCATAGAGATGAGGTTGAGCTTCCGAGCGGGAGGCGTATTTATAGGGAGGTTGTGGTTCATCCTGGCTCTGTGGCCGTTGTACCTGTAACAAAGGATGGGGACGTGTTTTTGGTAAAGCAGTTCCGTTACGCCGTGAGTTCTGAGCTGTACGAGATACCCGCTGGAACTATTGAGAGGGGAGAAAGCCCAGAGCAATGCGCCGTGCGGGAGTTGGGTGAGGAAGTTGGTTTGATTGCCAGAAGGATGGAAAAACTGGGCCAGTTCTACACCTCACCTGGGGTGATGAACGAGGTAATGCACCTTTACAGGGCAACAAACCTAATAAAGATGGAGCACAAACCCGAAGAGGGCATAAACGTGGTGAGGATGACACTGGGTCAGGCAGTAGATAAGATTAAGAAGGGTGAGATATTAGACGCCAAGACCATCTGTGGGATATTCTGGGTGATCTGGGGGACTCCACAGAAGGAAACGTATTAAGGCTCTACCATCAGCCCTGAAAGTTAGAAGATTTTAAAAAGCAGGACGGTGCTTATCGAGAGTCTCATTGCGGTAGGATGCTCAATTGCCCACGCCGCGAGATTGTCATTGATGACTTTGAGGTTGAGCGCAGGCTAGAAGGCGTTTATTTGGTTCTGTTGACTACATAATCGGCCAGGTCCAATAGGGCTGTTTTGCTCTCGGACTCTGGTAGGCATAAAATACTGTCCTTGGCCTCTTGTATATAGAAGTGGGCCTTATTCATGGCATACTCCACAGCATCGTGTTCCGTAAGGAGTCCCAGCACTGTGCTACGATTTTGGTCACTAAAATTCTGGAAGATCCAGTTGCACGTGCTCTCCCTTCGGGCCTCTGGAAGGTTTCCAACCACTCGTATTATGGGCAGGGTCAGCTTTCCCTTTTTTATGTCGGAGGAAAGTGACTTTCCCATCTCGTCTTCACTCCCAATTATATCAAGACAGTCGTCTACTATTTGAAATGCCATACCGACTTTAAGGCCGTAGGCGGTCAAGGTTTCTTGCATCTTGCGGTTTGCACCAGCAAACATTGCACCAAGACGGCAGCTCGTGGCAAATAGGCTGGCCGTTTTACGCTCTATTATGTCCAGGTACTCGTCTTCCGTCAGGCTTAGGTCGTATCGCCTTAGGAGCTGAACAAGCTCCCCTTCACACATGATGTTTACTGTTTGAGACATTATATAGGTGGCTATCTGCGAGTCCATAGAGGCCAGAATAGTAAAACCCCTCGACCAGATATAGTCTCCTAGCAGTATGGATATCTCTCTTCCCCACTTTGCGTTCACACTTTCAACATGCCTTCTTATGGTGGCGTCGTCGATTACATCGTCGTGAATCAGCGTGGCAATATGTACCAGTTCCGCTACAACCGCCAGGTCTATATGCTGGGGGACTATCTTTCCACAAATCTCTCCAGAAAGGAGAAGGAGGGCAGGCCTAACCCTCTTGCCCTTAAATTTGCTTACGTGGAGGATTATCTCCCCAACCTCTTTATTGTTAACGGCTAGGTCTGTGTAAAGACGCTTTTCCACCTCCATCATGGAGGGGTAAACGGGCTTTAGAGTCTCTGCTACATCCATTCCGGTTTTTCCCTTGGCAGTAACGAGGTATCAAAAGGGGTTTAGATGGTATCAGGACATACCGTAAATGTCAACAATCTTCTTTTGGGCAAGTTGTTAATTAATTGAGGTTATCATAACCAGAAGGATCTAAGTTTTTGTGTCCTTAAACCACCAGAGTCAGATGCAGTCTTGCCTATTGTGCCACGCCTGGAAGAATTGCTGTCTCCGTGACACTCTCTTGAAATCCCTCACTTCATTGAAAACTTACCTGGGTATTTTGACGTTGACACTATTTTGGTTGTGTGGTAAAAATTGCCTAATCTGCCTTCTCCTGAGGCTTTACAGACCTGAGAATCTGCGGGGGGTCCGATAAAAATCCGCACGAGTCAAAAGGGCGAGGTCATGTCAATAAAGGGATATGCGGACTATAAGCGAAGGGAATACTGTAAGGACATAAGATGCCCCCTACAGTTGGAACTGGACGCCCAACAGGAAGGTTCTGAGGAGTATCAGAAGATACGCAAAAGATGTCAGACTGCCTGTATACATACTACGTATGAGTTTCACCACTGGTTGACAAACAAGGGCTATTTAATCGTACGACCTGAGAAATGAGGTTCTGTCCGTTTTCCTCTTACAGAGGTCTCAATAGGTAGAGGAGGGTTAGAAATGGATTGGGGAATGAAAAACCGCATGGCACAACTGATAAAATCAGACGGCCACTGTATGTTTTTACCGATAGACCATGGATACTTTCAAGGACCCACAACCAGATTAGAAAGACCGGGCGAAACAATTAAACCGCTGCTTGCTTATGCCGACGCACTCTTTGTCACAAGGGGCGTACTGCGCTCGGCAATAAACCCTGATAAAAGTAAACCAATCATCCTTCGCGTATCTGGCGGCACCAGCATGCTCGGGAAAGACCTTGCAAATGAAAGTATTACTACCTCCGTAAAAGAGGCCCTTCGGCTTAACGCCTCAGCGGTTGGCATGTCTATCTTTATAGGCAGCGAGTATGAGCATCAAACACTGGTAAATCTGGGTAGGCTGGTGGATGAGTGTGAAGAATATGGCATACCGGTAATGGCAGTCACCGCCGTGGGCAAGGAGCTGGAGAAAAGAGACGCCCGCTACCTGGGTCTGTGCTGTCGCATCGCTGCAGAGCTGGGTGCCAGGGTGGTAAAAACATATTGGTGCGAAGACTTTGAGAAGGTTACAGATGGCTGTCCGGTTCCGGTAGTTATGGCAGGCGGACCCAAGTTTGATACAGAGCTTCCGGTGTTTGAGTTTGTCCACGACGGTATGCAAAAAGGTGCCATAGGTATAAACCTGGGAAGGAATATCTGGAAACATGACCACCCCGTGGCCATGGCCAAGGCCCTGCGTGCCATTATCCACAAAAAGGCCACCGCCAAGGAGGCCAATGAGATATTCAATGAGGTTAAGAGCGGCAAAGAACCAGTGGTCTCGGAGCTGTGACAAAACCTTCACAAAATCTTGTCGCCTCAATTCTCGGCAGACAACACCCTTCATAGTCGTTGATTATCTTTGTAGGGGCGGTCCGGCGGGTCGCCCCTACGTCTTCTGAAAATAATTAATGTAAGGTACGTTAAGACGCCCCATACTTCATTTGTCATTGCGAGCGAAGCGAAGCAATCTCAGGTTTTATAGTAAAAGCCACTCACGAGATTGCTTCGTCGCTTTTGGCTCCTCGGTATCCTTAGCCGTAGGCGACGGAATACCTCGCAATGACATTTCTGTCTCGAATTTCGCAGAGGTCTCAATATCGATGCGCGTAGCGGTGTACTACAACAACAGGGACGTGCGGTTGGAGGAGAGGCCGACCCCGCAGATTGGCCCTGGCGAGCTGTTGGTAAAGGTGATGGCCAGCGGCATCTGCGGCAGTGATGTGATGGAGTGGTACCGCATCAAAAAGGCGCCACTGGTGCTCGGCCACGAGATTACGGGGGAGGTAGTCGAGGTTGGAGAAGGGGTTGAACATTACAAAAAAGGCGACAGGGTGTTCATCTCACACCATGTCCCCTGCAACACGTGCCACTACTGTCTAAACGGCAACCACACCGCATGCGACACCCTGCACACCACGAATTTTGACCCCGGCGGCTTTGCTGAATACATACGCGTACCACAAATCAACGTTGACAGGGGCGTGTTTATCCTACCTGACGAGATATCGTTTGAAGACGGCTCGTTTTTTGAGCCGCTTGCCTGCGTCGTCCGGGGTCAAAGGCTGGCAGGCCTACAACCGGGCAACAGCATACTGGTCATAGGTAGCGGCATTTCAGGACTCCTCCACATAGCGCTGGCCAGTGCGCTTGGGGCTGGACGGGTGGTGGCAACGGATTTAAATGAGTACCGTCTTAAGCTCGCCAAGAGATTTGGGGCAGACGCCGTCATGCACGCCACCGAGGACGTACCAACCCGACTAGTGGAAGTAAACGGCGGCAGACTTGCCGACATTGTAATAGTCTGCGCCGGTGCCCTCCCCGCCTTTAACCAGGCACTAAAATCCGTGGACCGCGGAGGCACAGTCCTCTGTTTTGCGCCCACAGAACCAGGCGTCAGCCTCCCTGTTCCCATCAATGATTTCTGGCGCAACTCTATAACAATAATGCCCTCATACGGTGCCGCCCCCGCGGACATCACAACGGCAATAGAACTGATACGCGCCCGCAGGGTGCCTGTGCACGAAATGATTACGCACCGATTAGGTCTGGCAGAGACAGGAAAAGGATTCCAGCTAGTTGCCAGCGGCAAGGAGTCTGTTAAGGTTATCATAGAGCCACAGAGATAGTTTAAATGTTGAAGGAATTCCGGCGCATAGGCAGACAGCTCTTCCACCTGGGGCTAATAACCTCCCATGGCGGTAACCTCAGCCTCAGGAAGGGCGGCGATATCTTCATCACCCGCCATTCCGCCATGCTGGGAGATTTACAAAAGGGTGACGTGGTCAAAGTTTCTACGAAGAGGGGCTCTGCCAAGCCTGCCGAGGTATCGAAAGAGTATCCCGTCCACAAGAAAATATATGATATGACAGGTGCAGGGGCCGTCATCCACGCCCACCCCCCCAACGCCATAGCCCTCTCGCTGGTCAAGAAGACGATACAACCACTCGATGCGGAGGGGATAATCCTCCTGGGTGAAATACCTGTGATAACTGCCAGGAAGGTAGTAGGGTCTAAAGAGGTGGGCGAGAAGCTGGCCAAGGCCTTAATGAAGGCCCCGGTGGCGATGGTTAAGGGACACGGCAGTTTTGCCGTTGGCAAGACGCTAGAGGAGGCCATCTGCTA
>JBHIBD010000063.1:0-13051 GCA_046758865.1 Candidatus Brocadiales bacterium | reverse complement strand
GTAGAGTGACGGGAGCACGAATAACGAAAGGAGGGTGGAAAACAGAAGACCGCCTGTTACCACCGTGGCCATGGGCCTCTGGACTGAGAGACTTATATGCTGGATGCATATAACATATCCGATGAAAAACCACCCACCCTGAGACTTATACATTTAGGTATTAGAGATACACAAGACCTGCCTAGCAATTTTGAGGCACTATATTTAGCATATATTGTGGTGGAATTCGCAATCTATACTATATGCGGTACAGCAAAAAGATGAGACGTGTCTTCGGGAGTGTGGAGAAAGCGACGTAGTAGTACTAGAGCGGCAATATGGTTCGTGTGCCGAGCGCTGAAGAGGCGCCCGTATTATATAACCATTACGGAGGCCACATAGCAAGCAACACATGTGATGCGTTCTAGACGACGTTTGGCCCCTTAATAGGCTGAGTTACCTGTTTATCCCTGGCAGAGTTGGGCCATGAGGCCTTCAAACTGGGCATTTCCGTTGAAGTAGATTACTATCTTACCCTTGTTGCTGCTGTGGCATATCTCGACCTTTGTGCCTAGGGAACGTCTCAGTCTGTCCTCCAGTTCTCGGATATTGTGGGCGTTATTGTTACTCGGGCGTCTCTTCCGCTGGGTCTTTCGTTTTGCGCCCGAGGCCAGGGCTTCTATCTGCCTCACAGTGAGGTCCTCGTCGAGTACCTTTTGACACAGTCTCTTTTGAGTGGACTCGTCCTTGGCGGTAAGCAGTGCCCGTGCATGTCCCTGAGAGATTGTTCCACGTGAAACATGCTCCTGGATTTCTATAGCTAACTCTAGTAGCCGCAACGTGTTAGCAACCGAGGAGCGGTCCATGCCAACGTACTTTCCAACCTCCTCTTGTGTCAGTCCAAAGACCTCAATGAGTTCCCAAAAGGCCTTGGCCTTTTCTATGGGGTTTAGGTCTTCTCGCTGTAGGTTCTCAACCAGTGCAACCCCCAAGGACTGTTTTGGTGTGGTTTCCTTCACCATGGCGGGTATACTGCTCAGCCCAAGTTCCTTTGCAGCACGCCACCTTCTCTCCCCCGCCACTAGCTGGTAGCCGTCTTTGGCGGGCCTGACCAGTATTGGCTGGAGCATGCCGTGCTCCCTTATGGACTCCATAAGAGACTTTATGGTGTGGGGCGAAAATTCCCTTCGGGGCTGATGGGGATTGGGCTGAACGCTTTCTGGACTAATCTGCAGGACGTTGCTACTCGGTTCTACCTCAACGATGTTTTCGAGGAGCGACTCAAGACCCTTGCCGAGCTTTCCCCTGTCCAACATGGCTTGTTACCTCCGGCATTCATCTCAGCCTCCCCTCGGCGAGGAATTATAACAAAAGACCCCTACGGGTCAACAATAAAACACCCCGTGTTCATTTAGATAGATGCTTGTTATGCAATATGTTGTAGCAAAGACTTGGTTTTCCTCTATATGTTGTAATAAAATGGTAAAAACTTTTTCACTTGAAAAGATATATATTTCTGCTAAACTAGCTGCAGTCAAATAAAGACAAGGGGGCGATTACCAGTGAAAGAAGCAACGCAGGATACAGATAAGAAGAACCCGCTGAAACAGGTGGAATGGGAGGTAAGGGAGAGGCTTGAGAAGTGGCTGGAGGGTACTCCTTACCGATTTAACCCCGATACTACTGTTGTTAATACAATAATACGTGGGCTTGCCATAAGGAAGGTAAAGGCAGGTGATGAGTACTGCCCCTGCAGGGTGCTTAGTGGCAATATTGAAAAGGACTCTAAGATTGTCTGCCCCTGTGTCTTTGCAAAGGCTGAGATTGAAAGGGATGGGATATGCCTTTGTCATCTCTTTGTGGGGCCGGATTATAAGGGCTAGTCACCGATTCAGGCCCATCCCATAAGCTCCCTTATCTTTTCTCCGATATCCTCTGATTGCACCAATGCCTCTCCCACAAGTATTGCATCCACTCCTGCTTCCTCTAGACGTGTTACATCACTTCTTGATTTGATACCGCTTTCGCTTATGACGGTCTTATCACGGGGGATAAGTGGCCTGAGCCTCAGTGTGGTTTCAAGGTCGGTCTTGAATGTATGGAGGTCTCTGTTATTTATTCCTAGCAGTGTAGCAGGTGTATTGAGCACCTTTTTTAACTCTTCTTCCGTGTGCACTTCTACCAGGCAGTTAAGCTTTAGCCCGCTGGCGGTGCCTAGAAGTGCCTCAAGCTTTTTCTCATCAAGTAGGGCAGCGATTAAAAGGACGGCGTCTGCACCACTTGTTCTGGCCTCGATGAGTTGGTACTCGTCTATGATGAAGTCCTTGCGGAGCAATGGCAGTTTTACTGCCTTTCTTACATCTTCTAGGTGGGCGAGTTTTCCGTGGAAGAATTTTTCATCGGTCAGGACGGATATTGCAGAGGCGCCACTTTCCTGGTACTCTAGGGCAATTTGTGAGGGATTCAGGTTGTAGCGTAGAATGCCCCTGGACGGTGAGGCAGCCTTTACCTCGGCGATTAGCCCAAGGCCTCGAGATGTCTTTATGGCAGTTTCCAAGTCTTTTGTGGCAGGGAGGTTTGGAAGGACTGCCTCAAGTTGCTTAAGGGGGCATCGGTTCTTGCGCCGGGCTACCTCAGAGAGCTTGTGTTTATAGATTTCATCGAGTATCATAGATCAGATTTTATCACTCAGTACCTCACAAGACAACGTAAAACGATAGCATAGGGCATCATGTTAACTTCTATCAGGCCGTTGTTTCTTACCTTTATTCTCTTATCTTCTTTATTCCTTTCGTCCGTGATGGGTGGCACCTCTGATGTCCCTGCCCAAAGTGGTTTACAGAAAGGCCAACTGATCAATGCGGTCTTTGCCTGTATTGGAAGGTATTATATAGATTTTGGTGCATTGAAGGTCCACGAGGTGCTACGTGATGCAATGAGAGGGGTGGAGAGGGTTGTTCCCAATTTAATGGTTTCGGTGAATACGGGCAATGCGAAGGTTCGGATAGATGGAATGGGTGAGGTGTTTGAAATTGGAGGGATTGAGTACTGGGCAGACCTTAGGGACTTGCTCAAGGAAATTTTGTACTTTATCGAGTCAAGTGAGAAGTGTTCCGTTTCCTTTAGGGAGCTGGAGTATGCCGCGCTTAGCAGCATACTCAGTGGATTTGACCCCTATTCAAAGCTTTATCAGCCAAGAGACTTTGAGAGGGCCGAGAGCTTGGGCTCAAGTAGCTTTGTAGGACTTGGAATGGATGTTGAGTTCAGGGAGGGCTACCTTGCAATTATACAGATTTATGAGGATTCTTCCGCCCATCGGGCAGGGCTAAGGGTGGGGGATAGGATTATTGAGGTAGATAGTGAGTCTGCACGAATGATGACGCTCAGAGAGGTGTTGCAAAGGCTGACCGGCCCCGAGGGTACGAACGTTACTGTCTCTGTTGTAAGAGATGGAAAGATATTAAGTTATACCCTGAAGAGACAACGTGTTGAGGTAAAAAATGTGAGATCCGTCCTGCTGAGGGGAGACATTGGATACATAAAAATAGGCAACTTTCAAGATGGCACATTTAAGGCAGTGGTTAAGGCACTGGAGGGGCTGAAGAAGGCAGCGGACCTAAATGGCCTGGTGATAGATTTTCGTGGGAACTACGGTGGGGTAATGGAGGAAATCATCCATGTAGGGGATTTGTTCCTTTCATCTGGCATTCTGACCGTAAAGGTTAGCGTGGGGAAGGGGTATCCGGACTTTATAAGGGCCAGGCCCTCCGGGAATAGGGAAGAAGGTTATCCCTTAGTGGTCTTGATTGACGAGGGCAGTGCATCAGGTGCTGAGATATTGGCCGCAGCGTTTAAGGAGAGCGGCAGGGCCATAGTGATGGGTGAGCAGTCCTTTGGCAAGGCCTGCATCCAGCAGATCTTCGGCTTAAAGGGGAAATATGCAATCAAACTCACAACGGCCAGGTATTTTACCCCACATGGACACTATATCCAGTTTGTGGGCCTTGCGCCCGATGTGCTCCTTATACCGATAAAGGTTGACCGACGCAACCCGACCCTTACCAGGCGCGTACACTACCTAAACGAGGGTCTTATCAGGGCTAGAATAGAGAGGCCCATCGGTGGGGAAAAGCCCTTTGCTAGCCTCGTGTACCTCCAGGAGGGTCTTGCAGCTAGTAGGTCGGACCCTGAAAGTGATTACCAGGTACAGTTGGCAAGAAGGCTTATAGAGGAGGATGTCCTCTTGGGTGAAGTGGTGAGGTGGGATGTTTGCAGTCGTGTCCTGCGGCGGGTACAGAAGGAAGAGGAGAAGAGGATAGTAAAAGCCCTTGGAAGGCAGGGGATAGATTGGTCATCAGGGATGCCTGAAGGCGTGCCCATTCCAACTGCCAGCATAAATCTTGACAAAGAGATTAATGAGGTAGAGGGGGGAGAGAGTATTGATATCACTGTCACTGTGGAGAACAGTGGGGACGGTGCACTTTACAGGGTGCTGGGCAGGAGTTCCTCTACAAATCCGATATTTGACGGCCTTGAGTTCCCTATTGGCATGATAGAACCGGGCCAGGTGGGCTCTTACACCTTAAAGGTGGGCATACCAGAAGATTCCCTGGATAGACGGGACGAGATAGTGATTAAGTTCACAGAGGACAACAACTATACGCCTGAATATCTCGTGGCGTGGATTACCGTTTGGGCACAACCTATACCTATTTTTGCGTATTCTTATCAGGTTTTAGATGGTGTGGGAGGTAGGGGCAACGGTCTTGTAGAGACGGGGGAACACATCGAGCTTGCGCTCTCGTTGAGAAACATAGGGGAGGGTAATTCCAAGGACACGGTTGTGGTACTGAGGGCGCTACATCCTGAGGGGGTAACCATACATGATTCCAGGTTGAAGATAGGTATGCTGGGTGCCAAAGAAGAGAAGACCGTTAAGTTTGGCCTTACTGTTGGGGATACACCTTTGGATAGGCTGGAGCTTGAGGTGATTATAGCGGACCTCAACCTGGGCGTAAACCTTTTAAGCAAGCTTTCACTCCCCGTAGAGAGGGGGCATATTGATGTAGAGGATTATTCTGGCACGCTTGAAGTGCCAAGGGACGGCGTTAAGGTGTATGGCGGTAGGTCGAGGACAGCCCCCGTGCTGGCGTCCCTTATTGCGGATAGTGTTATCAGGGTGGATGGGCGGGTGCCCGATTGGTTCCGTGTACCTCTTACTGGTGGGCTCGCCGGCTGGGTAGAGATGCAGGATTTTCGCGACGAGGTCCATTATAAAGATGGTCGGATGGAAGATGAGAAGGAAATAATCCCGATATCGTTCCTTCCCTACAGACCACCCATTGTCACGCTAAGGGAGGGGGTTCTTACCGCCAGGGAAGGCTCTGTCAGCCTAAAGTTCCATGTGGAGGACGACCAGGATGTCAGGGGTGTCTACGTTATGGTGAACGATACCAAGGTTTTCTATAAATACAATAAGGGCCGTACCAGCGAGTGTGACCTTACTGCCAAGCTACCAATTACCAGGGGCTTAAACCTGGTGCGCGTAGTGGCCTACGACGACCAGGGCCTCTTCACAGAAAAACCGTTTGTGATTACGGGGATATAACCAGTTGTAGCCGCCCGATTTATCGGACCTATATATACGCCTCATAAATGAGGCAACTACATTAATAAACAACATAATACAGGGGCTACGTTACAATGCGCGCCTCCCTTTTCCCCCTCAGTCCGAAGGGGGCGTCTCAACGCACCCTACAAAGGTTACTTTGCCTTTCTTTCCCCCTTTTTGATGGGCTTATTTCTTTTGTTCCCCTTCCTTGAGGGTCTTGTCCCCTTTTCCCCTCCCTTGAGGGGAGGGGTTGGGGGGAGGGTGAGATAAACACTTAGTCCTTATTACTTCTAGCACTCCATCTATATTCGTTAACACGTCATTATTCCAAAACCTCAGTACCTTATAGCCCTCTTTTTCTAGCCATCTATTTCTTTCTTTATCTCTGTCTTTATTTATTGTATGTCGCCCGCCATCGAGTTCTATTACTGTCTGTTTCTCTAAGCAAGCAAAGTCTACAATATAATCTCCTATTGGATGTTGTCTTCTGAATTTAAGTCCATCTAACTGTTTTGACCTTAAATATCTCCATAACAAATTCTCTGCATCCGTTGGTTTCTTTCTTAGATTTTTGGCAATAGTGGTTAACTTTTTAGCCAATACCTGTCACCCCCACCCTTACCCTCCCCCCTCAAGGGGGAGGGGAGTATGAATCTCACCCCATCAAGGATTGTACTTGCCCAATTTATCGGGCCTATATACGCCTCATAAATGAGGCAACTACATTAATAAACAACATAATACAGTAACAGTCCGTAGGGTACGTCGAGACGCACCCTACATGAATAAACATCACGATGCGGTGTCTACGTTGCGATGCGCGCCTTCTTTTTCCCCCTCAGCATCTCGACGAATCCCTCTATCCTGGTGGCGAACTGGCCGGGCATGTAGTTGCCCCTGTCCACGTAATCACCGTCCAGGCTCAGAAGAGGGAACCCTTCACGCTCCAGCTCCCTCTTAATCGCAGGCACCTGGGCGTTGTTTCTGCGGCAGCCCCACTGGGAGAAGACGATTATCCCATCCGCCCGATAATTCCTTGCAAGGTGTTTAATGGTGCTGAGCCGCCTCTCTGTTGGCCCATTCCAGTGCATGGAGATGAGCTTCCTTGCCAGGCTCTCATAGGGGTTGTTTATATCAAGTGCGTCCCAGTACACGTAGTTCTGCTCCTCGAATACTATCCTCGCACCGAGTCTTTCTTCGATGGACGGCATGAGTTCAGAGCTGAAGTAGTGTTTGCCCTCGAGCCACAGGATTTTTATGGTGTCGTCTGCTTTTTTGACCTCTGAGAATTTCTCCCCAGATGTTATAGCCTTCTTTATCTCCTGCGCAAGCCGTGTGTAGAATTCCTCGCCGTCTTCGGTGCCTAGGAGGACGTGGCTGGGAAGCATGAGGTTGAGGGCGCTGCTGCCCTTAAGGGGCGAGGCCGGGTTTATCCTCAAATCATTTATCTCCAGCATCCTTTCACGGGTCCTGTTCGAGCGCTCGAATGTTTTTTGCAGGGATTCCATGTCAAGGCCCCTGCCCGTCACGTCTTCCAGGGCCTCTACAAGGTGCTTTAGCTGTATGGCCACATACCTGACCGTCCCCTCTGATATCTCCAGTGGCACGTTTATGGTCACCAGTCTTTTGCCTGTTATGGACTGGCAGACATTCATGCTCTTTATACCGCTGTCGCACAGAAGAGTGTTGCCGGCAAGCATTACCGGCCTGGGCAGTAGGCCCCTGAAGGCGCACCCCAGTGCAAGTTTGTGGAGGCTGCAGACGTCGGTAGGTATGTCCTGGGAATCGGCCTCGATGAGTGACTTGGGGGCAAGGCCAAAACTCGCATATATAGCGGCGATTACCTCCAGGGGGAAGGGGGTCACACCCATGGCGTAGAGGAGTTCGGAGGGCGTAAATATAGTAGTCCATACGGTATCTTTGCCGTACGCCTTGTGTAGATACCGTAGGGCGGCTCGACGGCAAAAGTTCAGGGCCTTAAGCTCCTTGGTCGGGTCGTCCTTAATAAAGAAGGGGAGAATCCGGAGGAACTGTTTTAAGGCCCAGGGGGAGACCCCTCTTACCAGTGCGGTCTTATACGTGTTGATTAGGTGTGTTGTACTGCTTCTCCCAAACATAGCCTTTGTTACCTATTACTACATGTGGGAGGAATCCCTCACCACTTTACCTTCGGGTATCCGGCAAAGGATTTCCTGTTGTACTCAGGCTTAGAGATGTGCTTCCAGCGGTAGTCGTATATCTTCCATCTTGATTTGTAGGGGTATTGGTTCCACGTGGGTATAGGCTGATAGGGCACTGTATTTTTTATCTTAAAGATGGCCACACCGTAGTGATACTTCTTCTTATAAAATCTTGCGAATCGAGTGTACACCTCGAGTATGCCGCCCCTGAGCTCTCTGTATCCATCTATCTTTGAGGTCTGCCACAGCGCCTCGGATGGTTTCTCGTAGGGCTTACTTGTCATGCGGGCATGGGTCTGGTCAATAAGCTTTTTGTTTTTCTCCCAGGCCTCTTCCCACATATACACCCTTTTAGGGAACTGCAGGTCCACCTCCCTGTAGTTATGTCTGTCAGTGATGGCCTCCCAGAGCTCGATGGCCTTTTTTGGGCTTCTTGTCATATCAGCGTTAAAGATGGCGTTAAATACGGTGATGAAATTCTCTACCGTTTTGCGGCGCTTACCCTCCGGGCCGCGCGGGGCCTCGTACTGAAAGCGCACGTCCGGCAGGAAAATGTGGGGTCGAGTAGAAAGCTCTCCCCTGGGATATGTGTCTTTCCAGCTATCGTAGTCCCTGTGGGTGGTGTCCTTCGAGAAGCCTTGTTCCACCAGTTCCCAGGTATCCCCCGACCTTTTATAGACTATGCGGTAAGAGTAATCTATCAACCTCCACCGCCAGAAGAAGAAGTGTGACAGGCCTGTAACATATATGTGCAGCACCCTGGCATTTTCATCCACATTTTCAAAGTATGCAAGGGCCTTTTTAGTTTGATGTGGTTGGAACTCACCAGCTACGGTGAAGGCGTTCTCATATTTTTCTCCTTCCTCCACCAGGGGCTCAACCTCGGGCTGGTAACGGTCATGGTATCTGCCGCCCGTTTCAGTGGCGAGGAAGACTTCAACTGGAACGGAGATTACCCTGTCTGTGTTGTTTTTTATTTGATAGGACCAGACGATGTAATTTCTGTCCTCATACACCACTTTTTTCGGTGTGTGCCATTCTAGATCACACTCGCGCGCCCAGACAGATGAGGTAATAAAATGGATAAGCAGGAATGCATAAATAAATCTGTGTGTGCGCAACACAGGCCTCCACAAGTTATGTATTGAGGATGTCAAGTGCCCTTGCGGTGTCAGAGACCTTGATTACCCCTAGAACCGTATCCTGTTTATTATCTTTGTCTGTTGAGGCGCTGCAGTAGGCGTATTCTATGTTTACCTTGCCCTTTGCTAGCTTTTGGGCTATATCTGCCAGTGCGCCCGGTTCATTCATCATCTCGGCGACTAGGACCTCCGATTCCAGCACGTCGTAGCCCCTCTCTTCAAGCACAGCTTTGGCCTTTTCCCAGTCGCTTACTACCATCCTGAGTTCTCCGGTGTCACACATATCGGCTATAGAGAGGGCGAGGAGATTAATCTCCTCATCTGCCAGTGAAGCGCACACCTCCGCCAGTGTGCCTGGAAGGTTTTCAAGGACTATCGAAAGCTGTTTGTTAGATAGGAAATGGGCCTTCATTTGTTACATAAAAGTAACATTATTATATGGTCATATCTTTACTAAATTTAGGATAATCGTCAATCGAAAAATGTATGATGCGGCGACCGTAAATCCTCAGTTGAGGGCGGGACAGCCTGTACAAATGGTAATTGGGTCCAAAAATAAAGGCCTTTAATACCCATCTCACAGTTGATTGTAAGGCTTACCGGTGGCCAAAGACGTTGATTTTTCGTGTCGAGACCGATAGAATGAAGAACTTAATAGATTTGAGACACTTATAACGTAGTGCATAAACATGCATAGCATCACGGTAAGGTCTTCCAGGGGTACAGAGTTTATGGATATTACCGAGCAGGTGAGCAGGGTGGTGAGGCAGTCAGGTGTGAGCAATGGAATCTGCTATATATTTGTGCCCCATACCACTGCTGGCGTTGCCGTAAACGAGAATGCCGACCCTTCTGTTAAGAGTGATATTGCAAACACTCTGGAGAGACTTGTACCCCAAGATGGACAGTACAGCCACATGGAGGGTAATGCCGCTGCCCATATCAAGGCGACCCTGGTGGGCACCTCGCAGAGTTTGCCCATAGTCAATGGAAGCCTGGGCCTGGGAACCTGGCAGGGAATATATCTGTGTGAGTTTGACGGTCCACGCACCCGCCGGGTAGTTGTCCAGCCCATAAGGAGTGAACCATAGATGTGGGGACCCGATACAATGAGCAGGGGGAGGGCCTGTCCCTGGGACCTGACGGATACTTTGAAGGTCTTTGCATTTTATTTCCTGATGATGGGCCTTGGTTCTGCCCTGCTGGTGGCCGGGGCTCGTAAGGTATTAGGGCAGGACCCTTTTGAGGTATATGGTGCAAATACGGTGGCACTGGTGGTTTCTTTGCTAACCAATGGGCTTTCCTGTCTTTACATCTTGCGTATCGTAAGTGTCCGTCGAGGTCAGCCGGTAGCTGTCTTGGGCATAAGCCTCTTGGAATGGAGGAGAAACTTGACCTGGGGCCTCTTGCGGTACGTGGTTGTTTTGCCCCTTATTGTCGCGGCAGGCTTTCTGGTGGAGCTTATGACGAGAAGCGTGGACGTTACACCCCAGCACCAAGAGGTGGTCCTCAGGCTTCTGGAAGAGAGGTCTTATTTTAGTATTGTTGCCATTGTGACATTTGGGGCATTGGTAGGTCCAGTGGCCGAAGAGGTGCTCTTCAGGGGTTTTCTACAGCCTGCCCTGAGGGATATAATGGGGAGTGTGAAGGCCATTTTCCTCACCTCATTCCTCTTTGCCCTGGTCCATTTTAATGTCTATATCTTTCTCCAGATATTCATCCTCGGTCTGCTCCTTGGATACCTTTACGAAAAGACTGGTACACTCGTGGCACCTGCATCGGCCCACATTCTCCACAATTCCGTGTCCTTGTGTGTCCTCCTCTGGATTAAAAAGGCAGGGGGATTATTCTAATGGCGTTTAGAGAGGCAGAGGAGCAACTGGGGATACTTAGGAGAGGCGTCATCGATATAGTCCGGGAGGAGGAGCTACTGGAGAAGCTACGCAGGTCTCGGACGGAAAATAAGCCTCTCAGGGTCAAACTTGGCCTTGACCCCACAGCACCGGATATCCACATAGGTAATGCTATCCCCATCCAGAAATTGGCAAAGTTTCAGGAGCTGGGCCACACGGCTGTACTCATCATTGGTGACTATACGGCCATGGTTGGCGACCCTGCGGGGGTGAACAAGACCAGACCCATGCTCACAAGGGAAGAGGTCATGGCCAATGCCAAGACGTATCTGGACCAGGTCGGTAAGATACTCGACAAGGACAGGGCAGAGGTCATATATAACAGCAAGTGGTTTGAGAAGATGCCCTTCTCTGAGATTATCCACCTGGCCTCAAAGATTACTGTAGCCAGGATGCTGGAACGCGATGATTTCTCCCAGCGCTACTCCTCGGGTGTGCCTATCAGCCTGCACGAACTCCTCTACCCACTGATGCAGGGCTACGACTCCATAATGGTAAAGAGCGATGTAGAACTGGGCGGCACCGACCAGCTATTCAGCCTCCTTGTGGGCAGGGACCTCCAGAGGGACTGGGGCCTTGAGCCACAGGTGACCGTGACCACGCCGCTCCTTGAGGGCACAGATGGACAGAAAAAGATGAGCAAGAGCCTGGGGAATTATATAGGGATAACCGAAGAACCCGTCCAAATGTTCGGAAAGGCGATGTCCATAAGAGACGACCTGATGAAGAAATATTTCGTCCTGACCACGGAGATAGACGAAAAGAAGATAGACGAGTTATTGCACCACAACGTCCATCCCAGGGAGGCCAAGGCCGAACTTGCGAGGGCGATAGTTGCGAGGTACTGGGGCGAGGAGGCGGCCGAACGGGCCTCAAGGGAGTTTGACAGGGTATTCAGGGAACACGAACTACCCGAAAATTTACCCGAAATTTTGCTCCCAAAGGGGGAGCTTAAAGACGGTAAGATATGGATTGTGAAGCTCCTGGTGGTGGGCGGCTTTGCAAAGACCAACGGCGAGGCTAGGCGACTGGTGGCCCAGGGCGGGGTCAATATCAATAACGAGACCTTTAATGATACAGAGGCGGATGTGAACATAACCCCCGGCATGGTCATCAAGGTTGGCAAGCGCCGCTTTGCCAGGATAGGGGTGGGGGATTGATGCCCTAAGAGGGGATGAGACGCCACAACATTACCTCTTGCGAAAGGTGGTCCTATAAGATGGGTACTCCTTTTGAGATGTCTATGGGAATCTTTGGCCTTACCCTGCTGCTTGCCGCCTTCATAATGGGGAACTTCTGGGGTAGGGGACAGCACGTCATCCATTACCAGATAATGAACTTTATCGGTGGGTTTGTCCTTGCCTGGTATGCATTTCAGTTGCGGAATTGGGTGTTCGCCACGCTGGAAGGTGTCTGGGGGGCGTTTGCCCTTGCCAGCCTGATAATATGTGTTCAGACCAAGGTAAAAGGGTCCAAAAAACCCTCTCGCCTGGCTCGAGAGGCACAAATAAAGGTCTCGCCAAGCAGATAGGTGAATCTGCCACGCTGCAGGGAGTCTGTAGGGTGCGTCTCGACGCACCGCACCCCTAGCTCCCGTACACCCTCTCCAGCCTTTCTAGCTCCTTTTCCTTTATAGTGTTGGTGAATTGGGAAATGTCTTCTATGCCAACGAAGGCGTTGTATCCCTCTTCTACAACCTTTATGGCCTTTGGACGGCCCAGATAGGACATAAGCAGCTTTATGACCTTGAACATGAAGGCATTGAGTGGATGACGGGTAAGTTGGTGTAGGGAGGTGATGCATTCCACAAAAAGTTCTGTGTGACGCTCACGGTCCTTACGGTTGTTGCAGGCGCGTAGTGCGCCCTCGTAGACCGCATCGGTTATCTCGACAGCTTCGCCCGCCTGCCCCCCAGTTTGGCCGGCAGCGGGCAGACCAGCCTCACTAATCTTTTGTGCTAGAGACCGGTCAAGCTCCTCGCTGAGGCGGTTTAGTTCCATTAATTTGGAGAGTATAATTATAGGCTTGCCCTTGGGTTTGTCTGTGAAGTAGCCATACACCTTCTTGAAGGCCTCGGTAGGTGCGTTGATGTCTTCGGGCGTGTAAATAGCGTCGAGGATAAAGGTGAGAAGCCTTTTGCAACCCCCGTCTTCCGCAAGGTCGCGGTAGGTATCCCTTAGCATGGAGGCCTGGTATCGCCGGACCTTTAAGAGTAGTTCCTCATTG
>JBHIBD010000062.1:0-13142 GCA_046758865.1 Candidatus Brocadiales bacterium | reverse complement strand
AGGAACAGACCCCGGGAAAGACGCCCCAGAACACCATACAAGACACCATAATAGATGCAGGACGTGAGGTGGGCAGGCCGGTGACATTTGCCATAGGCATTATCATCATGGTCTATATACCCATCTTATCCCTGCAGGGGATAGAGGGTAAGATGTTCAGACCCATGGCCCTTGTCGTGTGTATTGCCATGATAGGCGCACTCATCCTGGCCCTTACCCTCGCCCCTGCCCTCTGTGGTTTCTTCTTCCCAAAAGGCATACGCACTAAGGGGGAGGCAGACAACATGGTCATGCGCTTCCTCAAGGGCGTCTACAGGCCCGTGTTGCGCCTGGCCGTCCGCCACAATATACTACCTATCAGCATAGCCGGTGTATTCTTCGCTGGAAGCCTGGCACTTCTACCTTTCATGGGCTCTGTGTTTATACCTGAACTGGACGAGGGTTCTATTGCCCTGCAGACAATACGTCTGCCCAGCGTATCCCTCACCGAGTCCATTAACGCCGCCAACAAGGTAGAAAATGTACTCATGGATAAATTCCCGGAAGTTACAACTGTGGTATCCAAAACGGGACGGGCCGAGATATCAACCGACCCAATGGGACCAGAGGTAAGTGACATCTACGTGATACTAAAACCTAAAAAATACTGGGTGAGTGCCCACACCAAGGAAGAGCTCATTGACAAGATGGAGGCTGAAGTTAACAAGATACCGGGCATGAACTATGCCTTCTCTCAGCCCATTGAGATGCGGGTGAATGAGCTCATTTCGGGGGTACGGTCTGATATTGCCATATGGCTCTTTGGTGACGACTTCGACATCCTTGTAGAAAAGTCAAGGCAGATTCAGCGCATTATAACGGGTATAGAGGGGGCAGAGGACGTGAAGATGGAACAGGTGCGGGGGCTGCCCGTGCTTCAAATAAAGATAGACCGTGAGGCCATAGCACGCCACGGCATAAACGTTGCCGATGTCCAGGAGATTATAGAAACCGCCATAGGCAGTAAGGCAGCCACCCAGGTAATTGAGGGGGAGAAGCGCTTCGACATGGTGGTAAGATTTCCAGAGGAAACCAGGAAAGACATAGACACTATAAAAAACATACTGGTTAGCGCACCCGGGAAGAGGGTTATGCCGTTAGCACACCTTGCTGAGATCACCCTGGTGGAAGGGCAGGCCCAGATATCGAGGAAGAACAGTCGGCGACGCATGGTGGTGGAATGCAATGTAAGGGGCAGAGACATCGGGAGCTTCGTGGCAGAGGCAGATAAAGAGATTAAGAGGCAGGTTACCCTACCGCCGGGCTACTATATAGATTGGGGAGGACAGTTCGAAAATATGCAACGGGCGCGCATCAGGCTTGCCATCGTAGTCCCCGTCTCCCTATTCCTTATCTTTATACTGCTGTTTACCACCTTTGGTTCGCTGAAAAACGCCTTACTCATCTACATAAACGTACCCATAGCCGCAACTGGTGGCATATTTGCCCTGGCCATCAGGGGAATGCCCCTGAGTATATCCGCCGGGATAGGCTTTATCGCCCTTTTTGGCCTCTCCGTGCTGTTCGGAATCGTTATGGTGTCACGAATAAACGACCTTGTCGCAGAGGGCATGGACATGACGGAAGCCGTGCTTGAAGGTGCGGAAGAACGTCTAAGACCAGTACTTATGACATCCTCCGCCGACATAATAGGCTTCCTGCCCATGGCTGTATCATGGGGCGTGGGTGCAGAGGTCCAGAGACCCCTGGCCACGGTGGTAATAGGCGGTCTTATCTTTTCCACCTTCCTTACGTTATTCGTGCTCCCGTCACTCTACAGATGGTTCGCAAAGAAAATAGAATTCAAAAATAAATAACTGGCTAGATTGGGTCTTTTGGTCTTGAGGCTATTTGGCAAAAAGGCAAGAAACCCCATGAGGTAAGCACAGCTTGACTCTGACATGGGAAGATATTGATTATAAAAACGTTTTTGTTAGAATATATACCATTAAGAATAGATTTAAATGAAGACGCCGTGGTCATAGACAAGATGCATTTCCATCAAGATTAGTAACACAAAAGAGAAGATGTGAATTCACTTGTGAAAGACACCGGGTCAAGTGTTGGCCACTTTTTGCCCACCCGGAAGATGCGTGGAGGAGAGAAAGCGAAAAGGTAGGTGTTGCTAAACAATTAACTGTAAAAATCTTAAGTTAAAAGCGCCCGTAGCTCAATTGGACAGAGTGGTGGACTTCGAATCCAACGGTTGCAGGTTCGAGTCCTGCCGGGCGCGCCATTAATCAGGCGCCTGTTTTTCCCTTGCCTGAGGTGGACGATATAGTATAAACAACACTTATGCGCCCTTAGCTCAGCTGGTAGAGCAACTGATTCTTAATCAGTGGGTCGGAGGTTCGAATCCTCCAGGGCGTACCAAATACTCAGTTGTTATATAAGAAGTTACAAGTAATTGTTCTCAATCTTCTTCCGGTGGTTTGCCTAAATTGTAGAACGATCGTAGAGCACACCACCTGTTTTATCTACGCTAAGCGCCAACTTTTCTTTGAGCACCCTTACCGCCTTAGCTTTGTGGCTAGGGAAAAGGTGTGCATACCTCAGGGTCATGGCGCGGGTCTTATGGCCTAGCAGGTCTTGGACGGTTCTTATATCTACCCCTGCCATTACTAAGTGGCTAGCGAAAGTGTGTCGCAGGTCATGGCGATGAAAGTCCTTGATTCCTGCCTTCTGGCCAATATGATACTTACAAGGAGCCCCATGAGGTGAAGCCCTTCCGGTCAATAAAGAGCGGACTACTCATATATACACTCTGTATCTCACTCATACCCATTGCCGTAATCGCAACGATATATTATTTTAGTGCAAGGACTGCGATAAAGAGAGAGGTACTGCGTGAGCTGAAGGCAGTTGCAGAATCCAGGAGGCTCCACGTCCTGTCCCTTTTGGAGGCAAAAAAGGGACAGACCATAGACTTCGGTTCTGACAGATTCATTAGAGACAACCTCGAGACAATCAATCGTGGGGGATTTCTTAAACAAGATACCGTCGTTGCCCTAAACAGGCACCTCCTTGTGAACAAAAAACCACTAGACCCCCATCTCATGGCAGTAGTCGTTGTAGACCTGGACGGCAAGGTCGTCGCATCTGCCAACGGGACGATGATTAAGGAGGATATTTCCGACCAAGAGATATTTATGCGGGGCATAAATGGGCCCTATATTGGTCGGCCCCAACACTTGCCTTACCCGTATAGGGAGTGCATATTTATCTCTGCACCCCTTACCTCCAGGGGGGGTGCTGATACAATAGGCGTCATTATTAATTACTATGACCTGGCTATTCTGAGTGAGGTTACAGCCAACCGGGTCGAGATGGGAGAGACTGGTGAAGTGGTGCTGGGGCAAAAGAAGGGGGATGGGATTGTATTTCTAAATTCCTTGCGGTATGCACCCGATGCGCCCCTCAGCCTGTACGTCCCTGTGGATTCTACTAAGGCTGAGCCCATGAGATTAGCGTTGGAAGGTAATAGTGGAGCGACTATAGCCCCTGATTATAGGGGTGTCGATGTCGTGGCTGCTTATCAATATATCCCTTCCCTGGGTTGGGGGCTTGTGGTGAAGATGGATAAGGCAGAGGCCTTTGCCCCGTTGAAGATGTTAGGTATCGTTGCGCTTGTCGTGGGGCTCATCAGCGCTGCTGCTGTTGCCAGTATGGGAATTGTCTTTGCCACTTCAACGTCAAGGCTCATCAGAAAATTAACGCTTGCAACCGAGAGACTTGCAGCAGGGGACCTGGATTACAGGGTTAAGGTAGCTCGCAAGGATGAGATTGGTGGTCTTGCCGATAGTTTTAATACTATGGCAGAGGGGCTTGCAAAAGAAATCGCCGGGCGCGAGCAGGCGCAAGAAGCAATCCAGCAAATGGCCTATTACGACACCCTGACCGCCCTACCCAACCGTTTACTGTTCAATGACCGCCTCACTCTGGCGTTGGCCCACGCACACCGCAATAAGGAGATGCTGGCCGTGCTGTATCTTGACCTGGATAGATTCAAGGTCATTAATGATACGCTGGGGCACACAGTGGGGGACAAGTTGTTGCAAGGCGTTGCCGAGAGACTGGTAAGCTGCGTGCGTGGAGGTGATACCGTCGCCCGCCTGGGGGGCGACGAATTCACGCTGTTGCTGCCAGGAATCACTAAGACGGAAAATGCGACCAATATTGCCCGCAAAATCCTCGATGTCATCAAACAGCCGTTGAGGGTCGATGGCCGTGAACTCCGTATTACCACCAGCATCGGGATTGCCCTCTACCCCGATGACGGTAAAGATGCAGGAACCCTGCTGAGGAATGCTGATGCCGCCATGTACCACGCCAAGGAACAGGGCAGAGACAACTTTCAGCCCTACACCCCAGCCCTGCACGCCAAGGTCCTTTGGCAACTGGAACTGGAAGCCAGTCTGCGCCGCGCGCTGGAGCATGAGGAATTTGTGGTCCACTACCAGCCTCAGGTGAATATCAACACGGGACAGATTGTTGGTATGGAGGCCCTCGTGCGCTGGCAGCATCCGGACCACGGGTTAGTCTTCCCGGCGGAGTTTATTTCCCTGATGGAAGACACCGGGCTGATTGTGCCCGTTGGCGAATGGGTACTGCGCACAGCCTGCGCTCAGAACAAGGCCTGGCAAGAGGCAGGCCTTTCACCTGTGCGCATGGCAGTTAACTTTTCGGCACGTCAGTTTCGACAACAAAACGCGATGGAAATTATCACAAAGGCCACAAAAGAAACTGGTCTAGACCCCCACTATCTGGAATTGGAAATCACTGAGAGCGTCTTAATGAAAGGTGCGCATACTACCGTTGTGATGCTAAGTGAACTGAACCAGAGGGGGATACATATCTCAATTGATGATTTTGGTACTGGTTATTCTTCCTTAAGCTATCTGAAACGTTTTCGGATCGATAAGTTGAAGATTGACCAGTCCTTTGCGCGCGATATCGCGATACATCCTGACACTGATGCAATTGTGACGGCGATTATTGCCATGGCGCATAGCCTGCAACTGAAAGTGATTGCCGAGGGTGTGGAAACAGTGGAACAACTGGAATTTTTACGTTCGCTTAAATGTGACGAGATACAGGGTCGCTTGTTTAGCCAGCCTTTGCCAGCCGAAAAGGCCACAAAACTATTAATCGAAGGAAGACGTCTGGAGAAGTAGGCGACCCGCCGAAGGCCCGCCTAGTAACTGTAAAACAAATTGTAGAATAAAACTCTGGGAGATACCGCAAAATCCTGAGGACTACAAATGTGTATTGCAGTGTAAGTCGTAATGGAATAAACCACTTGATAACAAACTGGAAATTTAGTAAAGTCCTGAACACGGATTCTTAATCAGTGGGTCGGAGGTTCGAATCCTCCGGGGCGTACCAAATGTTCATTAAGGACTTGGGACGTGCAAGCTATAGACTTCCCTGTCCTGCTATCAAGCAATTGTCAGGTAAATCTGTGGAGTCCTTCTCGTGGGCCTTGAACATGCTGTCTTTTTGGCAAGTATCTCTACCTATACCATAATACTTGTGCTGGAAGGGGCTGTACTTATAGCAGTCTGGTTTTTTCTGCTATCAAGAAAAAGGAGGAAGAAGGCGGAACAGAACAAAGAAGCCCCCCCTGATGACTCTGCATGATGAGGTAGGTATCGAAACCCCTATTTTCTCCTCAAGCGGTAGACAACGAGGCCCACTTCATTGATACGAATATCTGCTCACCCCTTCTCACACACCCACCTCCGCCTGTAATACCAAACCCGTACTTCTTCATTGGTCCTTAGTTCCTTGAATATACTTCTTGCAACCTTTTAATAATGAATAGATGACTTTATCAATATATCTAGAGGAAATCCTTGGGGATTTTTAACATTGGGTTTTCAATAAAAAATCTTTTGTTAAAGGCTGTGGAAGTGCGCTGTTTATATCTCCCTCAAATGTGGTACACTCCCACGGTTACTGTGCTAGATACAGAATGTCCGTATATGGCCTCTTCCGGGGCGCAGGGGATAGAGTAGGGGTTCAAAATTTTGAACCCCTACTAGTGGAAGAGAGCTATAAAGGGTTGGCATATTTGGTATGAAATAGTGGAATATTGTTTAGATTTGGTGTTGACAAAGATTAAAAAGGGTGTAGACTACGTGATGGCCCTACAGGTGTGGGAAAGGTTTTTCCAGGTGTGGGCCACTATGCCCAAGGGCTTGTCTTTCTTGGGCTTACGGTGTCATAGAATTGTCTATTGACACTGTGGAGTAATGTAATATAATTTACATAAGAGACAGAAGAAGTCTCTACACATATCGCTCTTTGGAAATTAGACAGCATAATGTCGCAGTGGAGAGCTCTCAAAAGATTGAACCTTGTCCGCCCATGGCGGACGGATTAGATATTTTCTATGGAGGGTTTGATCTTGGCTCAGAACGAACGCTGGCGGCGTGGATTAGGCATGCAAGTCGAGCGAGGATCCGCCTTCGGGCGGAAGCCGAGTGGCAAAAGGGTGAGTAATGCACAGATAACCTGCCTCTGGGAGGGGGATAACGGCGCCCGTAAGGGCTTTACCGAAAGGGCCGCTAATACCCCATAACGTCATTAGCCGTATGACCGATGACCAAATGTGCCCACTTCGGTGGGTTTTGCCCAGAGAGGGGTTTGTGTCCCATCAGCTAGTTGGTGAGGTAAAGGCCCACCAAGGCAATGACGGGTAGCCGGCCTGAGAGGGTGGTCGGCCACATTGGGACTGAGACACTGCCCAAACTCCTACGGGAGGCTGCAGTCGAGGATATTTCGCAATGCCCGCAAGGGTGACGAAGCGACGCCGCGTGGGGGAAGAAGGCCTTCGGGTTGTAAACCCCTGTCAGGAGCCAGGAAATGCAGGGCGTTAATAGCGTCCTGCTTGACTACAGCTTCAGAGGAAGCCATGGCTAACTCTGTGCCAGCAGCCGCGGTAATACAGAGATGGCAAGCGTTGTTCGGAATCATTGGGCGTAAAGAGCACGTAGGCGGCCTTGCAAGTCGGGTGTGAAAGCCCCTGGCTTACCCAGGGAACTGCATTCGATACTGCGAGGCTTGAGGACAGGAGGGGAGAGTGGAACTTCTGGTGGAGCGGTGAAATGCGTAGATATCAGAAGGAACACCGGTGGCGAAAGCGACTCTCTGGCCTGTCCCTGACGCTGAGGTGCGAAAGCTAGGGGAGCGAACGGGATTAGATACCCCGGTAGTCCTAGCCGTAAACGATGGGCACTAAGTAGGGGTGGTTACACCCTCCCTGCCGTAGCTAACGCATTAAGTGCCCCGCCTGGGGAGTACGGCCGCAAGGCTAAAACTCAAAGGAATTGACGGGGGCCCGCACAAGCGGTGGAGCATGTGGCTCAATTCGATGCAACGCGAAGAACCTTACCGGGGTTTGACATGGTGGAAGTAGAAACCTGAAAGGGGGACGAACGGTATCCAGTCCGTGACCATCACAGGTGCTGCATGGCTGTCGTCAGCTCGTGCCGTGAGGCGTTGGGTTAAGTCCTCTAACGAGCGAAACCCTTATCTCTAGTTGCCAGCGGGTCATGCCGGGAACTCTGGAGAGACTGCCGTCGTTAAGACGGAGGAAGGTGGGGATGACGTCAAGTCATCATGGCCCTTATGCCCCGGGCTGCACACGTGCTACAATGGCTGGTACAAAGGGATGCGAAGCCGCGAGGTGGAGCGAAACCCAGAAAACCAGCCCCAGTTCGGATCGGAGGCTGAAACCCGCCTCCGTGAAGGTGGAATCGCTAGTAATCGCGGATCAGCCACGCCGCGGTGAATATGTTCCCGAGCCTTGTACACACCGCCCGTCAAGCCACCCAAGCAGGGTGTACCAGAAATCACTGACCCAACCCGCAAGGGAGGGAAGTGCTGAAGGTACGTCTTGTGAGGAGGACTAAGTCGTAACAAGGTAGCCGTAGGAGAACCTGCGGCTGGATCACCTCCTTTCTAAGGACGACTCGTGAGGCACTCCCTGCGCATTATGCTGTTTAACCTTGTCGGTAGCTATTGACCCAATTATGCGCAACGCGGCTCATACTTGGGCCTATAGCTCAGTTGGCTAGAGCGTTCCCCTGATAAGGGAAAGGTCAGTGGTTCGACTCCACTTAGGCCCATTTCACCCTTTCGGGGGATGTAGCTCAACTGGGAGAGCGCGGCCCTTGCACGGCCGAGGTTGGCGGTTCGATCCCGCTCATCTCCACCAACATGATTTATTGCTCTTTGACAATTGGAATAGCGGAAAAGGTGGCAAGCACACCACAAGCTTTTGGGTAGCTAAGCTACTAAGGGTGCATGGTGGATGTCTTGGTGCCAAGAGCCGATGAAGGACGTAGCAGGTTGCGATAAGCTTCGGGAAGCTGCCAAGCAAGCTTTGATCCGAAGATCTCCGAATGGGGAAACCCATCTGGGTTAATACCCAGATATTGACACCTGAATCCATAGGGTGTCAAGGGCAACGGAGGGAAGTGAAACATCTCAGTACCTCCAGGAAAGGAAAGAAATCATCGACTCCCCCAGTAGCGGCGAGCGAAAAGGGAAGAGCCCAAACCTGGCATGTGTCTAAAGCCCTTGCGCGTTGCATGTCAGGGGTCGTGGGAATCGTGTGGGCGGCAACAAGGTGCCGTCCGGGGAGTTACAAAGGTTAGCGCTAGCTGAGCAGGCAGGAAAGTCTGGCCACAGAGGGTGATAGCCCCGTAGGCGAAAGCGTTGACGCTCCCTATCGATATCCCAAGTAACGCGGGCCACGTGAAATCCTGCGTGAATTAGGGAGGACCACCTCCTAAGGCTAAGTACTCATTGGCAACCGATAGTGGACAAGTAGCGCGAGTGAAAGATGAAAAGAACCCCTGTTAGGGGAGTGAAATAGAACCTGAAACCATGTACCTACAAGCGGTGGGAGCACTATGATGCGCCTTCGGGCGCATAATGTGTGACCGCGTGCCTTTTGTATAATGAACCGACGAGTTGCTGTGTACTGCTTGGTTAAGTGTTATCAGACACGGAGCCATAGCGAAAGCGAGTGTTAAAAGCGCGTCTCGGTAGTGCGCAGCAGACACGAAGCCGGGTGATCTACCCTTGGCCAGGATGAAGCGGATGTAAAAGTCCGTGGAGGTCCGAACCCGTCTACGTTGAAAAGTGGTGGGATGAGCTGAGGGTAGGGGCAAAAGACTAATCAAACCCGGTGATAGCTTGTTCTCCCCGAAATAGCTTTAGGGCTAGCCTTACGTGTTATCGGATGGGGGTAGAGCACTGAATGGACTCTGGGGCCCACCAGGCTACCAAATCCAATCAAACTCCGAATACTATCCGAGTCAGCGTAGGAGTCAGACTATGGGGATAAACTCCGTGGTCAAGAGGGAAACAGCCCAGACCGCCGGCTAAGGCCCCCAAAATAGGCTAAGTGAAAAAGGAAGTGAGAGTGCTAAGACAGCTAGGATGTTGGCTTAGAAGCAGCCATCATTTAAAAAGTGCGTAATAGCTTACTAGCCGAGTGCTTTTGCGCCAAAAATGAACGGGACTCAAGCCTATTGCCGAAGCTGCGGATCCGCCTCTGGCGGATGGTAGGGGAGCGTTCTACGGTAGGCTGAAGGGAGACTGTAAAGACTCCTGGACGATGTAGAAGTGAGAATGTCGGTACGAGTAGCGATAATATGAGTGAGAATCTCATTCGCCGAAAGCCTAAGGTTTCCTGGGGAAGGTAAATCCGCCCAGGGTTAGCCGGTACCTAAGTCGAGGCCGAAAGGCGTAGACGATGGACAACGGGTCAATATTCCCGTGCCACCATTAGGGCGCTTGAGCATGGGGGGACGGAGGCAGGAAGGTTAGCAGGCCTATTAGACACGGTCTGTCTAAGCCCGAGATGTTGCTCCAGGAAAATCCGGAGCACCAAGGCATCAAGGGCGAATGCGTGGGCCTTGAGCCCGTAAGTAACCGGTACTGCCTTCCAAGAAAAGCCCCGTTTGCAAGCCCTAGCGGTGTCCGTACTAAAACTGACACAGGTAGGCGAGGTGAATATCCAAAGGCGCTCGAGAGAACCCTCGTTAAGGAACTCGGCAAAATTGCTCCGTAACTTCGGGAAAAGGAGCGCCCACCTCCGGGTGGGTCGCAGTGAAAAGGCCCGGGCGACTGTTTACTAAAAACACAAGTCTGTGCTAAGACCAAAAGTCAACGTATACAGACTGACGCGTGCTCGATGCCAGAAAGTTAAGGGAATCGGTCATCCCGTCTTCGGACGGGAGAAGCTGAGAACCGAAGCTCTGGTGAATGGCGGCTCTAACTATGAGAGTCCTAAGGTAGCGAAGTTCCTTGTCGGGTAAATTCCGACGCGCATGAAACGCGTAACGACTTGGGCACTGTCTCAACGAGGGACTCGGCGAAACTGTAGTCGTGGTGAAGATGCCACGTACCCGCGGCAAGACGGAAAGACCCCGTGAACCTTTACTGTAACCTACTATTGGATTTTGGCATAGTATGTGTAGGATAGGTGGGAGACTGTGAAATCCGCCCGCTAGGGCGGATGGAGTCGCCGTTGAAATACCACCCTTACTGTGTTAGGGTCCTAACCGGGTCCCGTGAATCCGGGTCTGGGACAGTGGTAGGCGGGCAGTTTGACTGGGGCGGTCTCCTCCTAAAAGGTAACGGAGGAGTCCAAAGGCCTCCTCAGTGCGCTTGGCAACCGCATGTAGAGTGTAAGGGCAGAAGGAGGCTTAACTGCGAGACAAATATGTCGAGCAGGTGTGAAAGCAGGGCCTAGTGATCCGGTGGATTGCGTGTGGAAGCGCCATCGCTCATCAGATAAAAGGTACTCCGGGGATAACAGGCTGATCTCCCCCGAGCGTCCATAGCGGCGGGGAGGTTTGGCACCTCGATGTCGGCTCATCGCATCCTGGGGCTGGAGAAGGTCCCAAGGGTTCTGGAGTTCACAGATTAAAGCGGTACGTGAGCTGGGTTTAGACCGTCGTGAGACAGGTCGGTCCCTATCTGCCGTGGGCGTCCGATACTTGAGGAGAGCTGTCCCTAGTACGAGAGGACCGGGATGGACGAACCTCTGGTGTACCAGCTGTCGCGCTAGCGGCATAGCTGGGTAGCTAAGTTCGGAAGGGATAAACGCTGAAAGCATCTAAGCGTGAAGCCCCCTCCAAGATTAGGTATCGCATCCCCTTGAGGGAGAAAGACACCTTGTAGACTACGAGGTTGATAGGCCAGATGTGTAAGTGCAGTAATGTACTTAGCTAACTGGTACTAATCTGTCGAGGAGCTTGGCTGCCCTATTTAGCTTGGTGATGTGTACCTTTTCCACTATTTCGTTGTCTATAAGGCTTATTTCCGGTGGCCATAGCAAGGGGGAAACACCCGTTCCCATCCCGAACACGGTAGTTAAGCCCCTTGCGCCGATGGTACTGGCGAACGGCCGGGAGAGTAGGTCACTGCCGGAGTTATTTATAGGAACCCGTCCGTTAAGGCGGACGGGTTTTTTTTATTACCGTCAACGAAGAACTGTGGTGTCCGATAAAGAGATACAAGTAGAAGAACAGAGGTTTAAAGAATATCTGGAGTCTAAGGGCCTGAAGTACACTCCTGAGAGACAGACCATCTTCAGGAGAGTGTTTGCGACTCACAAACACTTTGAGGCAGAGGACATTCTGTTAAGCCTTAGACAGGACCACCAGCGCGTGTCCAAGGCCACTATTTACCGCACACTTGCGCTGCTTGTAAGGAGCGGACACCTCCGAGAGGTAATCTTTGGAGAGAAACATTCCCACTACGAACACGTCCACGGGGACGAGCACCACGACCATCTGGTGTGCTCTAGCTGTGGTAAGATAATTGAGTTCACAGATGAGGCAATAGAGCGCTTGCAAGATGAGGTATGCATGAGGTATAAGTTCAGGTCAGAATCCCACCGCATGCAGATCCACGGTCTATGTGGCGACTGCCAGACGATAGGTGCAAAGCCTTAGCCCGGCGCCGGTCCACACATTCAGCGGATAGGGGCGAAAATCCAGCGTAGAGAGGGGTGGTGGCAACAATCATATTCTCTTACTGGGTCTTGTTGGGCTAGAGCTGTACGGGGGTGGCTCTCCCACCAGTTTGCTTCGACTGTCGATTGAAAATATGGGGTAAACGTTGCTTGCTCTAGACTTTGTCTTAGAAGGGGTTATTCTGGTTCTGTCGTCTCTCGCCCTGCTCTTTGTGGCCCGTTCGAGGAACGCCTTAACGCTCAAGGCAGTCGGCCGTGCACGCCTTTTCCTTTTCTTTGTTATTCTTGTGGCACTAATAGAGAATGGTGTGGGGATTTTTTTGGGTTTTAGACGTGAGACAGACACCATTACCCTGGAGGCAGTGACCCTGGCCCTGACATGTACGGCCTTCTATTATTCGGGTAGGGCCAAGACCGAACGACCGAGGGAGAACCTGGGGGTGGCGGTCGTATGCATGGTTTGGACGGTTATGGCCTCCGTGTTTGAGCTAGGTCTGGGATTCATCTTGAGGTGATTGGGGGGGACCCAGGTCTTCGCAGGTGTTTCCTTTGCCTAGAGGTTTTTAACACCTTTTACTTCTCCAACAAGTGAGCCTGCGCAGTTATCTTTTATTAGGCGAATCGTGGTGGGTGTCGCAGGCCTCTCCTGTCCTTTTTTAATCCCTTTCTAACTACGCTGATGGGGTTTAATCCGAGGTACGTACTACTGAGGTAATGACTGCGTTACAGCTTACGGTATGGCTCAATGGGCTAGTAAAGACACCTGCAGGCGTTTTATTTTTTCTTTTTCTTCTTGAACACATCATGGCAGGTGTCGCAGGCCTCCCTTACCTTATAGGATTCGTCTAGCACTACGTTGGTGAGGCCTTCGTCTGCCGCCAGGGCCATACTATCTACCCGGAAGTGTAGGCTTTTTCTAAGCCTCTCGAACTCCCTCTGCTCATCCTTTGATAGTGCGGAACGGGTGAGGTCTATATCGCAGATAAAGTGAGCGGCCTCATCTATTTCATGGGCCAGTTTTACTGCCAGGTTGACGTTCTCCTGGAGTACGGCGTCTTCGAGGTCGTCAAGTCCATCCTGCAGGGTTTGCATGGCGGTCTTGACC
>JBHIBD010000061.1:0-13219 GCA_046758865.1 Candidatus Brocadiales bacterium | reverse complement strand
ACATTGACAGATTTGGGAAGTGTGGTAAATTCAGGTTATGATGGTTACAAAGGAAAAGCCAGTTAATAGAAAGGCCGTGGACCGGTTCCGTGTGAAGGCCAACAGGGTGATTGAGGGTGTGATGCGTGAGGGTTTTTATGGCACGGTTAACATGGAACTGGTGCTGGTGGATGGTATTGTAAGGAACATAAAGACCTCGATTGAGGAGCAGGAAAAGATAGAGAAATAGATGTAGCGTCGGGTACAGAGACCCAATGATGGGTGCCCCAGGGCTTTAGCCCTGGGCACAGATTACGCAGGGTTAAAACCCTGCGGCACCCTTCCCACCTGACACCACTTTCGTTCGTCCGATGCGGAGAACGGACGCTACGCCACTTGCAGAGCGAGCTCTGCCGCTACATCGCTGACGTCCGATGCGGAGAACGGACGCTACAAAAATTCGGTAACCGAAGGTTCTTATAAAGATACCCAGAGGCCCGGGGGAGTTTTTTGAAGCGAAAACTCCCCTGGGCCTTTTTTGTTTTTAGTGCACCTATAAGGCCACAACAAAAGGAAGAGAGATGTCAACCACTATCTATAAGACCTATGGAGTTGTGCTAAAGGACGAACACGATTCCTCAAGGAGTTTCTGGGCGGTAGCCTCTACGGAGGAGGCCGACCGTGACGGCGATGTGATAAGTGCCAGGGGATGGGACCTGGAAAATTTCAGAAAGAACCCGGTGGTGCTCTTTGCCCACAAATATGACAGCCCACCCATTGCCAAGGTCCTTGAGACCCGCATCGGGCAGGGGAGGCTGATGTTCAAGCTCCAGTTTGCCACCCGCAGCGAGTACCCCTTTGCCGACACCGTCTACAAGCTCTACCGAGGCGGTTTTCTGAGGAGTTTTTCTGTGGGCTTCATCCCGAAGGACTGGGAGGAAATCAGGGGTGCAGCCAGGGGCCGACTATTCAAACGGCAGGAGCTGGTAGAGATATCTGCCGTGCCCATCCCAACCAACCCAAAGGCCCTGGCAGAGGCCCAGAGGAGCGGTCTTATAAACAGCAGGGAGATGAAGTCGCTCAGAAATTACTCGGATTCCATGGCAACCGAACAGGCGGTGGTAGACAAGCTCGATTCCATCCTAGAAGAGGTCAAGTGCCTCAGTGCAAGGCCACTGATTTCCTCGGACGAAGTAACCACCATTATTGGAAAAACCCTTGGAGCCAGCACCTTCCAGCCTCCTTCTGAATAGGGCGCTGGTGCCCTTTGGTTGCAAAAGGGGTGAGTCTAGAGTTTACATTACTGACTAAATGTACTTATCGTAAAGGAGGAATTTGGATGAGTAAGCAAGTCATGGAGAGGGTAGAGGCCCTGGAGGAGGTCCTTAAGGGCATGCCCGATTGTCTTGAAAAGCACAAGGAGTCCCTGGCTACCAAGATAGAGGATGCGGTGAAGGGCGGGCTCAATGAGGCCGTGGGAAAGATGGTCACAAGGAAACTTGAATTTCCTTCACATGGGGTCGAGGACGGTGGGGCAAGGGGATTTAGCTTTGGCCGCCTCTTCAAGGCCATGTCCACCAAGGACTGGACGGGGGCACGGTATGAGAAAAAGGCGCTGGGCGAGGGCACAGGTTCTGCAGGCGGCTATCTTGTGCCTGAGGAGCACATGCGCGAGGTGAAAGACCGCATAACGGCCCAGTCAGCGGTCAGGAAGGCGGGCGCCACGGTCTATCCAATGGGCACCGACACGCTTAACATACCCAAGGTCTCTGGCGGCGCCACTGCCTACTGGGTGGGAGAGAACACACAGATAACCTCAAGCGACCAGACCTTTGCCCAGGTGCAGTTGGTGGCCAAGGTGCTGGCGGCCATGGTAAAGGTGTCGAATCAGCTATTGCAGGATGCGTCTGGCTCTGCCGAGGCAGCCATACGCCGGGACGTTGCAAGGGTGCTGGCACTCGCCGAGGACCTGGCCTTTCTAGAAGGCGACGGGGCGTCCAATAACCCAGTGGGCATCATCAACACCAGCAATGTAAATGAGGTGACCCTGGGTGCAAACGGTGGCACACCCAGCTTCGATACCATCTATGACGCCCTCTACCAGATAGAACTCAATAACGGCTTTGCATCTGCCTGGATTATGCACCCCAGGACCAAGAACACCCTGAGCAAGATAAAGGACTCTAACGGACAGTACATCTACAACGTCTCGCCCAGCGTAAAGGAGCCAGACAGCCTGGTGGGTATACCGGTGCATCTAACTACCCAGATACCCATAAACCTGACAGTTGGCACCTCTACTGATTGCTCCTACATCGTCTGCGGCCAGTTTGACGAGGCCATTATAGGGGAGCGGTTGGGGATGGAGTTCGCCGTAGACCAGTCGGGCACGGCCTTTGAGTACTACCAGTCATGGATAAGGGCCATTTCTAGGCTGGATTTCGCCCTCAGAACCCCAGAGGTATTCTGCAAGGTTACTGGTGTGAGACCGTAGTATTCTAACTGTAATGGTTGAGTGTGCTGGAGGTCATGGTTCAGACGCGACCTCTGGCACGACTCGGCCTCAACATAAATCAGATAATATTGGGAGCAAAAAGTAAAGCATACCCTACCACTACATTGGGGGAAGAATGTCATGGCTACTAAAAGTTACAAAGACAAGATGGTTCACTCAAGCAAGACCACGAAAAAGACTGCCCACAAAGGTTCATCCAAGTCTGTCACAGACGGGAAGGCCAGGCCGACAATGGCGGGTAAGAAATAATGCCTCTTGCTTCAGTGGCAAACGTAAAGGAGTACCTCGGCATCTCGGGTACCTCTGAAGATGCGCTCTTAAGTAGGTTGGCGGATTGGGCTACAGACCTTATCCACTCCTACTGTGGGCGCATCTTTCCAGGGGCCAGCTATGATGAGTACTACGACGGGGACGGCACGGAGGGGCTCTTGGCCAATCAGTACCCCATCTCAGCCGTCACCTCTCTAGAGGTTAATGGTATCTCAAAGGATGCATCGACCTACACGCTCTACGGCCAACTGGGGCTCCTGAAGCTAAAATCCGGGACATTCCCCAAGGGAAAGAAAAACGTGCGGCTCCAGTACACGGCCGGTTACTCCACCATACCAAAGGACCTGGAGCAGGCGGCCATTGAGCTGGTAGCCCTAAAATATTACGACAGGGGCAGGAACAGGTTGGGGATAGACGCAAAGGCCGGCATCTCATACGTGCCCCATCTGCCCAAGGAGATAAGGGAAGTCCTGGACCTTTACAAGAGATACAGGGTTTAGTTCGTAGGGATGATTTGGTGGGTCGCCCCCACCATCACCGTTGGCACTACACGGAGCGCGAGAGTACGGAGATTTCTTGTAGATGATAGAAGACGTGGTACGTCAGATAAAGACCCTCTTGCAGAATAATATACCGGGAAAGCTGGACACAATTGAGGCCGAGAAGGGTGACGGAGTGGTGCTTGACGACATACAGGTATTCTTCGTTGAAAGGGGCCATAAGGACGCCGGGCGCAAGTATCCGAATATCACGGTAAGTGGCCTGGAAACTTCGGCAAGTAATATTCTGTCCAGTAGACGGGAGTTGCGCCATAAGGTGTCAGTAGAGGTCGCCGATAGGGCAGTAAGTGTTGATACAGACCTCCTCCAGACTAGGCTCTGGCGATACGTGGAGGCAGTGGAGAGGGTGTTGGGCGCCGACACCACCCTGAGCGGGAAGGTGATAGATTCAGCGATAGTTGACCACAAGTATCCCGAACCATTTGCACACGGAGACACGTTCGTTAAGACCGCAAGGCTTACACTGACGGCCCTGGAAAGACCCTCTGTAGGAGGATATTAGAGGGAGACGCTTATGGCACAGGCCAAGGGAAATAGCACAAAGATTTCTTATGTGGAAGAAGATTCCTTCGGGGTGACCCCTCCCAGCCCAGAGATGAGGCTCATACCCTTTACCAGTGAGAAGCTTGGTGTCAAAGGCGATGCCTTTATACAAATGAAGGACGGTTTGGAGAGGGTACTAACCAGCGCAGGTCCAGGCTACATCGACGGCGGCGGAAAGGTGGTGATGGACATAGAGCTTGATTCTATTGGCACACTTCTAAAGCACAGCCTCGGTAACTCTGCTACCAGCGGCAGCAGCGCACCGTTCACCCACGTCATTAGGGGTGGAAGCGACCTGCCGCCAGGTCTCTCCATAGAGAAGGGTTTTAACGACGTTGGCCAGTTTATGTTGTTTAAAGGGTGCAGAATAGATACCCTGGCCCTCGATTTCCCTGAAAACGGCGGCCCCATTAGCGGTACGTTGGACATACTCTCTAAGGCCGTGGAAACGGGTTCTGCCTCAGTTGCCTCTTCCTTACTGGAAGGGGAGGGCGCACCTATCTCACATCAGGTGAGCATCGAAGACGGTGCTACCACGCTAGACAATACACTCGGCGTTCAGCTTGTCATCGAAAACCATCTGGACGTGGACGGTTTTGTACTGGGCTCGAGGGAGAGACACTCCATCCGTGAGGGCCTCAGGCGCATATCGGGGAGTCTGACGCTGGAGTTTGAGGATTTTGGCTATTACGACAGGTTCAGAGATGTCACCACTTCAGCCCTCAAGATAACCGCAGTACAGGGTAATTTTTCGATGGAGATTTTCTTGCCCAGGATAGTATTCACAGGCATGGCCCCTGCGCCCGCTGTCAGGGATGCGGGTCCACTGGTGGGCGAGTTGCACTTTGTGGCCCTGAAGGACGCATCAGAGGGGACGGATATGAAGATAACCTTGACCAACAACCAATCGGTGATTTAATGAGACATCTGCATAAGTTACTCCAGTGTCCTGTGTCATTCTGAGCGAAGCGAAGAATCTAGTATTTTGGAGATTCTTCGGTCGCTTCACTCCCTCAGAATGACAATTGCGCAGGGTTTTCAGATGTCTCGACTAACGCTTATAAAGGTTTAATGTCCAATGGTAACCATTAACGACAACCTCCATAAGATTAAGCTCACTCAGCAGCCGGGTGAGACCTCAGAGGTAGCGGAGCTGGAGCTGGGTAGCCTCGGCGGATACCAACCTGGCGACAGTGTCCAGGTCAGCGTGGGGGGCGAATTGCGGGAGTTCCTGGTAGATGGGGTGAGCAAAGAACTGGGCACAAGGGGTTGGACGCAGAGGCTCAGCGTGCTCTCACCCATGTGGCTGGAGGGTAAGAAATCACCCAAGAAGAAGCAGATATTCCTTACCCTGTCTCAGGCGCAGTACGATGAGTTTCAGAATGATTATGCAGGGCGTGAGGCCGACCTTGAGTATCGCCCCCTGATACGCCTTGGCGACGAGTACGGCGAAGGCGGTTGGGATTCCAATCAGATTATAGAGACGCTGGGATGGTCAGCGGGAGTTACGGTACACTCTAGCCTACCCGCCTACTGGGTAAAGCAGTTCACGGTGGAGCCTGATACACCCATACTCACTGCCATCAATAACTTGCTCAGTCCTATGGAGCCCTTTATCTACAGTGTAGGTGGACACCTCTTCATCACCGAAGGTGGCGTCTATGAGGACGACTTTGGTGCAGAAAACATGCTGGACCTGAGCGACGTTCGGATGGTAAGGGAGGAGGTAGTCAGGAAGGATAAACCCACTCAGATAAGGCTACAGGGCAACCTGGGCCGCTTCAGGCCCGAAAGGTTTAAGGGCCCAATTACCACCGAGACATACCAGATGGTATGGGAGAAGGTTGGAACCCGCTGGGTGTGGAACCACGCCTACGGTACTGACAGAAAACTCTTCTTCACAGAGGCGTCCTCTCTAAATACCCCAACCCGCCTTGGCACAGATGCATCACCCGTTTCCGTCACGTCCGGCACGAGGGTAATATCATACATTACGCCAGACCCGCGAAGTGTTACCTACGACCCCGATACCTTTATAGTGAATGGGTACTCTCTGGAGGAGGTCTCAACACTCAGGGGCAAAGACGTCTTTGGCAACCCTTCCTTTACTTTGAGTGAGACCCGCTCCACATATAAGTACCGGTTTATGGGATATTGGGTAGAGCGTGTCCTTTACTCCAGGGCGAAGATGGCCTACCTGTACGTGAACACACACTGGAGCTTTGCTGCGCCAAGGGAGTACGGTAACGTAGTTGGCAAGACGTTCATTCCCACACCTGGTCGGATAAACTCGCTGGACCAGATGGTCTTCTTCCCCTCAGGCGGACAGGTTGTCTTCGGTCTTGTTGAAAACATAGAGGAGACCCTGACCTACTACTGGTACACACCAGAAGGTGAGCTTGCAGGCTACAGTACCACCATAACGGGGGTGGTCTATACTGACGACAACGTTACCTTCAGAGAGCTTAAATCTATGGATAAGGATGACATCTCACCTAATGGTGTACTCTTAAGGGTCATCACAAGGGAAGAGGTTATTTCCTACACCCAGGTAAGCCGCGACTCGTATGGTATGAGGAGGGTGGTCTCAAGGCTCGGCCTCGACGGCAGGTACCGTACGGACGTGGACATGCAAATAGTCCAGGCTGGAACTGTCCAGGGTGCGCCTGTGGAACTCCGCAGGATGGAGGTATATGCGGAGGCGGGTGCCCCTGCCATGGGAAGCGAGTCCGATACGAAAACCATAATGAACACCCCCGCTAGAAAATTGTTCATTAACACACCAAGCTGGGAGTCACTGGAGAATATACTGCCGTTTCTGGAGGAGAGATACGGCATAGACGAGGTGTTGAGGACGTATGAAGTGCTGGGGGAGCTAAACGTGCACGTGGGTCTCCAGGTGGATATGAAGTCGGTGTCAAACCTGGATGGCTCCGAGCAGATACCCGCCCCCGCACTTGACCCCAATTTTACCCCCATTATAGTAGGCTACAACATTGAGAAAGATATAACCAACGGAAAGGCAACTACCATACTCATAGTGAGAGGCAGGTTACAGTAACCTCAAGGTTGTTGAACCATTAAAATGGGAAAAAAACGTAGAGACAGGTTTATCTCGCGCCAGAGGTGTTCCGCCGCCGAAGGCTAAGGACACCAGAGGCTGAAAGTCCGCCAGAGGCGGATGTGCTTACGGCATCACCCGCCAATTAGCTTGGAAGGCGGACCACCATCATTTGAGCGGGCCTGTCCGCACAGACTTTTCCCCCTCCCTTGACGGGAGGGGGCAGGGGAAGGGTGATTGTTCACCCCCACCCCTCCCTCCCCCGTCAAGGGGGAGGGACAAAAAGTAAGCACAAGAGGTATCGGGAATGGATAGACATAAAGGGGTGGAAAGGCGCAGGCAAATCAGGCTGGCCAACAGCCTTAGTGGGCCAGTGAGCTCAAGGGGTCTAGTTCTACCCACCATTATGAGGAATCGTTTCAATAGTAATGACGTGGGGGTTGTGCTGACCTTGGGTGACAACCCCGATGAAATCTTGTATGTAGGACAGGTAAGATAAGGAGCTACCTTATCTAACACGCCTAAGATGGGTAGGGACTTCATATATCAGGATGATGCCGGTAGGCTGAGATTAGCCGGTGAATCGAGAAAGGTAGGAGACCGGGTAATCGGACCAGGTGCGGTTGTACTAGCGGAGAGGGTCATACCCATGCCCAGATACGCACCTCCGTACCTCTTCAGCCTAGAGCGCCAGATGCAGACCGACAGGCGCATGGCCTATTTATACCTGAGAGGCATCATATTCTGGGCCGAGGAGAGTGGAAATCCCACCTCCGGCCGCGTCACGTACAGGAAGATATGGCCCGTGCTCAGAGACGGTTTCCAGGGAGACCTTGCCGGCTTAGTCAACAGAATTTTTACCAACACACTGGATGTGGAGACAGATATACCGATTATAAATAACTACCTTGTGCGTGCGGACAACTTCTTTGTCTTCGGCAAAAAGGCCTGGTTTTCGAACCGGTTTTACCTCTACTCCGGCTCGCTGACGGACGGCAAAAATTTTAGGGACACCCTGAGAAGGGTTGCAGGGGTGCCTAAAGACGACGACCCCGCTAAGGACTATAACCACGTAATCAGGTGCTGGATATACCAAGACGACCCTTCTGTCTCGGGCGGATACAGGATGCTTACAGAGGAAAGGGTGATGAGGTCTTCTGGCCTCAGAAGGGCGTATGAAAACAACAGGGCCATCATAAACGAATACATCTCTAACGATTTGGTGAACTGGACGTTCAGCCGCACCACGGGAGAGGATTTTCGCATAGACCCCAAGGACCACGATAAAAAGACGCCCATCCCTGGTCTGCCGGTAAATTATCTGCCGAGGGTCTTCGAGCACATGGTGTTATCCAGCGGTGCTGCGCAGAGCACAAATCTCAGCAGCCGCCTTGACGAGCTGTTCCCACAGCCCGGCGAGATATATATAGAGAAGGCAGCAAGCGGCTACAGGGCGTATCTGAACAGATTCGGTATTAACACGACCTGGTCCTCAGGTGACGGTATAGGTTGGACGCAGGAATCAACCATGAACGACGCCTACTCCAGACAGGGTAAGAGGGTGGGAGGCACCTCGCTGGTGGCACTTGGGAGGAGGTCGTAGATGTCATTGCGAGGGGCGAAGCCCCGCGGCAATCTCTGAGATTGCTTCGCTTCGCTCGCAATGACATAAGAAAATGCAAGGTGCGTTGTAACGCACCAAATGGGGTAACACACGTAGGGGCAGGTCTCGCGCCTGCCCCTCCTTAGCCCCGGAGGGGCGAAGGAGGGCCTGCCCAACGTGCGAGCAAGCCATCCGAAGCTATGCGTAGGACTGGCAAGCTCGCACGCTACACTTTTGTGTAGCGTGGCAGCAAGCTGCCACGAAGAAAATAATCACAGGGGGTTAACCCCACGAGGATATAAAAATGAGTTTGCTAGACCAATCGCGCTTGCAAATGACAAATAAATGGGGTAACGCAGGGCTTAAGCCCTGTGCCACCCCTACGTCATTGCGAGGGGCGAAGCCCCGCGGCAATCTCTGAGATTGCTTCGCTTCGCTCGCAATGACATAAGGGAAAAATGGGACTCTTAGACCAATCGCACTTGCAGATAAATTACCGAAACCCGGTGTATCTGGACGGGAAGCTGTTCTTTATAAAGGAGCAACAGATGGACGTGGAGTGGCTCCAACAGGAGGCGGATAACTGGAGCTTGTCTTCCCACACCAGGCCCCTCAGACTGGCGAACAGGCCTGACGACTGGGTTCCTGTAAAATCCACGGTTGCTTACAGCAACACAAGTGAACCCTCAAGGTTTACGGCCCACTACAACCTGACCTGGATAGAGAAAATTGCGCTAGCAAGACCAAAGGTAAACCTCAATGCCCTTTATTCCTCAAGCATCGCCCTTGGACTGGTGCCGGGGCTTTTTATGAGAGAGCTCCTTAACGCCACCATTGCCGCCCTATGGGTCGGAATCCCCGAGTGGGTGGAGGAGACATGGAGCTTCCTGTGGACGCCGGGCATGGGGGACGGCATGGCAAGGACCCTGCCATCCGTAGAGAGGGAGGTCCAGCTCTATGTCGACTTTCTCATGGAGCACGAACTTATATGACAAAGATACTCTTTGTTTCACCACTTGCAAACGCCTGCACCTATTACAGGTGCACGCTCCCGGCCCGTCACCTCCGTAAAAGGGGCCTGGCAGAGACACGCGTGCTCTCCGCCATTGCAAAGGAGTATATAGACTGGGCCGATTTGGTCGTGGTTCAGAGGGTGGTTGGCGACCTGATGTATCACGTCGTCAGGTACTGCAAGCTGGAGGGGAAGAAGGTGGTGTACGAGTTGGACGACAATATATTTAAATACCCCAACAGTGTAGAGTACGTGAAGAAGGGGCTTCAGGAAGAGACCTTGAGCGCCATACGAATTATCCGCAGTTCGGATGCGGTAACTACCTCGACAGAGGCCATTGCCGAGACCATCAGGGAGCTGGTAGACACACCCGTACACGTCCTGCCAAACCAGATAGATTTCACCGATACAGAACACCTGAGGTTCTCTACCGAGAAGCAGCTCTCTGTGGGTTGGGCGGGTGGCCACTACCACGTTCAGGACCTGGGCCTGGTGGAGCCTGCCCTGGAAAAAATCTTAGAGAAATATTCTGAAATCGTCCTCATCATGTACGGCGCCTGCCCAAAAGGGCTTTATGCGCGGCAAAAAACCCGCATATTCCTCCAGCCGTTCATGCCGCTGGAGGAGTTTCACTTCTGGATGGCAGCCTTCAGGTTTGACATCGGGATTGCGCCTCTACATAAAACGGAGTTTGCCAAATCCAGGTCTAACCTGAGACTCCTACAGTATGCAGCCATGAAGATACCCATAGTGGCAAGCAACTACGGCGAGTACGGTAATGCATTAAGCAACGGGCTTGCAGGGCTCACCGCCGAAGATGACCAGTGGGCGGACAGGATTAGCTACTTGATAGAGCACCCCGAGGAGAGGAAAAAACTCGGTGAGGCGGCGTATGATTATGTTAGAGAAAACTATGCCGTGGAGAAAAATATAGACCGTTGGTCGGCTGTTTATGAGGAGGTCATGGCGGGATGAAGAGGTGCGAGGCGCGGGTCCTGGAGGAGATACGGCGTGTGGCCGAGCAGTCGGCCAGCATGTCAGAAAAGATGGCGCGACTGGACGAGCGTGTGTGGAGCTTTGAGGAGAAGTTTGGCATCTTTCTGAGGGACCACAACGACCTTGTCAGCCTTAAGACACAGTGGAAGTTCCTGGCGGGTTTATCGGCCTTCTTCGGCTCTGCCTTTGTCACCCTGCTGGTGCACTATTTAAAGACGATGTAAAACAACTCAAAAAATTCAACATGATTAGCATCATACTCACATCCTATAACCGCGCCGAGTTCCTGAGGGATTCGCTTCAGACGCTGGTCGAGCAGAATTATCCCGGCACCGCACAGCTCATACTGTGCGACGACGGCTCCACAGACAGGGCCCTTGAGGTGGCAGAGGAGTTCAGGCGGGATTTTGACGATTTTCAGATAATACAGGAACACCCCCCAGACGAACAGAGGCTCCGAGAGGTGCGCTATGTGAAGCTGATAAATAAGGCGCTCCCCCTCTGCAAAGGGAAATACATTACTTACGCTACCGATGACGACCTTTATCATCCCCAGCGCAATAGAACTCTGGTGGAATTCCTTGAGACCCACCCTGAAGTATTTCTGGTCTACCACTACATGAAAGTCTTTAAGGTATCCAGGGAGAAGGATTACCTTGAGACAATCTGGGACCTGTCGCATCCGTGGACCCCGGGGCTCAAGTACTGGGTCGAGAATATCTGGAACTACATAGACCACTCTGCCGTAATGCACCGTAACATGTTTGCAGAAAATATCCTGTGGGATGATAACCCACGGTACATGAAGTGTGGTGACTGGGGTTTCTTGAAGCGGGTTCTTGCTGCAGACAAGGAATTTGCACACGTGCCCGAGCATCTGGCTGTGGGCAGGAAAATAGAGGGCATGAGTGTACATTTTGATGGTGTGGAGAGGTACGAGGAGACGGTGAGATGTCATGCCAGAGGTTCACCCAACAGCACGGCGTGACAAGGATACGGGAAGGAAGATAGTTGAGGAAACCGGGGTAGGGTGCTATCCTTAATTATAGAAAGAGTCCGCCAGAGGCGGGTCACTGGCCTCGCCTCTGTGGCGGACAAGAAAGGAGACCAGAGCAGATGGAGATGAACCTAGACCCCGGCCGGGATGAGACGATAATTAACTTAAGGGGCCCCTGTAAGCTGGACGTCACGAGGGATGGGTCCATCGTTGCGGCGGTGGAGGTTCCCCAGGGAGAGGTGTATAAGCTGGTCATGACACGAAGGGACAAGGACCGAGATTCTTAGCAACAGAGGCCATTAATGTAATATCAAAGAAACAGGCGTTAAACAGTCGGTAACCGAAGAATCCTTTGGCGTTAGGTCAGGGGATATCCAGAGGCCCGAGGGGATTTCGCTACGGCAAAGACCCTTGGGCCTTTTTTTATCAACATGAGAGACATGCAGGCCGTTAAAACCTTCAAATAACGTCGGTAGGAGACATCATGAGAGGCGTAGGAAAAACGTGGGCCATTGTATACTGCCTGACACTTACAGTGGCATTAGTCCTGTGGACATTTGATTATGTAGCGGCCCCTGTTAGATACAGGTTGAGCGCGGGGGACTCGATAGATTTTACCGCCGTCACCAAGACTAATCAGGGAGCTGGTTCGGGACTCGATGCCGACATGGTGGACGGTAAGCAAGCCTCAGACTTTATCGCCTCTGGTGCAGGTGGGATAAAAGACACAGACATAGACTGGGGGCTTAATCCTGGCCAGGTTAACACAGATGATGTACCAGAAGGTACAGCCAACAAGTATTTTAATAGTGCAAAATTTACAGACCTGGTAGACACACCTTCTACTTATTCAGGACAGTCCGGGAAAGTTGTAAAAGTTACGCCTACTGAAGATGGTCTAGAGTTTGGAACAGGTGGAGGCGGTGCGACCAACTTTACAGACCTTGGCGATACCCCATCTTCTTACACAGGCCAGTCAGGAAAATTCGCAAAGGTCAATGCCACCGAGGACGGACTTGAATTTGCAACTGGTACCGGAGGCGAGGCCAACACGGCCTCAAATGTGGGTACGGCCGGCGTGGGGGTTTTCAAGCAAAAGACGGTCGTTGACCTAGAGTTCAAGAAGATAAATGCGGGCAGTAACAAGGTAACCATCGCCGATGACACGGTTAACAGTGAGGTAGATGTTGATGTAGCCGAGGCCAATATTGTCCATGACAACCTCTCTGGGGCAGGCACGAACACCCACGCCCAGATAGATAGTCATATAAGTGCAACGGCTGCCCACGGCACGACCGGGAGCATCGTTGGCACTACAGATACCCAGGAGCTTAGCAATAAGACCCTTGACACGCCTAAGATAAAAGACGTTGATGCAACACCTACAGGCGATGTTGCATTAAAGGTATTAGATGGCCTCCTCAAAATCAGGAATAGCACAGACACGGCAGATGTACGGTTGGAAAAGGGATTTATCCCAAGCACGACATTATACTCAGATACCAGTACAACAGATGACCTGCCAGAGGGCACGACAAACAAATATAATCCCTTTGGGGCGGCAATAGATTCCTCCGAGATAACCGACGGTACGGTTGCGGATGCCGACGTCTCCGGCACGGCCGCCATCGCAGAGAGCAAGCTCGCACTCAATTACGCCACCCATTCTAACGCCAATGACCC
>JBHIBD010000060.1:0-13746 GCA_046758865.1 Candidatus Brocadiales bacterium | reverse complement strand
ATTTTAGCACCCTGATAGTACATTGCAATATTGAATAAAGGGGCGTTAGCTGTTAGGATACGGCAGACGATGAACCGACACAGCCCTCCCCCTTGATGGGGGAGGGCAAGAGTGGGGGTGAATACCACCCTCCCCTAACCCCTCCCCTCAAGGGAGGGGGAAGCAAGAAGGCCATTAAGGGAAGGAAAAAAAATTAAATATAATAGACAAAAACACAGGGGCTTGTAGAAATATTAATATCATGGCAAGACACAAATTCCTGGTGGCTGGAGAGTGGCGGGACACGGCAGAAATCCTCGAGGTAAGAAGCCCCTATGACGGTCAGGTGGTCGGTACAACCTACAGGCCGACTGAAGGTGATGTAGAGGATGCCGTAAGTGCTGCCACGGAAGCCTTCAGGGAGACCAGCTCGCTACCAACCTACAGACGTTCCAAAATTCTCTGCAACATCCGCAACGGCATCGCCAAGTACAGTGAAAAATTTGCCAGGACCATAACCCTCGAGGCTGGTAAGCCAATCAAAGATTCCAGGAGGGAGGTGGAAAGGGCCATACATCTCATGGAGCTTGCTACAGAGGAGGCCAAGCGCATGGGCGGCGAGCTTTTACCGCTTGACCTGCTGGAATCGGCAAAAGGACGTGTGGCGATAACGAGACGCTTCCCCGTTGGCCCCATACTGGGAATAGCGCCATTTAATTTCCCTCTAAACCTTACCTGCCACAAGCTCGCCCCAGCCATTGCTGTAGGCAACACCATCATTATAAAACCAGCCTCTGCCACCCCATTAACCGCACTCCTCCTGGCAGAGGTGGTTAAGGAATCAGGTCTGCCACAAGGGGCGTTTAGCGTCCTACCATGTACTTCTATTATGGCTGAAAGAATGGTAGCAGACGACAGGCTCAAGATGCTGACCTTTACCGGGAGTTCACAGGTGGGATGGAAACTTAAGGCCCTGGCAGGAAAAAAGAAGGTGTTGCTGGAACTTGGCGGAAACGCTGGGGCAATAATTGACAAAGACGCCGATATAGAGCTTGCAGCCCAACGCTCCGCCTACGGGGCGTTCGTCTACAGCGGTCAGACCTGCATATCCTTACAGCGATTGTACGTACACGAGGAGGTCTACGAGCCGTTCCTCAACCGACTAACAGGGCATGCAAGGGGCTTGAAGATGGGGAACCCGTTGGAGGAGAGTACATCCATTGGGCCGCTTATTACCCCCGATGCAGGAAGGAGGGTGGAGGGGTGGCTAAAAGAGTCGGTATCCCAGGGGGCGAAGGTTTTAGTGGGTGGTAGCTTGCGTGGAAATAATATTGTGGAGCCTGCCATTGTCGTAGACACGCGCCCGGACATGAGAATAAACTGTGAGGAGGTCTTTGGGCCACTTGTTACGATAACCAGATTCTCCTCTTTTGAGCGTGCCGTTGATGAAATTAACCAATCTCGTTTTGGACTCCAAGCGGGTATATTTACCAATGATATTAACAAGATTTTTCTGGCCTATAGGTCACTTGAGGTTGGCGGTGTTATTATCAATGATGTTCCTACCTTTAGGGCAGACCATATGCCGTACGGCGGTGTAAAAGATTCCGGAATGGGTCGAGAAGGAATCAGATATGCCATTGAGGAGATGACCGAACCGAGGGTATTGGTACTTAACCTTCGTTAATTACTGGCCTTAGAGAAGAAGGCTGCCTGTAGATATTCCCGTGGAAAATGGTTCCCTTCCGGCAAATTTTGACAAGAATTACAACAGATGGGCGGTGTTTTCTCCCAGTAATTCACAGCTTACCAGGGCCATTATTTTTGCAAAATCAACGAGCTGCTGTATATCGATAGACTCGTCGGCCACGTGGGCCTGGTTCTCATCACCCGGACCAAAGCCTACTGCTGTTATACCCCTCTCCAGCAATTGCTTTGTAACAGTGGCACCAGAAAGTCCCATAAGCTCGGGCCTACTGCCCAGGACATTCTCTGTGTGCCTCTCAATGAGCTCGATTAGGGGATTATCGTGAGAGACCTCAGAGGGTGGGAGGTGAGAGACTGCCTGAAGTTCGAAATGTGCCTGGGGATTGGCCTGTTCTACCTTTTCAATAAGGTCCTGGATCCGCCTAACTATCTCTTCCTTTGTCTCAGCAGGGAGGTATCGAATGTCTATACCCACTTGACACCTCCCAGGCACAATATTTCTTGCAGCACCACCTTGAATGGTGCCTAGATTTAGTGTGGGTGGCGTAAAGAGCGGATAAGAGGTACATTTGAAGGGCATAGACCTTATTTTATTAAGCAGCTCTACCATGTTCCATATGGCATTGACGCCCTGCTCCGGTCGTGAGCCGTGGGCCTGTCTCCCGTGGGATGTAATCTCTATAAACAACGCCCCCTTTTCGCAGACATCTATCTTTTTCATACCGTAGGAGATGTCAGGGATGATAGCAAAGTCGGCCTTGAGCCCGCATTCACCTAGGAGATACTCAAGCCCCAGTCTAGAGCCTCTCTCCTCATCGGCCGCTCCAACTAGTATAAACTCTCCCTTTAAGGAACTTTCCCTTTCCTTGAGATACCTTGCCAGGACCATGCAGGCGGCCATCTGACCCTTATTATCTGAGGCCCCACGGCCAATTACCTTTCCGTCAACTACCGTTGCCTTAAAAGGGTCCTGGTGCCAGCCATCGCCCGCGGGAACTACGTCCAGGTGGCATGCCACCAGGAACGATGGTTTTCCTACCCCAATCCTGGCAACTATATTTGTCCTCTCTGGCTCCTTCTCAAAGACCTCATATTGTATGCCGATGCTATCTAAGTATTTCTCTACCACCTTGGCGGCCAGGCGTTCTCTTCCGGGTGGGTTTTCTGTTTTTGCAGCTATTAAATCGCAGGCTATTTGGATGAGCTCTTCACGGTGGGCCTCAATGAACTCATCAATATCCTTCCGCATATTCCCCTTCCGTTACGTCTTTCTGTCCATTTTCTACAGACAGTATCTCTGGTGGGAGCAAATCCTTTGCCCTAATATGCCTGTCATATAGGCCAGCCAGGCCCAGGCTAATTAGAAAGAAAAAGAGCCCCACAAGTCCCATCCTTGCATCATCTGCCTCGGGCAGGATAAAGTCTATCTCTGTTGCTACGATACAGCCAATGATGAATGCAACAATAGGTAGAAAGAGGAGTAGAGAAATTCCTTTATACAGGGGGGGCGAATCTATTTTAAGGGTGACCTTATCTCCGGGTACAAGTCCGGGCACTGATTTTACATCTAAGAGCCTTGTCGTATCTCCAGCCTTGACACAAACCCCACATCTAGCACATTCCTCCGGCGAGATATTGTTTATCTCTACAACGGCCTTGCCATTACCAACGGATCTTACAACGCCTTCTTCAATCCTCATCTATTTAATTAATTGTAAGCTTTAATCTTATCGTGAACTACCCTCTCACACCATAAGCACGTACAAATAGGGGGGTCTGAAAATAGCGGCCTCTTATAAAAGACAAAAGGCTAAGCCGGCAGGGTAGCGCTACCAACCCTCTCCCTCATCAATTTACCCACCTTGAAAACTACCACATTCTTAGCTGGTACAAAGGCCTCGGCCCCTGTCCTTGGATTCCGTGCCTTTCGGGCTGCCCGCTGACGTATCTCGAATACTCCAAAATCTCTGAGTTCAATGCGACGCCCCTGGGAAAGTTCAGATATGACCTCATCAAGAAACATCTGCACAGTTTCCTTAACAGTGGTATGGGTGTTGTTTGTCCTCCTGGCTATTTTCTCACACAAGTCTCTTTTTGTAACGGTTTGCATAAGTATTCCCCCCTGCTGTTTACAGTGCTTATTACGGTGAAAAGAAAATTAACCTAAGCTGAGGAAATTCAATAACTAATGCGGGATATTAGCAACTCCAACCAAACATGTCAACCTTTTTTTCTTCAACTTATGACGATCTATCCTTGACAAACTTTTTGTTTTAAAATACCTTGTGCGACTCGTAGTCCCATATTTGGAGGATTTGCCTTGAAGGTAAAGATACGAAAAAGTTCGGTAAAGAAGAAAAGAATAAGCGGTTTTAGGGCCAGGATGCGCACTAAGGGTGGAAGGGCCATAATCAAGAGAAGAAGGGCAAAGAGGCGGAAAATCTAGGGAAAGAAGAGGCAGCATCAAATGGATGCTGCCTCCCTAAATAATTGAAGGAAGATTCCTCTATTCCTCAATTATGATAGCCTCTACAGGGCATTCCTCCGCTGCCTTTTTACAGTTCTCCTCCGCTTCAGCGGGGACCGGGTTGGTCTTCGCAACGGCTTTATCATCTTCCATTTCAAATACTTCTGGACAGTTAGTTACACACAGCTCACAGCCAGTACACACATCGGGGTCTACCCTTGCACGCATCTTTATCTCCCTTCTATTCTATGAGCCAGACATTAAAAACCATATAAGCAGAAACCTTAAATACAGCACTATATAATTTACAATTCTACATGAGAATAAGTCAACCTAAATTTAGTCTGGTTCCCTCACCAGCGTGTGCAATCTCCCATAATGGTTAAGAAGGCTGGGGGGGCCAGCCTACCTCCCGCTAAATAAGCAAATCCACGGGTTCGATCCTCGACCTAGCCTCCGCAATGAGCCCGCAACCTGTGTCCTCTCTATTAAAACCCAGGATACCCAAAACAGAATTGAATTTACAATGGCTTGGGGGTAATTTATGTTATTATGCCTTATATGTGGGCCTGAACGTCTCTTAACGCCGCCGAGGAAAAATGAATTTCATCTCAAAAGACCATTTAAGGGAATATGAAAAGAGATTTGCAGAAATCGTCCTGCAGCTAAAGGCGTATGGTCCCACCTTCATGGTGATGGTTGCTGCACTTATTGGTGTTCTCGTTGGTTTAGCAGCAGTCAGTCTCAGGCAGCTTATAACCCTATCTAATGACTACATATTTCTGGATATAGGCGATAGCTTCCCCCACGCGGGCATGCACAACGTCAGTGACTTCCTTGAAGGATTCACTGCTACCACGCTACTTGTGCTGCTAATCCCTGGTGCAGGTCTTGTCATAGCTGCTTTTCTGGCCAATAGATATGCCACAGAGGCAAAGGGTCACGGTGTACCTGAAGTCATGTCTGCGATGGCACGCAAGGCAGGCGTGATGCGCCCCCGTGTGGCGATTGTAAAGACTGTTGTCTCCGCCATATGCATAGGCTCAGGTGGGTCTGTAGGGCAGGTAGGCCCCAGTGTGCAAGTTGGCTCCGTATTGGCCTCCACCGTTGGGCAGGTCTTAAAAATGTCAGAAAACAGCACGAAGACACTCGTGGCCTGTGGGGCCGCTGCAGGTCTTGCCGCTGTCTTCAACGCACCCATAACCGGAACTATCTTCGCATCAGAGGTTATACTGGGAAATTTGGGGTTAAATAATATAACACCAGTACTAATATCCTCGGTCGTTGGCTCTGCAATGGCCCGAATTTTTATAGGGGATGACCCTGCCTTTTTTGTCCCTGCCTTTACCTTAGAAAGCCCTTGGGAATTGATTCTATACTGTATGCTGGGGATATGCGCAGGGGTCCTAGCCACTGGTTTTACCAAGGCCCTTTACACCCTAGATGACGTCTTTAAGTCAATAAATGTTCACTACATGACCAAGGCTGTCATAGGTGGGGCTATCCTTGGTATAGTGGGTATCTTCCTTCCACAGCTTTTTGGACTAGGTTTCGGAACACTGGACAAACTACTCTATAATACATCTTCCTTCAGCATATTTTTAATCATAACCTTATGCCTTATGAAGATTATCCTTACATCCGTGACCCTGGCGGCGGGTGGGTCTGGAGGCATATATGGACCGTCCTTGTTTATCGGAGCCTTTATGGGCAGTGCCTTTGGGCTGGTGTTCCACCATATTGCCCCCTTCGAGATGGCCTCGGCCGAGGCCTACGGTGTTGTGGGTATGTCGGGGTTTCTGGCAGGCGCAACCCATGCCCCCATCCAGGCCATATTCATTACGTTCGAGTTGACTGGCGATTATCACGAGGTCATTCCCATAATGCTCACCAGCGTGCTAAGCACCCTGGCAGCCAGGCGTCTCTTGAAGGATTCTATCTACACCCTCAAGAGCAAACGCCGTGGAGAACGTATAGAGGTTGGACAAGACCTGTCACTTCTGGAAAGGGTGCAGGTTGCAGATATCATGGAAAAGGACTTCTCCCACGTTACCAGGGAGTCATCATTTATTAAAATGCTGCGAACCCTGTACAAGAGCAGGACAGATATAGTCCCTGTGTTAGACGAAAAGGGCGAGTTCTATGGTATCGTCAGCTTCCATCAGGTGCGCAAGGCCATCTATGACAAAGGCCCTCAGGAGCTCCTTGTCGCGGACGACGTGACGCTGCGGGACCCACTAACAGTAACTCCAAGCGCCAACCTGGCAGACGTGTTCACCGAACTCGGCATGCTGGATATCAACAGTCTGCCCGTGGTAAGCGATGAAAACCCAAAAAAACTTGTTGGCATTGTTACCAGAAGCAGCATTATCTCAAGGTATAGAAAAGAAATCATTCGAGAGGATGAGGTTGAACATGGTTATTCATTCTTTCGGACACCAATAAATAACTCCAATAAAAATGAAGATTAACGCCCTAGCTGGCGCCCGGAACCCGGCCTTCTAAGAAACGGCAATACTATCCAGCCTCACCCCCTCCACTCTTATCTCTGGTGCAATCACCGCCGCTTCCGCTGCCCACACCAATGTGGTCTTCTTCTCTCTAGTCACGGAATGGACGTTATTCATGATGTGGCGTATATTACTGTTAATCCGTATAGTGTTTGGCCTAAGGGGGGTAGATATCTCCCCATCCCTTATCAGGAAAGAGTCTGCTACAACGGTACTGGTAAAATCTCCAGCAGCCATTCCGTTTATGGGATACGTGTACCATATTCTCCCTATATAGACCCCCTCTTTTATGCCTGAGAGTAATTCATCTCTGGAGACCTCTTCCTTCCCCTCCATCACTATATTGGTAGGTGATATCGTCGCCTGCATGTCGTAGTTTCTGCCCAGGGTATGGAATCTGAAGCCACTCCTTGGCTCAAAGCTCGTCACAGGGCTTGAAAGTTTTTGGGCCAGATAATGATTGGACAGGAATCCCACAAGTAGTCCATTGAATACTAGGTCGGTCCTCCCCGTAGGTAGCCCCTCACAGGTAATCTTTTTACTGGCGATCTGCCCTGGCAAGGCCCCGTGGTCATATATAGATAGGTTTGGTGAGCAAATCTTTTTGCCTAGTTTCCCAAGGAAAGGGGTATTTGAGGCATGTACAAAGGAAAGACTGAGCGAGGGTGCTATTATGTGAGAAACCAAATCCGTTACGGGCTGCCTGCCGAGTACCACCTCATACACGCCGGGAGGTATCCTCTTCCCGCCTATGGTACGTATTGCACTCTCAGCAGCCTCCCGCCCTGCAGCCTCGGGGTCAAACCCATCCAGATGGGTACTGGTACTCCAGCCGGTGCCCTTAACCTCTTCGTTTTCTACCATGGTCGTTATAGTGGCCGTCAGGATGGTTGACTCATCGAATTCCTCTATCCCCATCGTGCTCTTTATGGCCACTTTCTCCTTTAACACACACACATCCCCGCCAACTATGATAGATTTGGATATGCCCTTCTCTTTGAAGGCCGTCAGTGACCCCTTCAGTGCCTTCCATCCCAGCTCGACTATGTGTGCGTCTTTCGCTTCCATAGCCATAGGGTCATGATAGTCTGACAAGGTAGGGACTCCTGCAGGAGACGGCAATGAATGAAAGTCCGGGTCAGGAAACCTGCAGCGCCTAGCCTTCCTGAAGGCCCCCCTGACCGCCCTCGGGTGAAGGTCATTGGCCTCGCTCCCAAAACCAGTCGTCACCTTGCCCTTCTCCCTGAAGGCCGCCTGCACACCCACTCCAAAAGACCGGATAGACTTCGGCTCCTGCACACCCATTGAGGGTATATCAGAGGTGTAATTGAGGCGCACGGTCACCAGCTCATTCCATGACGCAAAGGCCTCAAGCTCAACCCCATCTTTTTTTGTGGCCTCAAGCCCCTTACTCACGCAGTCCCTTAGTCTGTCCATATCTACGCCAATCATTTATACTCCCCGGTCAGCCTCGCCTTACCCCTGAGGGTGGGGCCGCCGTTACCCACCCTCATGACCTGTATAGGCTGGCCCTTGCCGCAGTTTGGTATGGGGAACATTATAAAGTCATTTCCCACTGCGTCTATGCTCATAAAAAAGTCCCTGGAATCTGCACTTATCCCACCCCCTCTGTACAGCTTCACCAACTTACCATCTTCTATTTTATAGACCTTTTGGGCAGATATCCTGAAATTCTCTCTGGATTCGCTAATGGATGGTATGCGATTATTGACCACGTAGTAGCCGTCCTTCACCTCTGTAATAATCTCCTCAGGGTCTCTGTCCCCCGCGGCAATCACCGTGTTCGCCATCCTTACCAACGGCATGTACTGACACTCTGTGGCCCGCATGGAACCGTTAGACTCCATGCCCATTATGGCTGCGCTCTCCCTGCTGTTCATAAAGCCCTTTAATATACCCTTATCTATGAGCACCACCCTCTTGGCAAGCACACCTTCAGCGTCGTACTTATAATGTCCGTAGCCTTCTAGGCCTGGGTCCGAGAACGCCGTTAAAAGGTCTGAGCCGATCCGTTTGCCAAGTTCATTATCCGAAAGGCTCCTCAGTAACCACGACCTGCCAGCATAGGCAGTCTCCATCTTCAGTGCCCTATCGGCCTCGGTTGGGTGACCAATGACTTCATGGACCAACAGGGCATTAAAATGAGGATCTGTTACAACCACTACGGGCTCATCCGTTGAAGGTAGAAACTCAGCCCCTGACAGCTCAACCGTGTCCCTCGTGCGCTCAATGGCTAAGTCCAGAAAACTCTTGCCGTAAACGTTTTTCCCTTTAGTTACTTCCCATCCTCTCTGCGCACCAACATGGTCTACAAATGTCTCAGGAACCGCTGTCCCCTTTTGGGCCACCACGTACAACTGTGCCTGGGTAATAGCGGTGGACTGGTCAAGGCAGGCCCCCTCCGTACTCTGAAACAATTCCCTTGAAATACCCGTCCCTAGACCAATCATGGCAAATCTCACACAATGTGAGACACCCCGCATCTCCTTCGTTATCTTGACGGCGAGTGCAAGCACCTCTTTCAAGGGGACCTCACGGGGGTCTTCATCGAAAACGGCCGATAAAACGTCTTGGCATACCTCAATTGGGGCAAGTTGCACCGGTGCCAGAGACGGCGCCAGGTCTTTCATCGCAAGTTTATTCCTAGAATTAGCCCTGGCTCGCTGATAGGCCTTGTTTATACCCATCCGAAATATCCTCCGGAGCGCCCTCAGGTCGGCCTTTCCCAGAGGCTGGCCGTAGTAACCCCACGCCGGCATATCGCCGGCCACCAATCTAACGCCGAAGGACATCTTTACCTCTTCCTCCATGCCCTTAGGGCTGCCGTTTTCAGAGTTGGCCGATTTATACTCCACGAGGCCTAGTCGAATATCTGCATACTGGCATCCCTTGAGGGAGCTTGCGTACTCCATCGACTCCTTGACCCTTTCCCTTGCCGCGTCCAGGGCCTCTATGCCCAATGCGCCTCTAGGTCTTTTACTCATAATGCATCATCCCTAACCTAAGACAGAATTAACTATCTCTATCTCCTCTAGATTGTCGGTGCCCAGCTCCAACTCAGCTGCCGTATGTATGTACCCCGCCCGTGGCCGAACGGGTGGCAGACCTACCTCACGCCGTTTTGCATCAACTATGTCCAACCCATAACTGTCCAGTGCAACCGGGTCCAGACTGCCGAGCAATTGATAATTTGCCCACTGGGGCCTTCCGTTGGGACCACCCTCATAACAACCCAGTAGAGCATCGCACACCGAAAGCCTTACCTTGTCCCTTATAAGAGAATTATTGTAAAGTTCAGCAATCTGGGGGTTGGCACGATTCCTGTGCATCCTTCTCACGTCAAGGACAGCAAATTTATCCCACAGGGGTATGGCTCCGTAAAAATTCTTGAGGCTTCCAGTAAATCCAGAGATACCGTGGTCTTTCAATACCGGGACATTTATTATATGGTCACACATCTGTGAGACAATCCTTGTCACAGGAAAGTCCCTGCCTATGGATGGTACCTTTAGGCGATTGCGCTCATCGTACCCCACCCCCCTTGAGGTGACGGCAAGACACCTTATACCCTTTCCAGTGGTGTTTATCTTGTAGCCGCACCTGACCAGGCCCTCTATTATGTTGCCCTCACTCCTATCCCATATGATGATGTTATTATCCCTCACCCCAACCTTTATCAAACTCTCAGCTATTGCCTGTGTGACCTCCGGGTGGCTAGGCAGTCTTGGGTTAATGCAATTGACCTTTATAGAAACGCGGCTTGTGGACTTCAGTGTGGGTATAATCTTATTCCAGGCCTTTTCTGTGGACGAAGTTCCGGTCAGGCTAAGAAGCAGATGCTCGACCATGATGCCTGCCCTTTCCCTCCTAACGCTCCATGTGTCATTGTCCACTGAGCCAGGGTCTGCCACTACCGCTACCCTGCTCTTTACAACCCCTCTGGTTTCGGTTAACAAACCACCCTTCACCTCCGGCAGAAGCATCAACCCAGGAGGTGCAATCAAGAATGAAGCGCCGGTAGCCACTGCACCCTTTACGAACCGCCGCCTGCTAATCTTCTTGGCCATACATCCTATTCCTTTTAGGAAATCAGACCGATTCTGTTGAAGCTCTTCTGCACTACTATAGTAAATGGTCTGCCTAGTTCCACCTAAAAATGCAAATCACGGACACAGAATAAGACCACTGTAAACATTGCCCCAATACCATGTGTCATTCTGAGCGAAGTAAGTCACGCCAAAGGCTGATTCGCCTCTGGCGAGAATCTAACCTTGTAGAGATTCTTCGGTCGTTTCACTCCCTCAGAATGACAGTTGTGCAGGGTTTTTCAGAGGTCTCTAAATATCTGAAAACGTGGTTGCTTTTTGTGTCTATTATCCTCGGTATGGGGTACAGTTGCGAAGGCATTTATACAATCCACATTATTACAGGTCAAGAGTGGACTTTTCTCAATTGTGTGGTTTAATTGTAAAAGAGAGACGACATGTACAACTAGTGCCAAGACTACTGTCATCTTGCCATGCGTTTCCCTGGGAGGTAAAACACTTGAGCAGGCCCATGTATTATGAGTTAAGGCCCAAAGAACCCATCAGGGCCTATACAGGCTCAAAACTCCACACAAAGAGCTGGGACGCCGAAGCAGCACTAAGGATGCTGATGAATTGTCTGGACCCATCTGTGGCAACACTCCCTGAAGAACTCATCATATACGGAGGCGCGGGCAGGGCTGCCAGGAACTGGAAAGAATATTCGAGGATAATAAAGGCCCTCGAAACGCTAGATAGTGACGAGACCCTCTGCGTGCAGTCTGGAAAGCCCGTCTACATAGCCAAGACCCATTCCCACGCCCCCAGGGTAGTAATCGCCACCGCCAACCTCGTACCCGCATGGGCGACAGAGGCACACTTTAATAAATATGACGAGATGGGCCTAACCATGTTCGGACAGATGACCGCCGGAAGTTGGATATATATAGGCACACAGGGAATCCTGCAGGGCACCTATAATACCTTCGCTGCCCTAGCCCAAAAGGAGTTCTCTACCGCCTCACTTAAAGGAAAATTTGTCCTCACCGCCGGCATGGGCGGCATGAGTGGGGCCCAACCCCTAGCAGTCACCATGAACGAGGGCGTGATACTGGACGTGGAGGTGAGGGAGTCAAGGATACAAAAGAGGGTCCGCCAGGGATATTGCGACAAGATTACCCATAGTCTTGATGAGGCGCTAGCGTGGGTGGCAGAGGCGAGGTCTAATGGAAAATCTCTATCCGTGGGACTTGTTGGAAACGCTGCGGATATACATCCCGAACTGATAAAGAGGGGCATTACCCCTGACATAGTCACCGACCAGACCCCTGCACATGATATATACAGCTATGTCCCACTGGGCAACGTAGCCGATATGGACAGACTCAGGGATACAGATAAAGAGGAGTACAGAAGGCGGGCTCTTGATGCAATCGCCCTCCACGCCGGTGCTATTTTGGAGATGCAGAAGGCCGGGGCAATATGCTTCGACTACGGAAATAACCTGAGGGCACAGGCGGAATTGGCAGGGGTAAGCATAAGAGACGATAGTGGCAAATTTAGATACCCTGGGTTTGTACCAGCCTACATAAGACCGCTATTTTGTGAGGGCAAGGGCCCATTCAGGTGGGCTGCCCTATCGGGTGACCCGGAGGATATCGCCCGACTCGATGACGCAGTGCTCAAGAGATTTCCCGATGATACCGCCCTAACCAGGTGGATTGCCCTGGCGAGGGAGAAAGTGCCGCACGAGGGACTCCCCGCACGGATATGCTGGCTTGGTTACGGTGACAGGGCAGCCTTTGGGCGCATAATCAATGACATGGTCAAGAAAGGGGAGCTGAAGGCACCTGTAGTAATTGGCAGAGACCATCTGGACTGTGGCTCAGTGGCATCTCCGTACAGGGAGACTGAGGATATGCAGGACAAAAGCGATGCCATTGCAGATTGGCCCTTGCTTAACTTCGCCCTCAACGCCATCTGCGGTGCGAGCTGGGTGAGCTTCCACCACGGGGGTGGCGTGGGCATCGGTAACGCACTCCATGCGGGGATGGTTATTGTTGCAGACGGTACAAAGGAGCGTGAAGAAAGGCTTGGGCGGGTACTGACCGTTGACCCCGGCATCGGGATAGCCAGGCACGCCGATGCTGGCTACGAACAGGCCTCCAATACTGCCGAGAAAAAGGGTGTGAAAATACCGGAGTAGGATTATATGAAAATTGTTTGGCAAATTGGAGAAAACGACATTCAAAAAGTAAGGGCATTTTGTGAACACCACAAAAATAATACCTTCGTTAAAAACCGAATTAAAAGAAATCTCAACAAAGCCATTCCTGAAATTTCACAAGATATCTTTTGGAAAGCTATGATTTCTTGCTTGCTGACAACACAACAACGCTCTGGCCCAAATAGCGCTGTTACGAGATTCATCTGTACAAATCCTTTTCCACTAGGTTATTCTCTTTGTTCAACCCAACAAAACATTCAAGTCTTTGTTGAGGATACTATTACAAATTTTGGTGGTCTTAGGCGAGCTAAAACAATAGGCAAAGAAGCCTCAGCAAACTTTGAATGGCTTGAGAAAGGTGGATGGAATGAAATATTTGATATAGCAAGAGAATTACAAAATAACCAAACAGTCCAAAAAGAAAGAGAATCAGCAGAGTTTATTGTGGATAATCTAAGAGGTTTTGGCCCCAAGCAGGCACGAAATCTACTACAATCGTTAGGGCTTACGAAATATGAAATTCCTGTTGATAGCAGAATAACAAAATGGTTGAATGATTTTGGATTCCCCATTAAATTGTCTGCAACGGCTTTAGCAGACAAGAATTATTACAACTTTGTTTTAGATGGTTTTCAAGAAATATGTAAGGAAAGTGGAATTTATCCCTGTATTCTAGATGCAGCAATCTTTTCAAGCTTTGACCACGAATGGTCAGAGGACAAATTAGTATGGTAGACCCTGCCGACATAGTTCTCATGAATGCGAGTGAGGTGCTCACCCTTAGTGGGGCATCGGATGCACCCAAGAGGG
>JBHIBD010000059.1:0-13765 GCA_046758865.1 Candidatus Brocadiales bacterium | reverse complement strand
CTAACGATTATGCCGGGCTGGTGCAGAACGTAACAAAAGTGTACGTTCTGCAGGGCGTAACAAGTGTCAGGGAACCTGAGGCCCAGAGTTACAGGGGTGTAATCAAGAAGATAAGTGAAGAGGTGGTTCGTTGTCTATGGTTTGGGGGGCACTTTGACCGCTCGAGGCTGTACACGGAGGATGGTGCGCGGCTGGAGATAATCTCACCCGGCAGGTGGAATGTAGAGGGAGGGCCGGACCACCTTGATGCTGAGATATTGCTGGAGGGCGTGGGGCGGATAAAGGGAGATGTCGAGGTTCATGTCAGTGCCTCAGACTGGAGGCGCCATGGCCACGACAAACAGGAAGGATATAAAAATGTGTGTCTCCACGCAGTCATGTGGAATGATACCTCACAGGGCTACGTTAGGGACCTGACGGGCAGGAACGTACCACAGCTGGTTCTGTCCAAATACGTTACCATACCACCGGAGGAGGTTCCCGGGCTTCTGGACGGTCTCACGGGCTATCCTGATACGGCAAGTCACGTTGCGGGTCCTTGTCGGTCTGCCCTTGCAGAAAACTGTAGAGACAAGGAAAGGCTTGGGTACATCCTTGACCAGGCGGGTGACGAGCGCATACTCTTCAAGGCAAAAAGGTTTGAGGAGTACTTGAGGGAGAAGTCCTATGAACAGGTGCTGTACGAGGCCCTCATGAGGGCCATGGGGTATAAGAACAATGTGTTGCAGTTTTCGCAGCTTGCCACACTGGTGCCCCTTGAAGACCTGAGGAGGTTTATCCCCGTGGGCACAACCACTGAAGGCCCAGCAGGGAGGCACATTTGGATACAGTCAATGCTCCTGGGGGCAGGCGGTATCTTGTCTGGTTGGCAGCGCCGGCAGAGAGACGAGTATGACCGGCAAACTAGTGGGTATATCAAAACGCTCTTCAGCCTCTGGGAGGAAATCAGGTTGAAGTGGGGCGAAGACCACAAAGAACCCGAGGAACTAATGCAGTACGATGACTGGCACTGGTCAGGTGTTAGGCCATTAAATCAACCGCCCAGGCGGATTGCTGCCATGAGCCACCTCTTGGTTAGGAGCCTTGATGGGGGAATTTTTAGAGACCTTCTCACTATCTTTGAAGAGGTTAGAAGGAAGAAAGCAGGTCGGGCATCAACTGCGGCAAGGAAGCTTGAGGTCTATTTTTCGGACGCAGGCATAGAAGATGGTTTCTGGTCATACTACCTGACACCTGGAGGAAAGAGACTAAAGGTCCCTGCAAGACTGATAGGTAGGGAGCGAGCGGCCATTATTTTTATGAACGTCGTCCTTCCGCTCTTTCTTGTATATGCCAGGGGGAATCATGATTCAGGCCTTGAGGCGGTGTTGCACGAGGCATATAAGCGCCACCGGAAAAATTCTGCGGACAGTGTTATCAGGTTTATGACAAGGAGGGTGCTCCCGGAGGGGTGGTCTGGCATGGTAAGTAATGCCCGCAGGCAGCAGGGACTTCATCAGGTTTTCCATGACTTTTGCCAGCGGAAGGATATAAGCTGTGACCGGTGTGGCCTTTTGACGGCGGTGGGTGTGGGATGAGGGATTACCTGAGTGGTATAAAGATGTCGGTGGTGGGCGTCCTGGGGCCAATTGTTGTACAACTGCTGTGCTGGAGCCTCAGGATAGAGGAAAGACCCAGTGGTTCCAGCCGCAGGCTTTTTAGTGAGGGTTCCAGTAGGGCAATAATTGCCTTCTGGCACGCTACCATGCTTGTCCTGGCGTATATGGGAAGGGGTCAGGGAATCCGCGTGCTGATAAGTCAGCACACCGATGGTGAGTATATCGCACGGGTGATAGGCAATATGGGCTTTGGGGTGGTCCGCGGTTCCAGCACCCGCGGGGGGACCAGGGCGATGATAAACATGGTGAGGGAGGCCGAGCAGGGCCACTTTTTGGCAGTAACGCCGGATGGACCAAGGGGGCCGAGGGAAGAGGCCCAGTCGGGCATAATCTTTCTGGCGAAGAAGACGGGGCTGCCCATCCTCCCCATAGGCCTGGGTTTTTCAAACTGCTGGCGGTTGCCCAGTTGGGATGGGTTCCGCATACCAAAGCCCTTCTCCAGGGTGGTGCTGGCCTTTGGTGAGCCGATTACGGTCCCCCCGGAATTGGGGGAGGAGGAGCTGGAGACTTATAGGCAGGTGTTGGAGAAATCTCTTAAGGGTTTATCTGCTGAGGCTGAGGCCGCCGCGGTCGGAAGGGCTACTGGGGCGTCATAAAGAAGCGCAGGATATCGTTGCGGGTGGCAAATACAAGCAGGCAGAGTATAAGGGCCAGGCCGATGTATTGGGCGATGGCCATGGTGCGCTCACTTACAGGTGACCCCTTCACCTTCTCTACCCCCAGGAATAACAGGTGGCCGCCGTCCAGCACGGGTATCGGCAGTATGTTTAGCATGGCGAGCTGTAGGCTGATAATGCCCATAAAGTACAATAGTTTTCCCATCCCTAACTTTGCTGACTCGTAGGAGGCCTGGGCAATCAAGATGATACCACCGACGGTCTCGGTTGACACTTTTTTGGTAAATAGGCCTTTGATGGTCAGGTATATCCTTTTGATCATTACGAGGGCCTTGTAGGTACCCACCTGACAGGCCCCGATGAGGTTGTACTGTTTTACAAGGCTTTTTTCCTTGAGCTGTAACCCCATGCGGCCGATGGCGCTTTTTTCATCCTTGATGGGTTGAAATTTTCCGGTGAGTGTCTTTCCGTCTCTCAGCCACTTAATGGTCATCTCCCTGCCTTCGCTGGTGGTGATAATACGCAAGAGGTCTTCCCAGGACCGTGGCGTCTGGCCATCTAAGTAAATGATTTCATCCCCGGGTTTCATCCCTATCTCTGCTGCGGGGAAGTCTTCCATTACCCTGTCAACTCGTAGCCCCAGGACGGGGGAGATTCCTGTGAAGAAGCGGTCTTTGTCCTCATGTGATTCGAGGTGCAGATGGAGTTCTTCAATTTTTTCTGCCCTTTTCACGCCAAGGCGGATAGGGCTTTCTTCGGTTCCCTCGATTAGTTCAGTAACAGCGAACCAGCCTGCAACCTCTTTGTCGTTTACGGTGAGTATTTCATCCCCCTTTCTGAGCCCCATCTGTGCTGCCATTCCGCCGGCTCTCACGGCCCGTATCTTTGTTGTTGTGCACGATACACCCATCATCCAGCGCATGGTTGCTAGCGGAGTGACCTTGAACTCCTTCTCCTCGCCGTCTCTGAGGATGGTTAGTGTGAGTTCCTTGCCGGGGCTTTGGGCCTCTATTTCGATGATTTCTTCGGCCCTTTTTATGACCTCCCCGTTTATTGCAATTATCTTGTCGCCCACCTTGAGGCCTGCGTCTAGGGCCGGGGCGTCATCAGCGTAGCGGAGGAGCCTGCCTATCTTCTGGCTCATGGCGGGGGCGATGCCTATCCTCTGCAGGCCATGTACCTCGTCATACCTGGGGAGGACGTTAAATTCGAGTATCTCGCCATTTCTGTCCACCTTGATGGGAACGCCACCCTCGTTGCTGCCGAGGGCGACGGCGGTAAAGATGTCTTCAAAGTCTGGGTCGGTGGTGCCGGTAATCTCTACAATGTTGTCTCCGGGCTGGAGTCCAGCTTCCCAGGCCGGCCACCCTGGTGCGACCTCCCCTATCTCTGCAGTTACAAATGGCACACCTATGCGAAATGCAATGATGAAGACCAGAAAGGCGAGTAGGGTGTTCATGACCACGCCCGCAATGAGCACCAGGCCCCTTTGGGCGGGGGTCTTTGACATAAAATCCCAGCTTTCCCTGGGGGCACCTTCCTCCAAATGTTCTCCCGCCAGCTTCACGTAGCCGCCCAGGGGTATTAAGGAAATTCGGTACTCTGTTTCTCCCCACGTTCGCCTTATAAGCGGCATCCCAAACCCTAGGGAAAAGATGAGGACCCTAACGCCGATCTTTTTGGCTGCGAGGAAGTGGCCCAGCTCATGGATAAAGATTAGGGAGCCTATCCCAACTATTACGAGGAGTATATTGCTGGAAACCTCAGCGGATGGCATTCTTGACCTCTTCCCGTGCCCAGCGGTCGGCAGTCATGATGTCTTCTAGGGATGGGTTGTTTATGTTTGTGTGTTGGTGCATAACCCCTTCTATTGTTTTTATTATACCGTTGAATTTTAGCCTTCGGTCCAGAAACGCCTGTACCGCCACCTCATTCGCTGCGTTCATTACGGTGGGAAGTGTTCCACCGTCCCTAGCCGCCCAGAAACCCAGCCTTAGTGCTGGGAACCTGTTCATATCGGGCTTATCAAAGGTCAACTTACCCAGCTTTGCCAGGTCTAGGGGTTCTGCGAGGGCAGGCCGTCTGTCGGGGTAGGTCAGTGCGTACTGTATGGGCAGCTTCATGTCGGGCAGCCCCATCTGAGCGATTACGGAGCCATCCTGGAACTCCACCATGGAGTGGATTATGGATTGGTGGTGTATTACCACGTCTATTTCTTCAGCCTTGAGTCCGAACAGCCACTTGGCCTCTATAATTTCGAGTGCCTTGTTCATCAATGTGGCGGAGTCAGTAGTGATTTTCTTGCCCATCTGCCATGTCGGGTGGTCAAGCGCCTGCTCAGGGGTGACCTCATCCAGTTTATCTACCGGGTAGTCGCGGAAGGCGCCGCCTGAGGCAGTAAGTATAACCCTTCGGAGCTCGCTGCGCCTGCCTGCGGCAAGGGCCTGGAATATGGCCGAGTGCTCACTGTCTACGGGGATTAGCGATACACCCATCTTCCTGGCCCGGCTGGTAACTATGTTTCCAGCCATTACCAGGGCCTCCTTGTTGGCGAGTGCGAGACTTTTTTTGTGCTCGATGGCCGTGAGCGTCGCAGGCAGGGCCGCTGCTCCTACAATGGCAGAGAGCACTAAATTAACATCATCGTCTGAAACTATCTTCTCGATGGATTCCTCCCCGGTTAGTATCTCTACCGAGTTATCCAGAAGCCTCTCCTTGAGGCGTCTGCAGCTCTCTCTGTCCACGATGGCTACCGTCTTGGGGTGGAACTCCTCCACCTGCCCTGCAAGCACCTCCCAGCTCCTGTTGGACGACAGGGCCACAGCGGAGTAACCCTTTCCCAGGCTGCGGATTACACTAAGGGCGCTTTTGCCTATGGAGCCCGTGGAACCAAGAATTGCTATATTTTTCATTGAATGGGTTGCAACCCGTCTTTGTAGCATGCGAGTTTATCTCGCACGTTACATCATCTGCTAGTGCCGCCGTTTGTTGGAGCAGACATTTCGTCAATTTCTTTTAGTAGCTGTGTGACCATTTCTGATTCAGGTATCTTGCGTACCATTTCGCCCCTCTTGAAGAGGAGTCCGAAACCATGACCGCCTGCGATACCGATGTCGCTCTCCTGTGCCTCCCCTGGACCGTTGACCGCACAGCCCATAATGGCTATCTGGAGACCCCGCTTCTCAGGGGGGAGCTTTGCCTTTACTTCCTCTACGATTGTTTCCAGGTCAATCTCGCAACGGCCGCATGTGGGGCATGAGATGAGTTCCCAGCCCTCGGTCTTCCTGAGACCGAGGGCCTCAAGGATGCCCTTGCCTGCCTTTATTTCCTCTGTTGGATGGCCGGTGATGCTGACGCGGAGGGTGTCACCGATACCTTCAGAGAGCAGGCCCCCAATGCCCACGGCAGACTTCATAATAGAAGAGGACGCAGGCCCTGCCGCAGTGATTCCAAGGTGGAGTGGATAGTCGCACTCCGTAGCGATGCGCCTGTAGGCCTCCATGGTGGTGACCACGTCCGAGGCCTTCAGCGACAGGATGATGTCCCTGAAGCCGAGAGATTCAAAGTGCTCGCAGTATCTGAGTGTTGCCCTCACCATGAGCTCGGCCATGGGGACATCCTCCTCGCCACGGGCCCTTATGGAGCCCGAGTTGACCCCTATCCTGATGGCAATCCCCTTATTCTTTGCGGCGCGTACCACCTCCTTTACCTTGTTCTTGTCCTTCATGTTGCCGGGGTTTATGCGTATCTTGTCAACACCCTGGGCGATAGCGTCGAGGGCCATCTGGTGGCTGAAATGGATGTCGGCCACAAGGGGGATGCGGATTTGTTTCTTAATCTTCCCCAGACATTTTGCGGCCTCCCTGGTGGGTATGGCCACCCGGATTATCTCACAACCCAGGTCCTCTACTTCTTTTATCTGCTCCACGGTGGCCTTTACGTCAGTGGTGTGGGTCTTGGTCATGGACTGCAGAGACACAGGGGCATCGCCCCCAATCTGCACACTGCCCACCTGAACGGGTCTGGACCTTCTTCGTTCTATCATTTTTGTTCGCAAATAGTTATGAAGGGCAAAAAACGAAAAATTATTATAGCCCGTACTACAGTCCTGGTCAAATCAAAAATACCTTACCGGTGTGGAGTATACAGACAGGGGTAACAATTTTTGACGTTTCTTTTTATCTTTTCAAAGAAAAGAGGTGAGGGGGAGTTCCCTCTTACATTGTGTTTGTTGAGGAGACTTGACGCACGTCGCAAGTTTGCCTTATACTGGTACTGTACCCCAAAATTTTTCCCCGGAGGGAGTGGCGTTTGGTAAGAAAGCTCTTAAATATATGGAACTGGGAGGTAAATTCACAGAGGGCAAGGTGGATTGTGCAGATGGCCTTCTTGCTCCTGGTTCTTTTTATTGGCTATAAGTTTTACTTATTTGTCGCATACTGTGAGTCAGGTGGGACCACCGGATTTGTGGAGAGGCCGCCTGGGGTTGAGGCCTTTCTGCCCATAGGGGCGCTTATAGGTATAAAATATTTCCTGGTGACGGGTAATGTAGACCCCATTCATCCTGCTGGCTTCGTCATCCTTTCCACCATTCTCCTTTCGGCCCTACTTTTCGGCAGGGGCTTTTGCAGTTGGATGTGCCCGGTCGGTACAGTATCCGAGTGGCTGTGGAGGGCTGGTGACAAGGTCCTCGGCAAAAACTTTAGGCTACCCACCGTCCTGGACTGGTGCCTGAGGAGTCTTAAGTATCTGATGCTATTCTTCTTCATCTATCAGATACTGATAAAGATGGACTCCGGCTTTCTGGACACGTTCTATAAACAGGTGCCCTATATACGGGTGGCGGACGTAAAGATGATGAAGTTTTTTGTGGAGATGGATACCCTCACCATGATAGTCCTGGGGGTGTTGGTGGGACTGTCGTTTATAACCAAGAATTTTTGGTGCCGCTATCTCTGTCCCTATGGCGCCTTCCTGAGCCTATTGTGGTACAATAATCCGCTCAGTCTCAGGGTGGTGAAAAATGAAAAGTGTATCCACTGTGGTGCCTGCACCAGGGCCTGCCCGGTGCTCCTTGACGTGATGGATACCGATGTGGTGACGTCTCCGGAGTGCTGGCACTGCTACGACTGCATCAAGGTCTGCCCGGTACCGGGCGCACTCGAGATGAAGGTGGCAGGCAGGAGGTGGGATGTGCGCTACTGGGTATATGCCTTTGTGATAGTTGGTTTCTTTGTTGGTATGACAACGTATGCCAAGTACAATGGACACTGGCAGACCACCATGACTACCCAGGAGTATATCACACGGATAGCCGAGCTTAATAACCCGAAGTACGAGCACAAGCGGGGAGAGTTCAGCATAGAAGAGGCACCTCCCACACCCCACAGCAAGTAGGACGCAAATAAAACCAGATTTTGTAGCGTCGGGTCGCCGTACCCGACGTTTTCTTCTTTTCGTCCGATACGGGGATCGGACGCTACAACTCGGGCTGACCCTGGGCCATCCTTAAGAAATAAAGGGTCTTTATGGACAAGAAGCACCTTCCAGTGGGGAAGTTACCACCAAATCTCCTCAGAGAGCTTCTGGGAAAATACTCCGATATTAGTGACCCCAGTGTCATTATCGGGCCCAGGGTGGGTGAGGATGCCGCTGTCCTGGATATTGGTAGTCAAAAGTCCTACCTGGTCGCAAAGACCGACCCCATCACGTTTGCTGCTGAGCGGATAGGCTGGTATGCGGTAAACATTAACGCCAACGATGTTGCCACCCTGGGTGCGGTGCCGAGGTGGTTTCTGGCCACGGTGTTCCTGCCGGAGGGCAAGGCCAGTGAAGAGATGGCAAGGGTAATCTTTGCCGATATATCGAAGGCAGCCAAAGACTTAGGTGTTGCCCTGTGCGGCGGACATACGGAGATAACTGCGGGCCTGGAGAGACCCATTGTGGTCGGGCAGATGTTGGGTGAGGTAGAAAAGGAGAGGTTAGTGCTAAAGACCAGCGCCAGGGCAGGCGATGATATTATCCTGACCAAGGGTATTGCCATTGAGGGCACGGCTATACTGGCCGGGGAGCGGGAGAAGGATTTGGCGGACCGCTACGGTAAGGAGTTTGTTAAACGGGCTAAGGGGTTTCTTTATGACCCAGGGCTAAGTATAGTGAGGGAGGCGGCCATTGCCGCAGGGACAGATAAGGTACACGCCATGCACGACCTCACCGAGGGTGGTCTATCCACTGGTATCGTAGAGATGGCGGGCATAGCAGGGTTAGGCGCTACGGTGGAAAGGTCCAGTGTGCACTGCTACCCTGAGACAGAGGCCGTATGTTCACTTTATGGCCTTGACCCCATGGGCATGATATCCTCCGGCGCACTCCTCATAGCCCTTGCGCCTGAAGACACTGAGAGTGTGCTTGGTGCCTTAAGGCGGGAGGGCTTCCGCTTTAAAGCAGAGGTCATAGGCACGCTTACAGCAAGAGACAAGGGCCTTAAGATAATAGAGAACGGAAAGACAAGGAAACTCCCCACCTTTGAGGTAGATGAGATAGCAAGGCTGTTTGAGGCAGAAGGGAAGAAGTCGAGTCCACTACCGCGATGAATATTTATGAACGTTAAAAAAATCCGCAAAGAGTTCCCCATCACAAGAAGGTACACCTTCCTCGACAATGCCTGTATAGGTCCCCTTTCCCGCCGTGCCGCCTCTTACATGAACGGGTTTATAGAGGATATGGCCAGAGGCGGGGGTGTTAATGAGGAGAGGTGGGTAGAGGATGTAAATAAGACACGGGTTCTGGCGGCGAGGCTCCTCAACGCCCACCCCACGGAGATTGCCTTCACAAAGAACACTGGCGAGGGGATATCCTTTGTCGCGAACGGCCTTGAATGGAGTGAAGGCGATAACGTGGTCATAGCCAATGTAGAGTTTCCGGCCAATGTCTATCCCTGGATGAATCTCAAGGATAGGGGCGTGCAGGTAAAATTTGTCTGGGAGGATAAAAGGGGCCGTATACCCTTTGAGGACGTTAAGAAGGTGGCAGATGATAAGACCAGGGTTGTTTCATTAAGTTTTGTAGAATTTTCGAGTGGCTTCAGGAATGACCTCAGGCGCATCGGGAGTCTGTGCAGGGACAAGGGCGCAGTGTTTGTGGTGGACGCCATTCAGGGGCTTGGCGCCCTGGGGCTTGATGTGAATGAGGTGGGTGTAGATTTCTTGTCGGCGGACGGGCATAAGTGGCTTCTATCTCCGGAGGGGGTGGGGATATTTTATGCCAGAAAGGGGTCAATGGAAAAGCTTGCCGTGCGTGAGGTAGGCTGGGCGAGTGTGGTCGATAGGGAAGACTATCTTGACTACAATCTTACCCTGCGCCCCGATGCGTCAAGGTTTGAGTGCGGGTCGCTCAACACACTGGGTATCTATGGCCTGAGGGGTTCGTTGGAGCTTATACTTGAGGTAGGGATAAGGGAGATAGAGGAGAGGGTACTTGAACTTACAGACTACCTTGTGGGTGGGCTTGAGAAGAAAGGTTACAGGATATTCAGTTCTCGTAGGGACGGTGAGAAGTCGGGCATCGTCTCCTTTTATTCAGAGCGGCACAACATTGCGTTGGTTCACGACTGCTTGATAAGGGAGGGGATTATCGTGAGCCTCAGGGAGGGCCGCATCCGCGCAGCGCCCCATTTTTATAATACCCATGAGGAGATAGATAGACTACTAGAGCATATCCCGTGATGTTAATGCACCGTCATTCGCTGTAGGCGAATTCAGGGCCTCTTAATTTATTGAATATACCCCCGTTTCTTCAGCTCCGCTAGCACCCTTTTTGTGGATTCCTCCACGGACTCCTTGTCCGTATGCAGGGTGATTTCTGGGTTGAGCGGCTCTTCGTATGGGTCGTCAATGCCGGTAAAGCCCTTTATCTCTCCGTTTAGGGCCTTTTTATATAGGCCTTTTACGTCGCGGTCCTTACAGACCGACAGGGGGCATCTGACGTAGACCTCCAGAAAGTCCTCGCCTATCTCCTTGCGGGCGTAGTCGCGGGTCTCTCTATATGGGGAGATGGCCGCTGCGATGGCCACCACATCGTTTCGTGTCATCAGCTTGCATACAAAGGCGATGCGTTTTATGTTGGTGTCTCTATCCTCTCTGGAAAAGCCTAGGTCAGAGCATAGGTTCTTGCGAATTACGTCTCCATCAAAGACCTCTACCTTATGCCCTTTTTCTCTCAGCATTGCCTCTACCCTATGGGCAATGCTGCTTTTTCCTGAGCTTGGCAGTCCTGTAAACCATACGGTAACTCCCTTTGCCACTCTTCTTTCAAGCCTCCTCTCTGCTTGCTACTTGATGAGCTGATAATTAAGCTTGGTGATATAAAAATTTTTGTGGAAATTAGCGAGAGGGTGTGACCTGTTCTGGTGTGTAATCATTTAACCCTGAATCCAGAAGCGGGGTGCACCCACGTCTCCGCCAAGGGCGTAGCGTCCAAATAGTGGCGGATGCGCCTTTGGAGCACATGAAAAGCCTCTAAAAACTTTCGTAAAATATTATACTAGAGGTCCCGAAGAATCTACAAGCACAAATCTGATTATTTATCAGGGCGTCGGTGAGGGGGTTTATGACAAGATGGTAGAGTCTCTCCTGTAGACCTGCAAGCGGTGACCGGAAGATTGCCTCGGCGAAATAACGGGGTCTGCGCTGAATTTGTATGATTTTGAAGATGTTTTGCCGTAAGTTTGAAAGCATCCTTTGACAATGCTTCGCTAAAAAATCACGCCAGTTCCACAACGCAGGGCCTTTTGTTTCGTGAATTTCACAATGGATACAATGGAGTGAAGGAAGCCAATCTTGTAGAAAGGAGGAGTGCTTGATGAAACACGGGACGGAGAAGGTATACGGAGAAGCTTTGAAGTGCCAGAGGCAGTATATCTAAAGGCGAAACACCCTGTTTCTGGCGGGCCGAAAATCTTTCTTGACAAATGGGAGGTAGCACCTATAGATTCCGAGTATATTCTGTCTCTACACCGACAATTTCCGCTCGGAAAATTCAGTAGAAGATTTTTTCTAGCAAGAGTTACGCCCCGGTGAGGGAGACATATAAGCATCTAACTCTCTGAGTAGGGTTCAACGTTTCTTATTTGAGTGCACACACAAATGAATGATATCGAGAGGGAACTAAAGGAGAGCATAGACGTAAAGCAGGGCCTATTAACTGATGGGATTGGTACGATAAAGGAGATGGCCAGGGTAACTGTGGGCTGCCTAAAGGCTGGTAACACCGTTTACCTCATGGGCAATGGTGGAAGTGCCGCAGACGCCCAGCACATAGCAGGGGAAATGATTGGAAGATTCAAAAGGGATAGGAAGGCCCTGCCTGTCCTTGCACTAACAACCAACAGCTCAGTCATTACGGCCATAGCCAACGATTATGGCTTTGACAGTTGCTTTGAAAAGCAGGTGGAGGCCTTTGTGAAGGGTGGCGACGTGGTGATAGGGATTTCTACCAGCGGTAACTCCCAGGGCATCCTGAAGGCAATACGCCTGGCCAGGGAAAAGGGCGCAGTTACTATGGGCCTTACAGGTCAGGATGGGGGAAGCCTGAAGGATTTAGTGGACATTTGCCTGCAGGTCCCTTCCAGAAACACCCCAAGGATACAGGAATGCCATATGATAGTGGGCCACATCCTATGCTCCATTGTGGAAAAAGAGCTCTTTGGAGATTCCGCACCTGAGAAGGAGAAACCAGCTTGAGCAGAAGGGCGACCTTTATGGACAGGGATGGGACAATAGCCCTGGGCTGAGTTTGTCCAGAGCCCAGTAATGTTCTCTGCTAAAAGTGGTTAAATTTTTCTTTTTTACGAGGGTCCATACACTATGCTGCCCTTAATGTCGGGTAGTGAGAAGAGGCATCTCTTTTTTTTGGTCCTTTTTGCACTGTCGATCAGGCTTTATGTGTTCCTTGTCACTCCGGTAATAGGGACCGATGGGTACAATTGGTTCCATGCTGCCCGATGTTTCGCTGAGGGCGACTTTGAGGCAGGGCTCAGACATCCCATCCATCCCGTTTATCCTCTACTCTTCGCTGGGTTAACAAAGCTCATTGGGGACTATGAGAGTGCTGGCAAGGCCGTTGCCCTTATCTTCGGGACATTGAGCATACTGCCCCTATATTTCCTTGTGCGGAGCATTTTTAGCCACAAGGTGGGTATCTTCGCATCCTTTCTCCTGGCTATAAACCCGACCCATGTACGGCTCTCTGCTGACATAATGTCAGACCCGACCTATATATTCTTTTTCTTGACCGCTATATGGCTGGGGTGGGAGATAGTCAACAAGAGAAGGGCCCTCTTGGTTCCCCTCCTTGCCCTGTCAATCTCCCTTGCCTATCTCACACGGGCTGAGGGTGTAGGACTTGCGGTCTGTATTGTCCCGTGGCTTATATGGGCATGGTTCACCCTGAAAGAGAAGAGATTAGAATTGCGAAGGACACTGACTGTAGCCCTTTTTGTAGGTCTGGTAATGACACCCTCACTCCTTTATGTGTATTCTGTGTACAAGGAGTTGGGTGTCTTGCAGATATCCCGACACGGGGCAGCCCTTGAGTTAACAGGCCACAAAAAGCCTTCTCTACCAGAGATTACTATGAGGGTAGATGAGGACACCGGCAGGCTGAGGGAGCCGGTATCTTCCCGTCTGGCACGCTGGAAACAGGGGAGAGAATATCACAAGATTGTCCTCTTCGTATGTCACAAGTTTATCAGAGACTATTTTGAACCCCTTTTTGCCTTCTTCCTGGTGGGTTTCTTTAAATTGGCCAGACCCGACAAAATAGGCCTCAGGGCCCTTATGGGGATTATTAAGCCACGGTTTGCCTCCCAGGTTCGTAATGGTGAGTTATACCTGCTTACACCCCTTCTCCTCTATTTCCCGATAGCCTGTTTCTTTGCCTATCAGACTTATTTATTAAGTGGACGCTATATCCTCTCTATAGTAGTATTGGGTTTTGTGTGGGGTGGGGTAGGGATTGAAAGGGTCTCACAATATTTCGCTCAATTTAAATCCTACTTCCAGAGAGATACGCTAGGATTTGAGCGCTCCCAATTACTCCTTCTTTTGATATTATTAGCAGTAGTTTTGCCCAAGGACCTCAAAATAAAACGCAAAGGCGAGGTTGGGAAAAAAGAGGCAGGTCATTGGATTAAGGCCCATTCCCCTACCAAGAATCCCACTATCATGGGCCTGGGGAGAGTGGACCTGGAGAAAGTGGCCTTTTATGCCCAGGGCGAATTCAGGTGCTTGTCCTCAAGAGATTATAATATGTTCCAGAGCTTTGTGAATGAGACGGAACTAAATTATCTTGTATTTTACAAAGAAGAACTAATGGCCCACGGCCCGGGCCTCTTTAATCGGGTGGAAGAGGCAGATGATTTTACCCTGCTCAAGGAATGGGTGGATAAGAATAATGGCAAGGAGAAGCACCTGAGGGTATACGAGTTTGTCC
>JBHIBD010000058.1:0-14266 GCA_046758865.1 Candidatus Brocadiales bacterium | reverse complement strand
AAAATTATTCCCCACGGCCAGATGTTTGTCAAGCCGAATATTCCATAGCTTGACTGTTTAAACGTATGTGGTACTATATCTTGTAAGTATATACAATCCGACGCTTTTCAGTAAATTGAGACCTCTGTAAAAGCTACTCCAATACCATGTGTCTTTCTGGGCAAAGTGAAGAATCTTTTGAACACCCATGAGATTGCTTCGGGACTCTGTCCCTCGCAATGACAGGATGGCCAGTGAAGAACAAATCACAGGCATAGTGAATTAATCCCCATATGTCATTGCGAGCGGAGCGAAGCAATCTCGCATTTTAGAGATTCTTTCTGCCTAAGGCAATTTCTCTATCAGAACAGTCCGCCTAAGGCGGATACAGGGGTTTTTAAGAGGTCCTCACGTGCCAACGCTCATGCATCAACCCTTATGGATTCTTACCGGCCCTACTGCCAGTGGCAAGTCGGAGGTGGCCTTCCACGTAGCTCGCAAGATAGGCGCTGAGATAATCTCAGCAGATTCAATGCAGGTGTACCGCGGAATGGATATCGGTACCGCTAAGCCGTCCCGCGAGGCAAGGGCCGTGGTACCTCACCACCTGATAGACGTGGTAGAACCATGTGAGTCCTACAGTGTGGGACGCTTTATTCGCGATGCGCTAGAGGCCATTGGCGACGTAGAGCGCAGGGGCAATAGGCACCTGGTGGTGGGTGGCACTGGGCTTTATATAAAGGCCCTGAGAGAGGGCCTCTTTAGCGGCCCGGAGGCAGACTGGGCCCTGAGGGAGGAACTCATGGCAGTGGCAGAGGAGAGGGGCAGTGCCTATCTTCATGGCGTGCTCAAGGAGGTAGACCCTGAGTCTGCTGCAAGGATAAATGATAGAGACTTGCGCCGTATAGTCCGCGCACTAGAAGTCTACCGGAAGACAGGCCGTGCAATATCGCTCCTTCAACAGGAGTGGGGCAGGGATGGCAGTGATTCGGTCCTCGTTACTTTATCTCGCAGTAGGGATAACCTCCACCGAAGAATTGAAGAGAGGGTAGATAAGATGCTCAAACAGGGTCTTGTGGAGGAGGTGAAGAGGCTACTCAGTCTTCCAAAAGGTCTGGGGAAACAGGCCAGAGAGGCCCTGGGCTATAAAGAGGCCATTGCGTACCTTGATGGGGGGTTGAGTGCTGACGAGATGCGCGACGAGATAAAGAGAAACACAAAAAGATTTGCCAAGAGGCAGATGACCTGGTTCAGGAGTTTTTCCCGCGCCAATTGGCTGGTAATAAATGAAGGAGAAGACACGGAGTCAGTGTCAAAGCGCGTACAGGAGGTACTTGAGCAATAGCTTTTATTGCCCTTGACAGCCCCTCAGTTCTCTGATAAAGTTTGCCCAAAGGCCTTTCTAAACTATGCTACCAAAGGACTTAAAATATACCCTAAGCCACGAGTGGGTCAAGATAAAGGGGCGTACTGCCTATATTGGTCTAACGGAATTTGCCCTGGAAGGCCTGGGCAAGGTGCTCAATCTGGAACTACCCAATAGGGACGATGAGCTGCTGGTAGGTGTGGCTTTAGGGGATGTGGAGACAGTTGACGCCCTGCACGAGATAACATCACCAGTCGAGGGTCTGGTAACAGAGGTTAACAAGGCTGTCTTCAGAAACCTGGACATCCTGTCGAGAGACCCTTACAAGCGGGGATGGTTAATAAAGGTTAAGCTCTCGACCCCACTGCGTATTGACTCCCTCCTGAGTGCCGAGGAGTATCTTTCTCGGGTGCAGAAAAAGCTGAAAAAGTAACGACAATCCAACAGATTAAAAGTCCGGCGTACTGTGGGCAGAACATTTATCAAGCAACTAAAGGCGGGTGGTGCAGTAAACGAGGTCTTCCTGCTTCGGTCGAGAGAGGTGCGGTCCTACGGCAACGGCAAGCTCTATATACAGGCGCAGTTGGCCGACAAGACCGGTGCCATTGGTGCTGTGATGTGGGATGTAGATGCTGCCCAGATAGAGTCCTTCGGGAAGGACGGCTTCTTAAGGGTTCAGGGTCTGGTAAAGGAATACAAAAATAAACTACAGTTGGAGATAAAGGATTTCTCCCGAGAGCTCATTCCTCCAAGTCTTGAGGAGCTACTCCCAACCGCGGAGAAAGACATCGAGGAGCTAAAAAAGGAGCTAGAAGGGATTATAGACTCGGTTAAAGACCCGCACCTCTCCCAGCTCCTCAAGCTCTTCCTGGCGGATGAGGATATCTCTTGCAGGCTCAGCTCATGTCCTGCATCGGTCAGCTATCATCACGCCTATCTGGGTGGTTTGCTGGACCATATTGTGTCCGTAACCAAACTTGCCATGAAGGTGGCCGACCATTACCACCCCATCTTGAACAGAGACCTGCTTGTTACGGGTATGATACTCCACGATATCGGCAAGCTCCGAGAACTCTCCTACCAGGGAGGCTTTCAGTACACAGACCAGGGACGCCTGGTGGGGCATATAGTAACTGGCGTGTTAATGGTTGAGGAGAAGGCCGCCAAGATAAAGGGTTTTCCGGCGGAGCTACTCGACCTAGTCAGGCACATCATACTCAGCCACCACGGTGATGCCGATACCAACTCCCCTAGAACCCCCATGACGGCAGAGGCCCTGGCGGTACATTACCTCGACAATTTGGATGCCAAGCTCCAGGGCTTTTCCAGGATTGTGTCCGAAGACCGAGACCCCGATAGCCGCTGGACAGAGTTCCATAAGATGTTCGGGACAATGCTTTATAAGGGTACAGAGGGGTCTTAAAGTGTCCCTGCCAGGTATCAACGGCCTCCTTCTTGACACTACCGCAATAAGCCGTTTTTAGAACTTAAATTGCTCACAACAATAAAATGACCGAATTCCCCTTCCTGCACCTCACCCTTGCGGGTGTAATGGGTTTTGTGTGTGCCATAGTGGGTTATCTCTCGGCCAGGCTGAGAAACCTAATATTTCCCTTTAATGTGGTCATGTTCTCCGTGCTGATAACCTGCACTACCATGTCCAGATTCTTCCTGCCACTCTGTCCTCAACCACGCCTGGGGCTATCTGATGCTATAGCGTGGATAGTGGGTCTTCCCTTATTCCTGGCGGGCGTATTTATAATAGTCCTGGCAGTATGGCAGATAGGTTTACCTGCCGCCTCCACTGCACCAAAGCGGGAAAGGAAGCTTGTTACGGAAGGGATATACAGACGTCTGAGACACCCAATATACCTTGGAGAGACCTTATGGCCAATTGGCTTGGCTATTTTGTCTAAGGCCCTCTGGGCCTTAGTCATCACACCGGTATGGATAGCCTTGCTGTTGGTAATCGCCTCCCTTGAAGAGAGGAGGCTGTCAGAGGAGTATGGTGAGGAATACGAGCAGTATAAGAGAGGCGTTCCATTTATCATCCCCAGAGTTTTTTAGTCCCGCACGGGAACCTGCCCATGGCCAATCCAAGACCGTTAGGCCAGTATCTCTTCCTCTTTCTCTGAGGACTCGAATATCTTTGTGATGACCGCGACTACACGGTCTTGAACTTCTTGGATGGTGCCCTCCAGTTCAAACCCTGCTGCCCTCTGGTGTCCACCACCCCCAAAACCACTGGCAATCGTATTCACATCGATGCCGTCACGAGACCGGAGGCTGATCTTGACCATGTTTTTCTCGCTCATTTCCCTGAGCAGCACGCCGACCTCTACCCCCTCTAAGGAGGCAGGAACGTCAGCAAAGTCCTGGGTGTCTATGGGCGGTGTATCAGCCTTGCGCATCATTTCCCTGGTGAGCTGCATGCATGCGATCTTTTTGTTGTAGTGAAAGCTGAGTGTATCGGTCGCCATGGAGAGGAGTCGTAATTGACCGCAGGTGTTCGTCTTATAGAGGTGTTGGCCTATATCCGTTGGGTCTGCGCCGTGGTCTATTAAGTAGGCCGCTGTATGGAGGGTGTTCGAGGTAGTGTTGCGATGCATGAAGCGGCCAGTGTCAGTTATGATGGCCACATAAAGTGCCCTGGCAATCTCAGGCGTTATCTCTATGCCCACACGACGGAAGAAATCGAAGATAATCTCTCCAGTAGAGCACTTTTCCGTCCTCACCATGTTTACGTCACCAAAGTTGTCGTTGCAAACATGGTGGTCAATATTTACGACCGGGATACCAGAGGAAACGATTTGGTGCAATCCCCCAACTCTGTCTGCTGCAGGTGTGTCTACCACAATAGCTAGGTCGAACCCGTGTGAACCTCCATCGGCGGATAGGGAGGCCTCGGTATCGGCAGTCCAGTGCCTTGTCTCTACGTCCTTGACCAAAAATTTATAGACCCTGGGTATACTGGAGTCATTTATGATACAAGACTCCTTGCCCATAGCCTTTAGCGCATGATAGATGGCCAACTCGGAGCCCAGGGCGTCGCCATCCAAGCGGATGTGGGCCGTTATTAAGGGCCTTTTGGACCTGTCTATCAGCTCCTTTAGTTTTTTTGCCGTATCCATAGTCTCTCATTTCTAAAATTACGTCAGGGCAGCCCCCCTAAATTCAGTTCATTATATAGCTATCGGAATCCATTGTCAAATCTCCTCTTGCATTTAACAAGGTGTGCAGCTAATATAAGAATAAGGTGACCACCCGACAGTGGAACGAGTCAGGTGGCTCATCTTTTATTCTTTATGGGGGCCGCCCGGCAAGTTATATGTGGGAGCGATAAATGTTTAAAATACTGGCCAAGGAAAAGCTCACCGAGAATATATACAGGACGGTTATTGAGGCCCCGAAGGTTGCCAGAAAAAGGAAGGCGGGGCAGTTTGTCATGCTACGGGTAGATGAGCCTGGAGAAAGGATTCCTCTGACCGTCTCGGACGCCGACCCCGAGGCAGGTACCATTACCATTGTATTCCAGACCGTGGGTTACACCACCAAACAACTGGGCACATTGGGGGTGGGAGACTACATCCAGGACATCGCTGGTCCACTAGGCCATCCCACCCATATTGAGAATTTTGGCACGGTAGTATCTATAGGTGGTGGCTTGGGAACTGCCTTGGGTATGCCCATTACGGAGGCCCTTTACAAGGCCGGGAATCATGTCATAGCGATTATCAGCGCCCGGAATAAGGACCTCATTATACTTGAAGATGAGATGAAAGCGATATGTCATGAGCTAAAGGTCTGCACCGATGATGGCTCCTACGGTTTTCGCGGCTTTCCAACACAGGTACTCCAGGAACTCATAGATAGCGGCAGAAAGATAGACCTCGTGGTGGCAGTTGGACCCGTCCCCCTTATGGCCGCCGTTAGCAAGCTGACCAAGCCGTATAATATAAAGACCATAGTAAGTCTTAACCCGATAATGGTTGATGCGACCGGTATGTGCGGCGCCTGCAGAGTAACTGTAGGAGGGGTAACCAGGTTCGGCTGCGTGGAAGGACCTGAGTTTGATGGGCACCAGGTGGATTATGATGAGCTTATGAAGAGGCTGAAGCTCTATGCCGATGAGGAAAGGGAGATGAATGAGAGGTTTAACCGCACACATGAGGTAATGGAGGGACAGGAGGTAAAGAAATGACAGACACCACCTCTTTGTGCGAAGAAGGACATAATCTGAAAGATGCGCATAAGCTCCCCCGTACACACATGCCTGAGCGTGACGCGCGGCGGCGGAGTAAGGACTGGGATGAGGTACCTGCGGGCTATACGCCTGAGATGGCCCAGAAAGAGGCCGTGCGCTGCTTGCAGTGCAAGAGGCCACTGTGTGTGATAGGCTGCCCTGTGGGCATCGACATCCCCGCATTTATAAAGCTTATAGCGGAGGGAGATTTCGTTGCCGCCGCCAAGAAGATAAAAGAGACCAACAGCCTCCCGGCAGTCTGTGGGCGCGTCTGCCCCCAGGAGGACCAGTGCGAAAAGGCGTGCATCCTCACCAAGAAATTTACGCCCGTTGCAATTGGCAACCTCGAGCGCTTTGCTGCGGATTCTGAGAGAGAACAGGGTGAGGTTGAACTGCCAGAGAGACAACCACCCACGGGCTACAAGGTCGCCATTGTGGGCTCTGGCCCTGCAGGACTGACGGCCGCCGGGGAACTGGTTAAGATGGGCCACGAGGCAGTTATATTTGAGGCCCTACATAAACCCGGAGGGGTACTTCTCTACGGTATCCCCGAGTTCAGGCTCCCCAAGGACATTGTGAACGCCGAGGTGGATTATCTGAAGAGGTTGGGCGTCAAGATAGAAGTAGATTCTGTCATAGGAAAGGTGGACACAGTAGAGGAGCTCCTGAATAATGGCTTTGATGCCGTATTCGTGGCGGTGGGTGCAGGACTGCCCCTGTTTATGGGTATCCCCGGGGAGAACCTCTGCGGCGTGTATTCGGCCAATGAGTATCTGACCAGGGCAAATCTTATGAAGGCCTATGACCCCGATTACATAACACCGCTGCTGAGGAAGAAGCGCATCGCAGTGGTAGGCGGAGGAAATGTGGCAATGGACGCCGCACGCACAGCCCTTAGAATGGACGGCACCGAGGAGGTCTATATAGTGTACCGCCGCTCCAGAGAAGAAATGCCTGCCCGTATAGAAGAGATAAGACATGGCGAGGAAGAGGGCCTCAAGTTTATGCTCCTAACCAATCCAGTCAGGATACTGGGAGATGACAAGGGTTGGGTAAAGGCCGTAGAGTGTATAAAGATGGAGCTTGGAGAACCAGACAAATCGGGGCGCAGGCGGCCTATACCGATAGAGGGTTCAGAGTTTGTACTGGACGTGGACTGTGTAATAATGGCGCTTGGAACCCGCCCAAACCCACTGGTTCCAATGACCACCCCTGGCATAAAGGTCACACCAAAGGGTACCATAGTGGTGGACGATGAAACCTGCCAGACTGCCAGAGAGGGAGTCTTCGCAGGTGGAGATATTGTCACAGGCGCCGCCACGGTCATTCTGGCAATGGGGGCAGGTAAGCGCGCAGCCCAGGCCATTGACCAGTATGTTAGAAATAAAAAAGTCAGCGCAAAATCCTAAAGAAAGATGCGCCTCATAGTAAACAGCGAAACCGGGATATATCCAGATGGTATAACGGTGCAGGAGTTATTGGACTCACTGGGTATCAGTAACCGTCCTGTGGCCGTGGAACTGAACCGCAAAGTTATCCCAAGAGATAAGCTAAAGGAAAGACTGCTAAGGGAAGATGACTCCCTTGAGATAGTAACATTTGTAGGAGGAGGCTAGAGCAGCTATCTATTATTATGGGAAAGACCCTTCTTAAAGAGGTTCAAGGTGACAAAAAACTTCGGTTAGGGAAGTATGAGTTTACCTCAAGGCTCTTCGTGGGCACTGGCAAGTATCCCTCAATGGAGCTGATGCGCGAGGCCCTGGACGCAAGCGGGGCAGAGGTAGTCACTGTGGCAGTAAGACGGCTAAGTGTAAAAAACAAGCCCCAGGAGTCGTTGCTTGATTATATAGATACCAAAAGGTACACCATACTCCCCAACACGGCGGGTTGCTACAGCGCGGAGGAGGCCATCCGTACGGCATATCTGGCCAGGGAGGCAGGGATTTCCGATATGATAAAGCTGGAGGTGCTGGGAGACGAAAGGACGCTGCTCCCAGACCCTGTGGGCACGTTAAAGGCCGCAAGGCAACTGGTGAAGGACGGCTTTACCGTGCTGGTATATACCACAGACGACCCGATTGTTGCGAAAGGACTAGAGGACGAAGGGGTTACCAGTGTCATGCCCGCCGGTTCACCCATTGGTTCAGGCCAGGGCATTTTGAACAGAAACAACATCAGGATTATACTGGAGAATGCAAAAGTACCCATTATAGTAGACGCTGGCGTGGGTACCGCCTCAGACGTGAGCATAGCCATGGAGCTTGGATGCGAGGGAGTGCTTCTCAATACCGGTATAGCCCACGCAAAGGACCCGGTAAAAATGGCCAGGGCCATGAGGCTTGCCTGTGAATCAGGCAGACTTGCCTACCTTGCTGGAAGAATCCCCAGGAGGCTCTACGCCAAGGCCTCCAGCCCAGAAAAGGATTTTTAGCCACTACAAATATTATATCTTAATGTAGCGTCGGAGCTTGCTCCGACGTTAAGGAAGTACAAAAAGGGATCAAGTTAACAAACTTTCCAAGACAGATATTGTAGCCGAGGTGCATCTTGACGCACCTGTGGGTTCAAACATTTTAGGTAGACAATGACCTTTATGGTCATTGATTTGATGATGTTTTTTGTAGCGTGCCAGCTTGTCTGGCACGTTAAACGTGCGAGATAAATCATGCCAGAGGCAGACCCGCCTCCGGCGTGGCTCGCACGCTACACCTACATTACGAGCAGAGCAAGCTCTGCCACTACAATAACAAAGTTTGCTCTAATACCCTGTGTCATTCTGAGCGAAGTGAAGAATCTTTCACTGCAGATGAGATTTTTCGTTGTCACGCCGTAGACGGATCTGCCTCTGGCATGACCTTCTGCAACTCAGAATAACATCGAGACATTTTACAGAGTTCTCAAAACGTTACTCAAATGTTAGCCAAACGAATCATCCCCTGCCTGGACGTAAAGGGCGGGAGGGTCGTGAAGGGAACAAAATTCCTCAACCTTCGGGATGCCGGCGACCCCGTTGAAGTAGCGGCCTTCTACGACCAAGAAGGTGCTGACGAGATAACCTTCCTCGACATAACCGCCTCCCACGAGGAAAGAGATATCATTATCGACGTTGTAGCCGCGACGGCCTCCGAGGTCTTCATCCCCTTAACAGTAGGAGGGGGGGTACGCACCCTGGAGGACATCCGCCGGTTGCTCAAGGCAGGGGCAGATAAGGTCTCCATCAATACAGCAGCAGTAAAAGACCCTGAGCTGATTAATCGCGCCTCGCGCCGCTATGGTAGTCAGTGCATAGTGGTGGCCATAGATGCAAAGCGGGTGGCAAACAAGCTGGGCTGGGAGGTCTATGTAAACGGTGGCCGCACACCCACAGGTATCGACGCATTGCTGTGGGCAAAGGAGGCTGAGAAAAGGGGTGCGGGTGAGATATTACTCACCAGCATGGATTGCGATGGCACAAAGGAGGGGTACGATTATGAACTCACCCGCAGGGTTTCGGAGACCACGGATATACCCATCATTGCCTCCGGCGGTGCAGGGAAGCTAGAACACTTTTATAAGGTCTTTACCATCGGAAGGGCAGATGCCGCCCTGGCCGCCTCCGTGTTTCACTACAAGGAATACTCCATACACGATGTCAAGCGCTTCCTCAAGGCGAAGGGAATCGCGCTGAGGCCGTAGCGCCCATGCCAGATTTTACCCTCCAGACCGTTTTTGCCGATTTGGATTTTTTCTAACAAAACTTACAAAAAAAGCCAAATCTTGCTTGACAACAAGTGTTGTTTTGCTATAATTTGCCTAAGTTGGTTGCTTCATATTACAAAACAGTGGAAGGAGGTGAACAAAGTGGCCAAAAAGAAGGCAAAGAAAAAGGCAAAAAAGAAGACAAAAAAGAAGAAGAGATCCAAAGGGCGCTGCTGATAAGACAAACTTTTCCAACGAAGGGGATTTTCCCCAAAAAATCCCCTTCCCCCTTTTCCTGTTTTGTTATTTCCCGCTTTATGTCGCAACTATCCATGAGTACACACCTTACGGAGAGCCCCCATCTTTTAAAATCTAATCTTTGACTTTTTCCAATTTTGTGATATACTTATAAGATTTGAGAGTTTCATTCCCCAACGGAAGGGCCTATATGCCGGGATACGTCTCTAGCGAAAAGATTAATGAAATCCTGAGACTTACAAATATTGTTGAGGTGGTTAATCGACACGTCAACCTCAAACGTGTCGGCAAAAATTACGTAGGCCTTTGTCCCTTTCATGCAGAGAAGACACCCAGTTTCTCAGTTAGTCCAGAGAAACAATTGTATAAATGTTTTGGTTGTGGGGAAGGCGGTACCGTCCTTACACTTTTAATGAAGAAGGAAGGGCTCTCTTTTCCTGAGGCAATCAGAGTATTGGCTAAACGGGCAAGGGTTGATATACCCGAGCGAAGTGGGAAGGAGAGTAAGGGTGATGAAAGGAAACTGTTATATGATGTCAATCATCTTGCGGCAGAGTTCTTTCATAGATGCCTACTAGGCAGTGAGGGAAAGGTCGTAAGGGAATATCTACGCAGTCGCAATATAAAAGAAGGCTCTATCAAAAAGTTTCGGATAGGCTATACACCAGACAGTTGGGATTCACTTATACGTCTAGCTCGAACCAGGGGTATATCCTTCTCCAGGTTACAGGATGCCGGTCTTATAATAGCCAAGGATGGTGGCCAGGGTTTTTACGATAGGTTTCGAAATCGCTTGATGTTCCCCATCACAGACCATCTTGGTCGCGTGGTGGGATTTGGCGGCAGGAGCATATCTGGTTCGGAACCAAAATATATTAACTCACCGGAAACGATATTATTCAACAAGGGAAGGTGCCTGTACGGATTAGATGTTGCAAGGCCATCCATTATTAAGAACAGAAAAGCTCTGATAATGGAGGGCTACACTGACGTAATAGTGGCCCACCAAGAGGGTATTTCTAATACGGTGGGGGTCTTGGGCACAGCGCTTACCCTGGAGCATATAAGGCAGCTCCGTCAGTGGGCCCCAGAAGTGGTTTTGGTACTGGACGGTGACACTGCAGGAAGGAAATCTTCCGATAGGAGTCTGGACATCCTGGTGGAGGAAGAAATAGAGGCCAAGGTAGTTCAACTTCCTGAAGCCGATGACCCTTGTGACCTTATATTAAGGGAGGGGCCTGAGAAATTCATAGAACTAGTTAACGATGCACTTGACTTCTTTAGCTTCAAGGTGCAGATGGTGGCGTCGAAGTGGGACCTCTCATCGCCATCGGGAAAAGTCGCCGCAGTAAGGGAGCTCCTCTCTACGGTGTTAAGGGTCCCAAATGAGCTGAGACAGCAACTCATCGTAAAGAGCATAGCGGAGAAGATGTCAGTTGAAGAAGAGACATTGAGGCGAGAGCTTAGGAAGTTAAAGCCCTTTGGGGTACCTGGAATGGCAGATGGTGACACCCCTGCAAAGGCAGGTTTTGATGCAGACTACCTGGCAGAAAGGGAACTCCTGGGCCTTTTGCTCTCTCACAATGAGTTGATAGAGGAATTTGAGGCAAAAATAGGGCCAAGGGCCTTTCAGTCCGAAAGTCTAAGGAAAATAGTCCACAAGGCACTGGAGATTTACCGTGAGAACGGTCAGGTAAGGGAAGTGGACCTAATCCCTTTCTTCATCGAGGAGGGGCCTGCAAAGGCCCTTGCCGATGTTATACTGGAGGATGAGAGGGGCGATTACAGCAAGCGGTTTGCCGACTGCATTAACTTCGTAGAGAGACGAGAAAATAAAAAGAAAATAGGTTATACTAAAGGAAGAATAAAGAATTTGGATAGTAATCAGAGGGAGGAAGAGGCCAAGCTCCTGAGGGAATTTCACGAGAAGACTAAGCTTGCACACATTTCTATAAAGAGGACATGATGCCTCGGAGGGACTTAATGGAAAAATTGGGTCAAAAGATAAAGACGCTGGCCCAGCGGGGAAAAGAAAAGGGTTACTTGACCTACGAGGAACTTAACAACATTCTCCCCGATGACGATGCAGTTTCACCAGAAAGGATAGACGACATCCTGATAATGCTGGATGAGATAGGGATAGACCTTATTGATGAATCAGAGGTGGATAGTCGGGATGCAGCAGAGATTGAAGAGGAGGAAGAAGAGGGCCTTCCCGAGAGCGAGCATGAAGCGGTCATCCCAGAGAAGATAGACGACCCCGTAAGGATGTACCTAACCCAGATGGGCGAGATCCCTCTACTCACCAGAGATGAAGAAATAGCGCTAGCTAAGAGAATCGAGATAACCAAGAAGCGCATCTTTAGAAAGATATTCGAATGTGACTATAATATCGCGAAGTATGTGCGTGCCCTGGAGAATCTGAGTAATGGCGGCGTCCGTGTAGAAGGGGCTCTGAAGGTAGATTTTACCGTAGACACCGGCAGGGATAAAATCTTCCAGAGACTGCCACAGGAAATAAGGGCACTTAAGAACATAATCGATTCAAACAGGAACGATTACAGCAAGGCCCGTCTAAAGAAGACCACAGAGGCAGAAAGGATAAGTTTGCTCAGGAAGATAAGGTCCAGACGCCGGAATGCCCTGAAGCGAATCGAAAACCTTAACATAAGAGCAAAGAAGATACAGCCATTGATAAGGCACCTACATACCATATATAAAGAGATGAAAGTGATTCAGGAACGGATGGATAGGATAAGAAACCGCCATAGTTCCAATGGTCGGCTAAGGGAACTCGACCAAAACCTTGCCCAGTTGGAAAAGAAGGTGTTGGAATCACCCCACAGCCTGGGCAGGAAGATTGAGCGGATTGGCAGCCTCTTCCTGGACCACGAAACGGCCAAGAGGAAACTTTCCAGTGCAAACCTACGTCTGGTGGTCAGCATAGCGAAGAAGTACAGGAACAGGGGGCTAAGTTTCTTGGACCTGATCCAGGAGGGCAACACCGGCCTTATGAGGGCGGTGGATAAATATGAATACAGGAGGGGTTACAAATTTAGCACCTATGCCACTTGGTGGATACGTCAGGCTATTACACGCTCCATCGCCGACCAGGCCAGGACGATCAGGATACCCGTGCACATGATAGAAACAATGAGCAAGATCAGAAATGTATCGAAGAGACTACTACAGGAAAGGGGGCGTGAACCCACTATAGAAGAGATTGCTACTGCGGTAAAGATCTCTGTACCTGAGGCAAGGCGAATAATGAAGATCTCTCGCTCGCAGATCTCCCTGGACAGGCCGGTAGGCGAGAGTGAGGACAGTTCGTTCGGCGACTTCATAGAGGATGAGAAGGCTGAATCCCCTGTCTCTGCCGCCACGCAGGAGATGCTCAAGGAGAAGATTGAAAGTATCCTCCATACACTTAGCTACAGGGAGAGGGAAATTATAAAACTGCGCTACGGTATAGGAGACGGTTACACCTATACTCTGGAAGAGGTAGGAAAGAAGTTTAACGTTACGAGGGAAAGGGTAAGACAGATAGAGGCAAAGGCCGTCAGAAAGCTGCAACACCCGATCAGGAGCAGGAAACTGGAAGGATTTCTCGATGGCGTTGGAAGTAACCAATAAAGACTCCGGACTGGATGGACTGGAGCTTCTCAAGAAGCTCCAGTCCATAGATAATAAAATTCAGGAATTAGACAAGCAGAAAAAAACAAAACTTAAACACCTTGAGAAGGAAAAGAGTCAGCTTGAGGATACAAAAGCACTCCTTGCAGAGAAGCATGAAGAGTCAACGAACTTTCAGAAAGAGATAGACAGCAAATACCTAGACCTCAAGTGTATAGAGGAAGAAATAAAGAAATTCAGGAGCCAGCTCTTTCAGATAAAGAACAACAGGGAATATAGCGCCCTCCTCTCGGAAATAGGGGGCAAAGAGGCAGACAAGAGCGTCATGGAGGACAAAATCCTCTCCATGATGTCCGAGCTGGAAGGTATAAGCAGCAAGGAAGAAGACCTGGCAAAAGAGGTAGAAAAACAGGAAAAGGAACTGGCCGAGCTTCAGGTGACCGTGGAGGGCGAACTTGCAGCCATAGACAGGGATATCGAAGCAACCCAGGCGCTATGGAGAGAGACCGCGCAGCAAGTCAACAAAAGCTCCCTTGACCAATACAAGAGGCTGATTGAAAAAGACGGCCAGGCAGTGGTAGAGGTCTCGGGTGAGGCCTGTGGAGGCTGCTTTATGCACATAACACCCCAGACCCTCAACCTGCTCCTCAGGAGACAGGAGCTTATACTGTGCCAGAACTGCGGTAAAATCCTCTACCTCTAGGGAGGGTAAGTAGCCTGGGAGTAGGCGAGGTGGCCGCTCATCCGCCTAGGGGCGGGTGGGAGGAAAGTCCGAGCTCCACAGGGCAGGGTGGTGGGTAACGCCCACCGGGAGCAATCCCAGGGAAAGTGCCACAGAAAATATACCGCCCGTCATTCGGTTCGGAAAACGGACCCCTGCCCAAAAGACGGCAGGTGATGGGTAAGGGTGAAAAGGCGGGGTAAGAGCCCACCGCGGCCCTGGTGACAGGGCTGGCAAGGTAAACCCCACCCGGAGAAAGGCTAAATAGGGAGGGATGAAGCGGCCCGCTTCGCTACGACCTCCGGGTAAGCCGTTTGAGACCCGCCGTAAGGCGCGCCCCAGACTAATGGCCACCCACGACAGAACTCGGCTTATTGCCTACTCCCAG
>JBHIBD010000057.1:0-14618 GCA_046758865.1 Candidatus Brocadiales bacterium | reverse complement strand
AAACCTCTCTATCACCTTGATAAAAGGAGACCTTTCTGCTTATCTAGCGCATATATTAGTAGGGGCACGTGTCTACCTGTAGGGGCGTATAGCAATACGCCCTACGCGGACACCCCTACTGTCTGATGTTGAGATAGAAAACAGGGGATAATGCTTAACAGAGAAGAATTTTTCAAGACGGATAGGTCCTCTCTTATCATATTAGTGCTAATATCGCTGGCAATGTTCTTCCTGAACCTAGGGGGCAGAGACCTCTGGGCGCCGGATGAGGCAGAGTATGCCCAGATATCACAGGAGATGATAGAGACGGGAGACTGGGTTATCCCTAGGATGAACGGGATACCCACGGCACAAAAGCCGCCTTTTTTCAACTGGGCCGCCGCCGTACTTTCACTCCCTGTCGGCAGGGTCACTGAACTGACCGCCCGCCTGCCCTCGGCTATTATGGGTATGGTGGGGGTGCTGGCCACCTACTGGCTGGGGAAGGGGCTCTTTGGCCCCAGGGCGGGTCTCCTTTCAGCATTGATACTGGCCACCTCACCCATATATTTACACCAAGCCCGATGGGTACAGGTAGACATGGTGTACTCAACCTTCGTAAGCCTTACCCTGGTCTGTTTCTACTACGGCTATATAAATACTATAAACAGGAGCAAATATTTTCTCCTGGGCAGCCTGTTTATGGCCCTGGGCACATTGACCAAGGGGCCAGCAGCCATTGTGCTCCCAGGGTTAACCGCCCTGGCATTCCTGACCTTGAAAAAAAAGTTAAGAGAATTTCTCACAAGGGACTTGCTTCTATACCTGGCAGTCTTCGTTGCAATCGTCTCACCCTGGTATATCTCTGTGTACCTGAAAGCCGGAACGGATTTTGTATGGGAATTGATAATAAAACATAACTTCTACATGTTCCTTGAGACCTGGAGCCATAAGCGTCCATTTTATTACTATTTCATCAATCTTCCCTGGGAGTTCTTCCCGTGGATAGTCTTCCTACCAGCAGCTATACTAAACATGCTCGCCAATGATAAGGAGAGAGACCAGAGGCTGTTCCTTTTCGCCTGGTTCATTGGTATGTTCTGCTTCTTTAGCCTATCACAGGCAAAGCAGGGAAAATATATCCTACCATTGTTCCCCTCTATTGCGCTGATTGTGGGCAGGTTCTGGGATGACGTACTATCTGAGAAGCAGGTACTTTCCTACACAAAATCCCAGTTGCTACCAGCCATATTCCTCGCCGTAGCAATGGTCTTTGGCAGTGCCGTGGCCGCATGGATTGTCGACAAAAAGCACCCTGAATTTCTTAATGTCTCCCTACCCCTGGGGTCGTTATTTGCCCTCTCCGGTGCAGCCATTTTCATCATGGCGCTCTTCAGGCTGAGGAGGGCACTTTTCACAACGATTATCGTCTCACTCTTGCTAATTGCAACCTACCTTACGACCTTCCTTTACCCAGAGATTAACCATCACAAAACCGCAAGACCTTTTTGCAAAGAAACGGCCAGGATAGCAAAAGACAAAGAGCTCGGCATATATGGAATCTTCTTACATCAGATAGGCCCGTATGTATTTTATACCGGCAGAAAGCTAACAATCTTTGACGATGAAGGGGCGGTGGCCAGATTCTTCAGCACTCAAGACAGGGTATTTTGCATAATGAGGGATACATACTTTAAATCTTTTAAAGAGAGATACAACGGCCCTGTGTATTGTCTCCTTTCTGCATCAGTAGGACACAGGAATGTACACCTGGTTTCTAACCAACCCTAAAGCAGTGCCTTTATAATACTTCCAGTATATATGGCGTTAGGTGCCACTTCACATGGCATCCAGCACCCCGGACAATTCCTTACCGTCTCCCTGTGCCGCTCAATCTCTTTGCCAAACCATATCTCGTGAAAGCCCTGTTTGGTCAAGTTTCCAACAATCGTGTTACTATGGATACAGATAGGTATCTCACCAGTGGGTAGTATCCTAATATGGCTGGTCAGCGCAACGCATCGTGTATTAGGTACCTTCTTATTGTATAGGAGCCTATTCCTAAGCCCCTCATTAAAGAATTTCTTTACCAAACCCTCCCTGAGGTTAAAGCTCCGCGTGTCTTTGGAAATGCCATCTAATATTCTATTAATATCCTCAGGCGAGAAGGGGTCCAGGAAGGAGAATTCGTCCCGTCTTCCCATCTCAGTATCAAGGTGTGGTTCCAGAAGGTAGCGGTCATCCCTGGCAAGTTGATACTGAAGGTCTACACCAAGGTCCCTGCACATCCTCTGCATGGGTTCTATCTGGTCTATGTTATTACTGGTAATAGTAAGATTTACACCCAAGGCAATGCCTTTTCGCTCTCTCAACCTGACTAACTCTTCCAAAACACTATAAGCCTTATCGAAGGCACCTTTGAGGCACCTCATCTCATCGTGACGCCCTCCCACACCATCCAGCGAAACCCTGAAGTGAAACCTGGGGGAACCAACACCCCTTGCAAACTCCACTATCTTCTGGGCCTGTATACCATTTGTGTTTATCATTATAGTACTTGGGTCAGAAACCTTCATTACGTGCCGAACGACCTCACCCAAGTCATCCCTCACAAAGGGCTCTCCACCCGTAATTCTCACCACATCAAGTGTGTGCAGTTGGTCAAAGACGGCCTTTATCTGAGTGGTATCCATCTCCCTCTTATCCTCCCGCTCGGGTATACTGCACATGGAGCACTTTAGCTCACACCTCCAGGTAATCAAAAAGGTACACAGAGCAGGCATAGGCACCCAGTTCAGGTTATTATAAACGATATGTTTCAATAGACTTAGGTATAGTCCCATCATGTATGGTGCTCGAGTACCCGTCTTATTGTGTAAATCTCTTTTCCCTGTGATTCGTAATATATCCTCACTAGCAACTCTGCCAGGAGCCCGGAGGTGATTATCTGCACTGCAAGGAAAATACAAAGGACACACACAGATAAAGAGACCTTGGTACCAAGCTGCTCTCCATAGAATACCTTCAGATACGCTAGCCTCATACCAAGAAAAACCCCAATGATGCCAAAAAAACTGCCTATGGGACCAAGAATGTGCAGTGGCCTGGTGGAATAGGTCAACAGGAACTTTACCGTTATCATGTCAAAAAATACCCTGGGAATCCTACCCAGGCCATATTTAGATTTCCCGTACTTCCTGGGCTCGTTCCTCACCGGTATCTCAACCACGGTCGCGCCGACATTTTTCGCCAAGGCAGGGATAAAGCGGTGGTGCTCACCGTAAATCTTTATACCCTTAATAACCTCCCTGCGGTAGGCCTTGTAGGCATTTCCGAAATCATGGAGGTCAAGGCCAGAAAGTTTTGCCATGCACCAGTTGGCTATTTTGGAGGGCAACCTCCTGGTCAGGAAAGGTTCCTTTCTGTCCATCCTCCAGGCGCTCACCACATCGTAACCCTCATCTATCTTCTCGATGAACTTCGGAATATCCTCTGGACAGTCTTGCAGGTCACCGTCCATAGAGAGGACAATATCTCCCCTGGCACTGTCAAAACCTGCCGATAGCGCAGGGGATTTGCCGAAATTCGTCCTCAGTTCAACAACCTTTACCCTCTCATCCCCACGAAAGATGTCTTCAAGCACCCGCTGCGTGCTATCCGTGCTACCGTCATTTATAAATATGACCTCATAGTCCCTATTCAAACCATCAAGGACATCCTTCAGCCGCCTGTAGAGCTCGGGTATGTTCTCTTCCTCATTGAATAGAGGCACCACCACCGATATGTCTAGCCCACCTTTATTTCTCTCTTCCACCTAGGCTAGAATCCCTTTCAAAAAAATCCTGCAAAAAGTCTTGCCCTTGAAAGTAAATACTACAAGCACCAATAAATGTCAATCCCTAACTTCTCTAGTTGAAAGACTTAAGGACAGCATCCTTGACAGCTCACCGCTACTGTGTTAAATATAAAGAATTATCAAGGAGAGGAACAAATCGTGAATATAATAGACACCCTAGGTAAGGAGAAAATTAACACCCATATTCCAAGTCTCGCTATGGGCGATGTGGTGGACGTAAAAACGAAGATCGTAGAGGGGGAAAAGGAGCGTATCCAGGTCTTCAGCGGGGTGGTCATCGCCAAGAAGGGAAGCGGAATCAGAGAGACCTTTACCGTCAGGAGAATTGTGCAGGGAGAAGGGGTCGAACGTATATTCCCTGTACATTCCCCGAGGCTTATAAGTGTGAAGGTCACAAAGTCAGGAAAGGTAAGGCGCGCAAAGCTTTACTATATGAGGAAGAAAATAGGAAAAGCCACCAGGTTGAAGGAAAAATTTGTTGAGAAAAAAGAGTCTACCTGAGATTACCTAAGGTCGGTCCGGTCCCCCCATTCATCTGCACACCTGAGAGGAGTAGGCATATCAAAGGAAACCGAAAAGCCCTCGGCCTTGAGGGTGAATGGGTAGCAACGGAGTTCCTAAAAAAACAGGGCTACAAGATACTCCAGAGGAACTACAACCCGGGCACCAGTGAGATTGACATAATCGGCTACGACAAAGGCATAATAGCCTTCCTCGAGGTTAAAACATGCCTCTCTCACAGATACGGTCCACCGGAGGTGAGGGTAACAGAGGCAAAGAAGAGGCGTATCTACAAGGCAGCACAGAAATACGTCAAGGAAAGACATCTCTCCGGACAGAGATTCCGCTTCGATGTGGTCTCCGTATTATTTGACCCCAACAAAAACGCTCCTGAAGTGAAGCTCATCAAAGGTGCTTTTTCCTTGAAGGGCTAATCAAGTATGCTAGTAGACACACACACACACTTAAACTTCCCAGACTACAAGAAAGATATTAAAGAAGTCATCAGTGGGGCTGTAGCAGAAGGGGTAGAGTACCTGATAGAGGTGGGCACCGACGTTCCATCCAGCAAAAGGGCACTCGAGCTTGCCAAGGAGTATCCCTTTATCTATGCCAGCGTGGGCATCCATCCCCACGACGCCACCGCTAGTACAGACAAAGAATGGCAAGAAATAAAGGCCCTTGCTCAAGGGCGGAAGGTGGTTGCAATAGGCGAAACTGGACTAGATTACCATTATGACCACAGTACCAGAGAAGACCAGAAGCGTCTATTCGAAAGACACATCGAACTTGCCCAGGAATTAGACCTGCCGATTATCATACATAACAGGGAGGCAACAGAGGACTGCCTCAACATCTTGAGAAAATCCTCCGGGAGGCCACCGAGGGGCACATTTCACTGCTTTGGCGGCTCCAAAGAAACAGCCAAAGAGTGCATCAGTATGGGCTTCTATATATCCTTTGCTGGACCAGTTACCTTCCCAAATGCAAACCGACTGCGCGAGGTCATTAAATCAGTACCGGTAGAAAGGCTACTCTTAGAAACAGACTCCCCTTTTTTGGCTCCTCAGCCCAAGAGGGGCAAGAGAAACGAACCCGCATACCTCAGATACGTTTTGCCTGTATTTGCACAGCTCTACGGCCTCTCTGAGGACGACATCGCCAGAATCACAACCTTCAATGCCCTAGGACTTTTCGGCCTGGGCACCAGGGATAAGAACCAAAATGGCAAGATTGCCTACAAAATAAGAAACTCTCTCTATCTTAACATCACTAACCGCTGTCCAAACTCATGCAGCTTCTGCCCCAGAGAGGACGGCCCTTACGTAAAGGGACACGACCTGGGTCTGGACAAAGAACCTTCTTCCCGAGAGATTATCAACACCATAGAAAATATGGAAGACGTTAAAAGATATAATGAGGTGGTCTTCTGCGGCTACGGTGAGCCAACAGAGAGATTAGACGTAATCAAGACCGTGGCAAAATACCTCCGGGAGAAAAGCGTAAAAAAGATAAGGCTCAACACCAACGGGCAGGGCGACCTACTCAATGGCAGACCTATCTCCAGGGAACTAGATGGCCTAATAGACTCCGTCTGTATCAGCCTGAACAGTGCGAACAGTGAGGAATATAGGGCACTATGTTCACCTAAGTACGGTGACAGGGCCTACTCTGCCCTCCTTAACTTCGCCAGAATGGCTGGAGAAACATTCCCCGAGGTTACCCTAACTGTTGTGGATGTCCCAAGGCTAGACACTGAGGCATGCAAGCAGATAGCCCGTGAGCTAGGGGTCGGTTTTAGGATAAGGAAATACAACGACCTAGGATGATTAGAAAGGCAATTATATCAGATACGGAAGATATCTTCAGGAGCATCAACCACTTTGCAGAAAAGGGCCTGATGCTGCCTCGCTTACTCCAGGAGACGTTATGAGAATACCAGGGACCCACTTTGTCTACGTAGAAAACGGACGGTTAGTGGAGTGCCGCAAGTTCCCAGGCCGTAAAGAAGTCCCTTTAACACTAGACCTCCCTACCTCCTTTTAGGTCTGCCCGCTGCCCTTGCTACAGGGCTCGGACCCTCCGCAAGCAACCTCTCATAAAACAGACTTCCTGCAATCCCACCTAATATCGGCCCAACCCAGTAAATAAAGTGATTGACGAAAAATCCAGATGCAATGGCAGGACCAAAGGTGCGTGCAGGGTTCATGGAACCACCCGTTACAGGGCCTCCAATCAAGACGCCAAAAAATATCGCCAAACCTATGGCCAGCCCGGCAAAGCCCTTTGAAGCCCTATTGTCTATCGCAGTAGAGAAAACTGTTAACACCAAGAGGAAGGTGATTACAAATTCCATCAAGATACCGCGTGCCATAGGAACCCCCTGGGCAAGGGCAGTAGTTCCCAGATGCACCCCTGCCACAGCGTCAGGATATATACTTCTCAATACAAATCCCGCTACCGCTGCGCCAGCAAGCTGGAAAATTATATAAAAAACCGCAAGGTTAGTGTCCATCCTCTTGGTCGCCCACATGGACACTGTAACGGCAGGATTGATATGTCCCCCCGAAATGTAACCTGTGGCATAGACCATCGCCGCCACCACAAACCCAAAGGCAAGGGAGATACCAAGAAGTCCTATGCCTGCACTTCCAGTACTCTTCAGGTAGTAGTCGGTGCACACTGCGCCAGCACCGATGAACACCAACGCAAAGGTGCCAATTGCCTCTGCAACATACCTGCGAAAGTTATCATTCATTCTTCACCTCCTCTAGGTCTGGCTTTCCGCCACATCTGGACTAGTTGCAAAAAATTTAAACATAGAAGCTACAAAAAGTCAAACATAAATGTTTTTATTCTTCTACGCCTGTCTGCTGTCGCAACTTAAGTTCCTTTATCTTTTGTTGCAGTGCCTGGCGGTGCATGCCTAGCGCTCCTGCCGCCCGAGTGATGTTACCCTTGTGCTCTTCCAAACTCCTGGTGATAAACTCCCTCTCAAAGGCCTCAACCGCCCTCTTTTTTGCCTCCTTAAAGGGGAGGTCATAATCTATGTCCAACATGTGGGCTGATGGTGTTTGGTCCGCCTGAGGCGGATTTAGTTCGCCTGCAAGGTCCTCCAGGGTGAGGACAGAATCTCCCGTTAGCACAACTGCACTTTCTATCATGTTGGCCAATTGGCGGACGTTGCCAGGCCAGTCATAGGACATCACCACCTGCATGGCGTCTCTCGATACGTTCCTTACATCTTTGTTGTGCTTCCTTGAGAAAAGCTCCAGGAAATGGTGCACCAACAACGGTATATCACCCCGACGCTGCCTCAGCGGTGGCAACTCTATCTCCACAACCTTTAGCCTATAATAAAGGTCTTCACGAAACCTCCCCACCCCTACCTCCTCACAAAGGTCCTTGTTAGTGGCGCTAATCACCCGCACATCGACGTGCAATGTTTCTTCACCACCTAGCCTCTCAAAACTTTGCTCCTCAATGGCCCTAAGGAGCTTAGCCTGGGTGTTAGCACTCATGTCACCCACCTCATCAAGGAAGAGGGTGCCACCGTGAGCCTGCTCGAACTTCCCAATGCGTCTGCCCGCTGCCCCAGTAAAGGCCCCTTTCTCATGACCAAAGAGCTCACTCTCGATAAGGGTATCGAGCATGGCAGCGCAGTTCATCACCACAAGAGGCCCTTGCGAACGCTTGCTCCTCCTATGTATCTCACGTGCCACCAATTCCTTCCCGCTACCACTCTCACCCGATATAAGCACGGTAACATCCGTGGCCGAGACCTTCTCTATCTTTGCAAACACATCCTTTATGGCATCCGTCTGACCCAAAATCTCCCCCATGGAGTCGAGACTTTCCAGCTGTGACCTCAGACGCTTGTTTTCGTCCCTAAGGGCCAGATTTTCCATGGCGTTTTTGGCAATAAGCCTCAGCTCGTCTATCTCGAAGGGCTTTGCTATGTAGTCGTAAGCACCCTTCTTCATGGCCTCCACGGCTATCCTCTCAGAGCCGTGAGCCGTCACCATAACCACCAGAGGAGGAGTCTCTATCTCCCTCACTTTTCCCAACACCTCAAGCCCATCCATCCCAGGCATGTTTATATCCAAAAAGACAAGTCTGGGACACTTCGTGTCCACAATCTTCAACGCCTCTTGACCACTTGCGGCCTCATGGACAATGTACCCGTCCTTTTCCAAGGCCATCTTCATTCCAAATCTGGCACCCTTCTCATCATCCACTATAAGTATGGATGGAACACTCACGCCTCATTCTCCTCATTCACTGGCAGGCGAAAAAGAACCCTCATGTATAGGCAGTTTCACCACAAAGCTCGACCCCAGGGGACTACTCTCAACCTCCACACTCCCCCCCATCTCCTCCAGGCGCCTCTTCACAATAGAAAGTCCCAGGCCCGTGCCCATCTGCTTAGTGGTGTAAAATGGCTCAAATATTTTGTCTGCTGATTCTGCGGATACGCCAGACCCAGTATCCGTAACCCTTACCTCCAGTCCGTTACCATAACCAATCCCGGCAGTTATAGACAGCGTTCCCCCTTGAGGCATGGCCTGTATGCCGTTGTGTATAAGGTTAAAAAATACCTCCTGCAATGTCCCCTCCTCCGCATTAATGAGTGGAATATCCCCAGAAATGTTTTGGTAAATGATTACACCGTTCTTCCTAGCCTCATGTTTCAGCACGAGCAATACCCCAGAGAGCACATCAGGGAGCCTGTAGCTTTGCTCCCTGTCTCCCGCTGGCCTCGCAAACTGCAAGAGTTGGTTAACCACCTTGGTCAGCCTATCTACCTCTCCTACAATAATAGAAAGCGCCTCTTTACTCTTCTTATCCCACTTGATATCTTCTCTCAGCACCTGAACAATCGCTTTTATAGAGCTCAAGGGGTTCTTGACCTCGTGGGCCACGCTGGTAGAAAGCCTTCCCAGACTCAGGAGTTTCTCACTCTCCATTATCCTTCTTTCCAGTCGGAGCTTCTCGTCTATTAGCTTGGCTTTTGCCAGGGCGGAGGATATCTGGTTAGCGATTATCAGCAATTGTTCAAGATTGTCCGCTGGTAGGGGGAAACCCTGGATAGACCTGTCGAGGCACAAGAGTCCAACCAAGTTCCTCTCTTCAAATATTGGAAACACATAATGGGCTTCAAGTGACTTCATCTCACCTACGATATGAACGTCTTTGGTCTCGGGCCTTTCTAGCACGGTGAGTTCCCCTGTGGCAAAATACTTGACAATATTACTCACGGCCTTCGGTGTAACCGTCCGCCCGTGACCATCCCCAAATGTCTGGACATTACCGCCCTTAAAGAGTATGAGTTTTGCCTTCTTCGCCCCCGTGGCGTTCTTTATGACCTTCATCACGTAGTCAAGGAGCCTCGAAAGATTAACCAACGAATCTTCTGCAATGCTGTGACTCAGGTCTGTCAACAGGTACTCGCTGTCAGCAACCCTCCTGAATAAAAGCGTCCTCATGAGGTCCTGCAACTTTTCCTTCAGCTTTGGAAACCAGTACAACAGGGCGATAACAAGGGCGGCCTCAAGCACCTTGGGGTTTACATTGTAGTGTCCTTCCATATATTTTGAGAATTGCTTTATCCCAAAGTAATAAAGACATATAAGTATTAGTGTGAGAAAAGAATAAAAGACACTTCTCCGCAGCACAAACTCCATGTAGTTAAAGCGGTACACAAAATAGGAAAAGATTATGCTGGGAAATATCGATGACAGCATGGCAGCCAGCACGAAGTAATCACCCACGTAAGAGAGGTGCTTGCCCTCCAAGAGTACTATAAACCCAATAAAGGCAGCGATAGAAACAAGCACCCAGGAGATGTAGATGTGAAACCTCTGGTCTTCCGGGTCATCTGTAAGCCTAGAGACCTTGTAAGATATCAAAGCCGTTGCCCCTAGTGCAATTATCAGCCACATCACAAAGGGCTTCACAAAAGGCATTACTGCCGTGAATAGGTAAGCTTCCTCGGAAAAAACCATCTCCCTGACGGCCACAGAAAAGGGCAGTACCGGGAGATAAACCACAACGATTGTGAACCTTTGGAGCCTCTTGCTTATGTGCATGCCCCTTTCCGTGAGATAAAGGGCTGCCGTATGGAGGAGCAGGCTGGGGATAAGCCCGATGCCGATATAGGCAACGGCATCTGCCACATAATTAATAGATGAAACATTTCTCCCAAACAGCATCTGGCTGAAGATGCTTATAGTATTACCCACATGCCACATAGCCACCGTGACCACTAGGAAGAAAAAGGCCAGCTCGCTTGGGGTCTTATTCTTCCTCTGATAGATAAGGGCCAAAAGGACTACATGGAGGACACTTCCAGCCAGGAACCCTGTAAGGGAAACTATCTCGTACAGCGGCATATATAATCCCTTTCCTCTAAGCAGTTAGAATGAAATGATAGTTCGGGGTCGGTTACCTGTCAACAAGGAAAAACCTTGTAAAAGTATGCTGATTTCTGGTATCATCGACTTTTTCCTAACTTGAGGACATTACCTCTGATAGGGTATACTTTTGGGAGAGAGGGTTCACGTATGCGTAGTATCGCAGAGAAAATACAAGAGCTTAAAAAGGGGCGCAATGCTATTATCCTCGCCCACAACTATCAAAGGGGTGAGATACAAGACATAGCAGACTTTACCGGTGATTCCCTGGGTCTATCGCAGCAGGCTGCAGGGACCGATGCAGAGGTGATAGTCTTTTGTGGTGTACACTTTATGGCAGAAACAGCAGCCATCCTGTGCCCCGACAAGACCGTACTCTTACCTGACCCACAGTCCGGCTGCCCCATGGCTGACATGATAACAGCCAATGGACTCAGAGAAAAGAAGTCCAAAAATCCCAACACAAGGGTGGTCTGCTACGTTAATACTACTGCTGCTGTAAAGGCCGAAAGCGACATATGTTGCACCTCCTCTAATGCACAAAAAATAGTCTCGTCTATCCCTGAAGAAGATGAGATTATCTTCGTGCCGGATAAGAGCCTTGGGGCCTATGTCTCCTCAAAACTGGGTAGAAAGATGACCTTCTGGCCGGGCTTCTGCCCCACACACCACCGCATCCTGGCCCAGGATATTGAGAAACGCAGACGGGAATACCCCAACGCAAAGGTAGTGGTGCATCCTGAGTGCACGGGTGATGTTATTCAACTGGCCGACCATGTGGCCAGTACCACCGGCATCGCCAAGTACTGCAGGGAGTCAAATGCCAAGGAAATCATCGTGGGCACAGAGAACGGGATAATACACCGCCTCCAGAAGGAAAGCCCCGAAAAGACGTTTATACCAGCCTCTGAACAGGCCACATGTCCCAACATGAAAAAGAACACCATTGAAAAGGTGCTATGGTGCCTGGAGGACATGGACGCCGAAAATGAGGTCACCGTGCCTGAGGACGTGGCAGAAAGGGCAAGGCTGGCCATAGAGAGGATGCTGGAGCTTTCAGAACCTAGCCCCGCCCTAAGGAGCTAGCAACAAATAAAGCCTTTTGAGCACTTTGACCATAGGGAACTCACGCCCTCTAAATCCAATGAACTCAAACGGGAAACTAGAGAAACTTAAAGGCATTATACGAGACCTGGACAGCGCGGTGGTGGCATTCTCGGGAGGTGTGGATAGTACCCTTATGGCCAAACTCTGTAGCGACCTCCTGGGGGAGAAAGCGCTAGCAGTTACTGCAAGCTCAGAAACCTACCCAGCCCATGAGCTTGAGGCAGCCAAAAGACTCGCCAAGGAGATTGGCATCACCCACCTCATCATCGAGACAAAAGAGTTAGATATCAAAGGCTTTAGCGACAACCCACCTGAGAGGTGCTACTTCTGCAAGTCTGAACTCTTTGAGAAATTAAAAGACATAGCCAGCAAGGAAGGTTACGCTAATATAGTTGATGGCACCAACATAGACGATACACAGGATTATAGGCCAGGCACTAAGGCTGCCCAGGAACTGGGTGTACGCAGCCCACTTAAGGAGGTAAGGCTAACCAAGGAAGATATACGCAAGCTCTCAAAGGACCTCGGCCTTCCAACATGGGACAAACCCTCTTACGCCTGCATGTCCAGCCGCTTTCCCTACGGCGAGGCAATTACCCCAGAAAACCTCGCTAAGGTCTCCTCTGCGGAGGATTTTCTCAGACAAATGGGGTTTAAGCAGTTTCGGGTACGCCACCATGGAACTATCGCCAGGATAGAGCTGACACCTGAGGACCTTCCACTGGCCCTCAAGAAGCGCAATGCAATAGTGGACGCGCTGAAGAAAATAGGTTACACGTATATCACCCTCGACCTTCAGGGATACCGCACCGGCAGCATGAACGAGGTCTTGAGGAGATAAAAATTTTCCCACAGCCCTATGTAGTTTTAATAGTTGTAGTGGTCGAGCTTGCTCGACTTACGTTAGTATAGATGTAGCGTGCGAGCCGTGCCATAGGCAGGTCTGCCTTTGGCATGATTTATCTCGCACGTTTAACGTACCAGACAAGTCTGCCAGAGGCAGGTCCGCCTCCGGTGTGACTGGTGCGCTACAGTTACTCGAGATTCTTGCCACTGCGATAATATGTGGGTATCGTAGGGCTTCTTGCCCTGCGATACAGGATTCCCATGGCCTACAGAGACCTCAGAGAGTTTATAGAGAAACTTGAACAGTCCGGTCAACTACAGAGAATCAAGGTTGAAGTAGACCCAGAGCTAGAGATAACAGAAATCACCGATAGAGTGACCAAGGCCGGTGGGCCTGCCCTACTCTTTGAAAGGGTAAAGGGCTCAAATATCCCCCTACTTATTAATGCCATGGGCTCCTACGAGAGGATGTCCATGGCCCTTGGCGGCCACAGCCTGGATGAGATAGCCCGTGAGATAGAGGAGCTGACCAAGCCCAAGACCCCAGCGACACTGATAGAAAAGATAAAATTCATCCCGACCCTGCTAAAGCTTTCCAATTTCCCCCCCAAGATGGTGAGCCATGCCCCGTGCCAGGAGGTTGTGATAACGGATAATCCATCCCTGTACAAGTTCCCCATAATAAAGTGCTGGCCTAAAGACGGCGGTAAGTTCATCACCCTTCCAGCGGTCTTTACCAAGAACCCGAAGACGGGCACCAGAAACGCAGGCATGTACCGACTCCATGTCTACGATGAAAAGACAACGGGCATGCACTGGCATCTGCATCACGACGGTGCCAGACACTACCGCCTCTGGAAAGAGGAGGGGAAGCGGATAGAGGTGGCCGCTGCCCTGGGTGGTGACCCGGCCATCACATATGCCGCCACCGCACCCATGCCCCCGGACATAGATGAAATGATGTTCGCAGGGCTCCTCAGAAATCAACCAGTAGAGATGGTCAAGTGCAAGACCATCGACATGGAGGTACCGGCCGACGCAGAAATAGTGCTGGAGGGATACGTTGAGCCAGATGAGACCCGCCTGGAAGGACCCTTCGGCGACCACACGGGCTACTACTCCCTGGCAGACCACTTTCCCGTCTTTCACGTAACCTGCATCACGCACCGTAAAGACCCCATCTATCCCACAACCATAGTAGGACAACCACCCCAGGAGGACTACTTCATGGGCAAGGCCACAGAGAGGCTCTTTCTGCCCCTGCTCAAGTTGACCATACCTGAGATAGTGGACTTCAATATGCCCATGTTCGGCGTGTTCCACAACTGTGTCTTTGTCTCCATAGACAAGCAATACCCCTTCCACGCAAAGAAGGTTATGAGCTCCATATGGGGCATGGGGCAGATGATGTTCAGTAAGATAATCGTGGTGGTGGACAAGGACGTGAACGTCCAGAACGAGACCGAGGTCCTGTGGCGGATGGCAAACAACATAGACCCCAGACGGGACATCACCTTCATAGACGGCCCGCTGGACGAGCTCGACCATGCCTGCCCCATACCCAAGGCAGGCTCAAAAATGGGCATAGACGCCACCAGGAAGTGGCCCGAGGAGGGTTTTACACGTGAGTGGCCAGAGGACATAGTAATGACCCCTGAGATAAAGGCCCTGGTAGACAAAAGGTGGAAGGAGTACGGGATAAACCTGTAAAATAATTTGTAGCTGGTACGACGCACCGTCATTAAATGTAGCGACGGAGCCTGCTCCAACACAAATCGGTAGTGGGTATTGCAGGGCGGCAAGCCCTGCCCAATCCTTCTTACTACTTTGTTATGGAGAAAACTGTTCCATACGTATGAACAAGGTCGAAAAACCACCTCCCCCTGAAAAACTGCTGAAAAAACAAGGCCGCGACA
>JBHIBD010000056.1:0-14699 GCA_046758865.1 Candidatus Brocadiales bacterium | reverse complement strand
TCTCTAAGCTCGGGCACCACCCCCTCACAGTCACGAATCTTCTCTGGACATCTGGTATGGAACGGACACCCCTTGGGCGGGTTTAGTGCCGATGGAATATCACCACCGAGGACAATTCTTCTATCGTTACTATCGGGCTCGGCTTGAGGCACGGCAGCAAGCAGGGCCCTGGTGTATGGATGCAGTGGCTCCCCGAAGAGCTCATCCGTACAGGCCCTCTCTACTATTTTGCCCAGATACATTACCGCTACCTCATCGCTGATGTGCCTCACTACATGAAGGTCATGCGCAATAAACAGATATGAGAGCTGAAACTCCTCTTGCAGCTCCTCTAACAGGTTTATTATCTGTGCCTGTATGGAGACATCAAGGGCAGACACTGGCTCATCGCACACAATAAAGTCGGGTCTGAGAACGATGGCGCGGGCGATGGCAATCCTCTGTCTGCCACCGCCGCTGAACTCGTGTGGGTAGCGGTTGATGTCCGAAAGGAGCAGGCCGACTTTGCTGAGAATCCATTCGGTCATCTCTCTCCTCTCCCTGCGGCCCCCGATGTGGTGTATCTTCATGGCCTCGCTGATTATGCTACCCACGGTCTGCCTCGGATTTAGTGAACTGAACGGGTCCTGAAAGATTATCTGCATCCTGCGCCTCAGCCTCCGCATCTCCTCTTTCTTCAAGTCGAATACGGATTCACCATTGAACGTGAACCTGCCGGCTGTGGGCTCCTCCAGGCGTAGCAGGGTCCTGCCTGTAGTAGTCTTGCCACACCCGCTCTCACCCACCAGCCCGAGGGTTTTACCCAGGGCCAGGGCAAAGGTGACACCATCAACGGCCTTCACGTATCGGGTATGTCTGCTAAATGGTTTTTCTGTATGAATGGGGAAATATTTCCTGAGGTCAGTTACTTTGATAAGATTGTTGTTATCTACATCCATTACAGAGTCTTACTTGTTGGTGAAACTCCCTATCTCTCTTTGGCAACCTCCGTTAATGCAACGGACTTTATGCCCTTCAGGAGTGGCTTTACACGGTTTATAGGAACCGCAAGGTTGAGGTTCTGCCCCTCTTTCAAATAGAGAGTGGTCACGCCTACCACCTTGCCTTTGGTGTTAAAGAGCGGCCCACCACTGGAGTCTTGCGATATCGGGGCTGTGAACTGTATAATCGTTCCACCAGTGCCTTCGCGACCCCTTATAGCACTTATTACCCCCTCAGATACCGTATTCTCAAGGCCCTGGGGGTTGCCAATGGCTACCACACGCTCTCCCACCGATAATTTATCTGAATTACCAAGGGGTGCACCGGGAACTCTCCTGGCCATTATCTTCAAGACTGCAATGTCCCAGTCTTGGTCAACCCCCAGTACCCCCACGACGTCATAGTAATCGCCGTTTGTGAGCCTTATCCTGGCAGTGGTAGCACCCTTTATGCAGTGGTAATTGGTGACCACTTTTTTGACGTCGTAATATTGGTTAACGTTTAACATACCTCGGCGAGCAACTATGAATCCACTCCCCACAACAAGGGGATTATCATCTTTATCGTAGGAAGTTACTGAAACAACAGCCCAGCCATGTTTCTTGGCTATCTCCTCAGGAGTTCTCTCTCCGCTAAACAAATAGGCCTGGCTGACAGACGGCAAGAATAGGAGAGATACGATATTGGTACAGAAAATAAAGAGGATGATAGAAAACTCTTTTATGAAGGCATCCATGTTGTTCTTAATCAAACGTGCCAGACGAGCTGGCACGCTACATACTCTACATTAAATGGTAGACAACGAGGTTTACCTCGTTGAACCACATAATCAACGACCATAAAGGTCGTTGTCTACCAAAACCATATTCATTGTGTCATAGGGACAGATCATGCCCGAGGCAGACCCACCCTCCAAACTGACTGGCGGGTGATGCCAGAGGCAGATTCACCTCTGGCGGACTTTCAGCCTACGGCGTGACCGGCACGCTACATTCTTTGCAGGGCTGGAAGCCCAGGCGTTACCGCCTCTTGTAGCGTCCGTTCTCCGCAACGGACGTGCAGAAAAACGGCGCATACGGAGACGCAACGCTACAGAACCGTTACCGCCCCAAGATTGTTACAAAATCCGGGTCGCTAAGGAAGGGCGCGAAATCGGGATTGGTCTTTGCCCAGTCCCGCATCCGTGGGTTTAGGTCCACTGCATGCCTTAGGGAGTCGAGTGCGCTGCGCTTGTCTTTAAGCGCGGCCTGGGCGGATGACAGGTTGTACCAGGCGATGTCGAAGTTTGGATTTATCCTCAGGGATTTCTTATAGGCATCAATGGCCTCCCTGGTCTTCCCCATCTGGTCTAGCGCCATACCCATATTATGCCAGGCAGGGTAGAAGTTTGGGTCAATCTCCAGGGCCTTCTGGAAGGCCTGAAGGGCGGGATTATAGCGTTTCAGGTCGCTGAGCATGAGGCCTTGGTAGTCCCAGGTCTCGGCCGATTGGGCTTCTCTAGTTTCTAAGGCGGTAGCCTTCTGGACGGCCTTCAGGGCCTCCTCTGGCTGTCCTCTGGTTTCACCAAGTATTAGTGCCTTATTGTACCAGGCCTCCTGTGAGGCGGGGTTTATCTGGATGGCCCTGTCAAATGCCCTAAGCGCCTCCTCATATCGGGTGAGGCGCATGTACACGGTGGCAGTGTTGTACCAGACCTCATAGGTGTTTGGCCTGAGTTGAGCGGCCTGGTTAAAGGCGCTGAGGGATTCTTGATACCTGTTAAGTCTTATTAATGCATTTGCCTTGCCGATCCAGGCCTCATATATGTTAGGTGCCATAGTGGTGGCCTTATTGAAGGCCTTCAGGGCCTCTTCGTGCCTCTCGAGGCGTGCCAGGGAGCTGCCCTGGCTGACCCAGGACTCAGGGGTATCGGGCGTAATCTCGGCGGCCTTCTGATAGGCCTCTCTGGCCTCCTTTTCCTTACCCATTCGCATCAGCACGTCGCCCTCACTGGTCCAGGCCTTCAGGTAGTCAGGCCGAATTTCTACGGCCTTTTCAAAGGCCTTATGGGCCTCTTCATACCTGTTCAGCTCGATGGCCAGAAAACCCTTATTGTACCAGGTCTCATAAGAGGTCGGTTCCAATTCGAGGGCCTTGTTATATGTTTTTAGTGCCTCTTCGTAGCGCCCTAGCCGTACCAGGGCCAGGCCCTTGTTGGTCAGTGGGCCATAGTCCTTTGGGTTTATTTCAGAGGCGGTTGTAAATGCCTTGATGGCCTCTTCGTACCGGTCCATTCGGAAGAGTGCCATGCCGATGTTGGTCCAGGTAAAGTAGGAATCGGGCTTAATCCAGATGGCCTTCTCCAGTGTATCTATTGCCGCTTGGTTTCTCCCCATGTCGCCTAATAGAAGGCCCTTATCCGTGTAGGCTGCGTGGTGCTTTGGGTCTATCTCAATGGCCTTATCGTACGTCTTGAGTGCTTCTTCATACCTTCGTAACCTGGTGAGGGCGTTACCCTTGTTGAGATGTGCCTCGTAAGAGCGGGGTCTAATCTCTATCGCCTTGTCATAGGCCCTGATAGCCGCCTCTACCTGCTCCCTGTGGTTTTCTTGAACCCGTACCAGGGCCAGGCCCTTGTTAATCCACGCCTCATAGAAGAGCGGGTTTATGCCTGTGGCCCTATCATATGCCTCTACGGCCTCTTTATACCTCTTCAGTTCGTCAAGCAACTGGGCCTTATGATACCACGTTCTATAATCGTCGGGTTTAACCTCCAGTGCTCTATCAAAGGCGATAAGTGCGTCGTCATATCTACCTTGCTTCATAAGCTCGGCAGCATGGGTTAAGAGGTGTTTAAAATCCTCCTGGGCTAAGATTCTGCCCACCTGCGGTGATAGTGGGCTCAGCCAGAGGAGAAATGCTATTAATAATGCAGAGATAAGGTTCTTTCTGGACATGCCTTTTTCCTCCCCTATTTAAGGCTGCCCCTGTCGAGCTTAAAGAGATACCTCGGCGAGAGAAAGACCTCTGTAGAGACAAGGGCAGTGGGAACGAAAGTGATTATAACCAAGGTGAGAAGGAACCACATCAACTACTCCGTTTAAACGTGTCTTGAACGCAATAATATACCATATTTGCCTTATAGGCAAAATGAATTTCTGGTCAGTTCAAATAGATGGTAACCAGTCTGGGCACTTTGTGCAAGGAGGTGGTGTGGGGTAAGTTTTCAATGAGGTGTGCGCTGGCCTTAACGCAGTAGCCACTTAAACCAGTCTATGCCTTTTGGGCGTCCTTCCAGTAGTCTCACTATCTCTCTGTCAAACGCCTTCCTGTTTGCCTCGTGGCCCTCTGCTTTTTCCTCTTCCTTTCCATCCTTTCTGATAAAGAGGACGGCAGGTAGGGTGTGTATCTCGTAGGCATTAAAAACATCCGCATTTCCCATAAATACGGGGAAATCTACACGCACCCTGTTAATAGAGAGCCAAACCTTTTCAGGATATCCCACAAGGGAAATACCTATTACCACAAACCCCCTGGTCGCGGTAGTTTCTGTATAACTCTGAAAACATTGGCAGTAGCTCCAGGCATTCTCCACAGTAAGGAGACCAAAAGCGTAATAATATCACGTTATCTCTATAGGTGTAGGAAATCAGACCTCTTAATTCCTCGAGTGTAATTTGTTCTATTTGTCTCTTCTTCTCAGGGGTTGGAGCGGGTGCTTGCGCTGGGATAGCAGTGGCCTTTTCCTCTGGGACGGGTGCTGGGGTTTCTTCTACAGTGGCGGGTGCCTTTTCTTCTCCCCCTTGGGCTAGTGCTAGGGAAGGGGTTAAAAGACTAGAGTAAAGAAGAAATGCAAAGAGTAACTTGCCCATTGTGCCCTCCCTTTCTTGAAGCTTGCCCAGACACAGGGCATCTGCCCTTGTTTGACTGTGACTTGTAGAGGTCCTTTGATGTTATTTTACTTACTCAGTCATTAGGTAATCGTTGGCCTTCCTACCCTCATGGCATGCTATACACATGGGTACCTTGCCTGCTGCCATTCCCCCGGCCATTATCTCACCCTTCGGGGAGTATTTGGCCCAGAACCAGTCGTTGGCCTCGGGGTTGTAGCCTGCCACCTTGTACATCACGGTAATGGCGGCAAGGGTCCTGTCAGGCTTGTAGTTCTCCTTGACCAGGATGGAACCGTTGGGCATTACCCCTGCCTTAGTCTCTACGGCCCTAAGGGCCTTGTCGTTTACATAGAGGTTTAACAGGGCACCATGTGGGACAGTGCCCTTGTACAGTGCCGTCTTGCCCGGCCAGAACTGATATCCCGTATAAGGGGAGTCCTTTGTAATGTAACTCCAGAGGGCCTTTCCGTCTGCTGCTGGAGCAGCAGGAATTACGGCAACCTCTTTCAGCTCATATTTAGCACAAGATAGTACAAAAAGAAAGAAGAAACCCAGAAGTAAAACTGGTACAAACAAAAGTCTTAGCGTCATGATCAGCCTCCTTGTAATAGATTGTTAGCTCCAATCATTATAGGGTAAATACATATCCTTCATAGGGACGCAGTGAAAAGTTCTTCAAATCAATTTCTTCCCTGAACTCTTTATCGAGATAAGTATTGCAGATAACTTTTGCCTTTTGAGAAGTCAAAGATAGTCCCTCTTCTTCGCCCGAAAAATTAAGTAAAATTAAGAGTTTTTCTTCGACGCTTTCACGCACAAAACCAAGGATATTATTATTCTCAATATCAAGGGAACGATAAGAACCCTGTAGGAGCGCTGGAGAATCTTTACGAAAGTGAATAAGTTGACGATAGAGATTAAACATTGAATGTGGGTCGGCTGAATCTGTTTCTACGCTGCACTTTTTGTAATCTTCCGCAACGGGTAGCCACGGCTCAACATCGGAGAATCCAGCATATGGTCCGGTGTTCCACTGCATCGGCGTCCGTTCAGGGTCTCTGCCGAGTCGGAAACCGGGAGTTTGTTTTTCCCAGGGGTCCTTTACTTTTTTTGTGGGAATCTGAACGTCTTTCATTCCTAATTCCTCGCCGTAGTAGATAAAGGGCATACCCCGCAGAGTAAGCAGGAGCATCGCCGCAAGACGTGCCCGGTCTCTACCGAGGCGACTCGCAAGCCTCGATCTGTCATGGTTTCCTAAGACGTATATCGGCAAATCCTCTGGGGTAAGAAGCTCTTCAAAGTCATCGATGAATTTTTTATACTCGCCCGCATCCCATGGAATATTCATTAAATTAAAATTAAAGGGCGCGTGCAATTTGTTTGCACATGCTTTATACATTTTTACCATGTCTGGCAAATCCAAATACACTTCACTCACCATAAACTTATCCTCATATTTACCGATAACTTCGCAAAGAGTATTTGTGGTATCAAATATTTCGGGACGTCCCTGGCTATAAATATGAAAAAGTGCGTTATACGGGTCATCTTTACCGGGAATGTAGTTTGGGTTTTGCGGGTCGTCACGAAACTCAACGTCTTTAATAACATAATATATCGCATCCGTGCGGAGACCATCCGCTCTGCGATTTAGCCAGAATTTCAGCACCTGAACCATCTCATCTCTTACTTCTTGGTTACGCCAGTTTAAATCCGGCTGTTCGGCAAGATAACTGTGAAGATAATATTGCTGCGTATTTTCATCAAGAGTCCAGGCGGAACCACCGAAAACGCTTAACCAATTATTAGGAGGTAAACCGTCTCGTTTAGGGTCGCGCCAGATGTACCAATCGCGCTTTGGATTGTTTCGGGATGAGCGCGACTCAAGGAACCATGGATGTTGGGAAGACGTGTGATTAGGAACAAAATCCATAATAACTTTTATTCCTCGTCGATGGGCTTCAAAAATAAGTTTGTCGAAGGTTTTAAGATTCCCAAAAAGCGGATCAATGTCGTAGTAATCAGAAATGTCGTAGCCAAAATCAACCATTGGTGACTTGTAGATTGGCGAGAGCCAAATTGCACCTATACCTAAAGATTTCTCTGTCCCATCATTAAGGTAATCAAGCTTCTCAATGATACCATTCAAATCACCGACGCCGTCGCCATTCGAGTCTTTAAAGCTACGGGGATAAATTTGATACACTACGGCTCTTCTTGACCAATTTTCTTTTAGGCTTTTCATGGAATTAATCGTAATTTCTTACCTTCCGCCATCACGGTTTGATATTCAGGCTCCAGTCATAATCCAGATATTTTATGGTAAAGTTTCCCTTCTTGATGAAAGCCCTGTCCTCCTCGCTCTCCAGATAGTCTGCAATAAAGTCGTATAGAGACCCCTTTGCTCCTTCAAAATCCTCCTCAAACCAGCGAAATATACGAGAGAGGTAAACTATCTTATTTTCTCTATCTATCTTAAACCTGTTTTTATTTGAGAGAAACCTCTTTGTCGCCTCCTCTAGACGTTTGTGGATATCTCCGCCTCTGAAGGCCTTGCCTTGCAATACCGGGCAACTCTGTGAGGCGCATACTATGGAGAAATGCACACGCGGGTCTTTAAAGATAGGTCTGAGGATATTATTTTCTATCTCGTCTAGTGAATAATAACTTCCACCCACTACAAATTTCTCAATGGTGAAGAAGGCCCTGGTTCTTTTAACACTATAACTTGATATGTCTTCGGTCTTCTCAGGCAAGGTATCTAAGACCCCTTTAAGGACAAAGGCATTATATGCGTTGATCCAAAAGGCCAGGCTTTCCTCAGCTGTCTCTAGTTTATTTGGCTTGGTATGAGCCAGCCATGACAGATATTTATCCAGCTCTTCAGGAGAGTCTCTCAGGGCCAGATACGCCACCTTGCCGTCTTTTACGTAGTTCTGCAATACCCGGTCGTATAACTCATATCCAGTATCCATGTCCGCCTTTTTAAGACCCGTTTCCTGCCCGTTGCAAGGCATTGTGGGTGGCCCAAAGTGAAACAAAATAACAGCTAAGGAGTTAAAGAAGACCTTATAGAGAAGATTCTTCATGAGATTGAGACCTCTGAAAAACTCTGTACAGTTGTCATTCTGAGGGCTCGCCCAACAGCATGGCGAGTCCGCCTATGGCGTGACTTCGCTTCGCTCAGATGGACACAGAGTATTGGAGCAACTTTTGCAAAGCTTTCCTCGAAGGGTCCTTTCCATAGTTCTATAAGGAGATTATCCAGGCCATTGCAAATGCAAGAAACACAGTGCCAGCTCCGGCACCTATAATAGCGGCAACCCTTAATGCCTTTTGGCCCCTTTGGCCCCAATGAGGGGCTGTCTGTATGATACATACTCGAGAAGAGTCATTGCACTTATAGGCCGTTGTCTTTCTCTTAAGCATTATTACATCCTCCAGACTAAAAAACAGACATTATGAAAAAAATCACAAAAACCCATTCCCGCGGAAGCAGCTTCACCCTTCAGCCGGTATCGAAAAAATCTATTATCTTCCCACGTTCCAACGAATAAACAGTCGGCTGATAATACGAACCCTCTCTGGCGTGCTCCAGGCGGCAATTGCACCGAGGACATCTGCGATTATGCGGGCCGACACTCTTAAAATTTTTTCCGCACATAAGACAGGTACGGACCTTTCTATTTGCCCTTATTCTAGACCGTGTCCTAGGTCGAAGCTGTAACTTATTGTCCATGCAGCCACTCCTTTATTCCATATGGGCCAATCATAGTCTATATTTCTTTACGGGGACTTAATATTGCACTTTTTTAAAAACCGCTAACTGCTATAAGTGCAACACAAATCTCCAGCGCATGACCGTTGCCTTAATTTGGGATGTGCGGTGTAAAAGAGGTGGTTTTACTTAAGTGGTACAAGTCCTGCTTTGATGATTATCTTACGTCCTTCAGGGCTTAGAACAGAGTCTATAAATTCCTTGGCCATTCCCTTTGGTGGGCCATCCGTAACAAAGGAGAGATTTCGGGATATGGGGAAACGTCTGCTTCTGATATCGGCAATTGTAGGATAGACTATCCCTCCCCCCGCTTCAATTCCCAGCCCTTTTACGTTAGCGTTTATCCATGTGTGGGAAAGAAACCCAATTGCCGCATCGCTTGTAGCAACGGCCATCTGCATATCATCGTTAGGGCCAGTCACGATGCTAGTCCCTGGGGCTTCTGCATACTTGTCGCCAAAGATGGCCTGCATAAAGACATGCCTGGTTCCCCTATCAGGCTCCTTGTCCACTGCCAGGATTCCTTTGTCAGGGCCTCCAAGGTCTTTCCAGTTTTTTAACCGTCCGCTGTAAATACCCCTAATTTGGGGGATGGATAGATGGGTTATCCCCGCCTCAGAGACCTCCAAGGATACTACTGGAACTACAGCGTCACGGGCAAAGGGGGTGAGAAAGAGGTCCACTTCTGGATAATTGCTTCGCTCTTTTTCGCTAATGTCTCTGGACGTCATACCTATATCCACTGCCCCCTTGGCCAGGGCGCTCACGCCGACACCAGAGCCCCCGGGAGACACTGTTATTGTTACCTGCGGGTGTCTTTGCATAAACTCCTCAGCAGCCCTACTAACTACCGGGAGGCAGGTAGTGGAGCCGGAGATGGATATTGTGCCCTCGGAACTGCGTGGCTCCCCATAGCAACAGGGTGTAAAGAGCAGGGCGGCAATAATATTTCTAAGGAGAATCCCCCTCAAGGCCTTCCTCTTTTATGTCTTTTGTTGCAGCAGATGAAGGAGGGCTGGGGACAGGTCTGATGGCTCGTCTACGTCCCTCAATGGCTCTAGGACAGTAGAGGATAGACTCAGTCGCTTTGCCTTCTCTATGGTTTGGTGAAAGACCTTATTGGTGCTCCAATCTATCGAGTGAAATAGTTCGGGTATATATTGGGAAAGCCCCAACAGATAATACCCACCATCTTCTGCCGGGCCTATTACCACGTCTTTCTCATCGAGACACTGTAGGGTCTTGGAGACTGTGCCCTGTGTGATACCCAGGCAGTCGGTGCCGATGACAACGGCACGCCTGGCGCCTGAGTCGAAGGCGACTCCGAATGCATTGGTGAGTCTTTCACCTAAGTCCTGGCCAGACTGTTGGATATAGCATAGGTCGTTGCCCAACCAGTCCTTCATGTCCGAGGCCCTATGCGGTGGGTCGAAGAATATAATGATCTTGTATCGTCTGCATCCCTTAAGGCGTCGGATAATGTCCTCGGCCATAAGTCTGTATAGCTCTACAGCTATCTCGCCCCCAAGGGTTTTAGCCAGGCGGGTCTTCACCTTTCCTGGCTCTGGGTATTTTACAAATATCATAAGGACGTCTTTTGCCGCCATTGCCTATTTCTTGCCATGAAATATTGTTGTATTTGGAAAATAATCCTTCCAGGCAAACCAGAAGGATACCATGTTGGGTATCTGCTCTAGCCTCTCACCCTTGAGTTTCCCCCTGACCGCCTCCCCGGTAAGGCCGCGCCACAGACTGCCTGTTTCGTTATCCGTAATCAACAACTCGCCTGGGGCTGGTTTCTCCTTCTCCTTGAAGGTGAGGATTCTGTCCCCCAGTCTTCTATCAAAGACGGTGGCAGTCTTGTTGTTACTCGAAAAGACCACTACCAGCCTCCTGCCAGATATCTCATCGTTGACCACTGGGAACCTCTCTAGGTATGAAAAGGGATAGGCCCTGGCCTCTTGGCCGGTCTTGACCCCCACCACATGTTCCTTGGGGCGTATTCTCTCATCGAGATGTTTGAGGGGCATCAGTCCGACCTTCTTTGGGTCGGCATAATAACTCTGATAAGGGTCAGTATTGTATCTTCTCCCCCAAAGGCCACCTTTTGATAATAGCAGTGTGGAGGGGTTTGCCTGTTTCCACTCCTTCCACGTGGTATGGGTAGATGGAACTGGTTTCAAGACCTTTCCTTTTAACGTGCCGGCGATAGCCTCCCCTGTGATATGACTCCATAGAGAGTGAGTCTGTCGGTCATACATGAGGAGTGCATTCTTCCAGAGTTTGCCAGAGACGCCAAACTCAAGTGGTTCACCATCTGCTCTATCACGGATGTAGACCACACCCGTAAAGCACAGTGGTCACCATGTGACGGCAATCGATTTGTCTGCAATAACATCGTTTACTATCTCGTGGGCACTTAAGACATAGAGCGGGTAGGCCTTTGTCTCACCGTTCATCTTCAGACCAATTACGGGCTCGTCTTCTCTCATCTGCTTATCGGCCTTTTCCCCGGAGATGAATTTAGGGTGGTCTATTGACCTGATGGCGTCCTCGGGCAGGCCCAGAAGTATCTCCTTGGGATCGATCTCTACCCCCTGGGCTGCGGCCTGATCCGCCTGCGTGCTGTCGGGTGTTACTGCCAGCAGGGCTACAATAAGTTCCTTCTGATACACCTGGGTGATGGATGGCATTACAGCCAATAAGGCCACAAAAATCATAAGTGCATAAATATTTTTTGTGTGCATTTTAATATCTCCATTAAACTAATGCCCTATTTCCAAGGGGGAGTTGCACCTGATAATTGGGAAATCCTGTTAATTATTGCAAGCTGACACACAGGACAGTAGCGGTTGTCCTTTGGTCTGCTGTGATTGTTCATGTAGCAGTTGTTTGAAGGTATCAGAAATTTTCCTCTATCTATACCACCGATTATCTCCCTTCTTTCGATTCTTCTATTGGGCAGGAACCTCTGCTCTATCAACCCCCTCCATTTAAGGTTGCGGGTCCGCCTGTCTTCAAGATTTGCGGCGGCAAAATTGCTGGCGCTTGGGTGAGAATATTCATCAGCAAGCCCGGCAAAAGCGTGTCCCATCTCGTGCAAGATAGAATCCTCTCCAACGTAGGAAAAATTACCTCGGTTTGTGTGGATGGTTACCCCCTTACAGCTGCACTGAATCACCTCCCTTAAACCGAACTTGAGAAAGACTAGGTTGAAGGCGCCTTGTCCTTCTGAGGTGGGCAGCCCCCCAGCTATTGGTCTGCCACTGTAGTCATAGGCCCTGGCGAAGATAATATTGTTGTTTGCAATGTCCTCACGGAATTCTCCTTCAATGCGAAAGTAGAAAAACTGCCTATAACGGTCGAAGGGAGAGATGTCAAATATCATGTTGGCAATCTCAGGGAGAAGGAGGCTGGTATGGTTCTGGATTAAGATGCCTATTTTTTTATGCAGTGAGGGGTCGAACTCTAACTCTATGCCACCGTTGTTGAAAAAATCTTTAGGGTATTTAAAAAAATATCGTCCATCGTATTGAGCTAGTGTCTGCTGTGCGAGAAACAACATTGCTATAGGTAGAAGGATTCTTACAGATTTAAACATTTTGTCTTTTCTACCCACAGCACCTGTTATCCTTATCTGAATCTGACCCGCAGATAAAATCATCGGTGGCACTTCCTGACGGGTCAATGACGATAAAGTGACCTGAATAAGGGGGCTGTTTGAGTTTCTCTGCGGTATCCGTGCAGACCTCTATCTCCTCCCCTCTGGGGAATAGATGTCCCTCCTCGTCTATGACTGCCTTGAGGGGGCCGAGGTAAACGGCCTTGTGTCCACGGTAGTTGCAATCGGGTCTCTTCTCGTACTTATAGCCCCTTATTGTTGTGGAGAAAAACCTACAATCTTCCACCTCCTTCCAAAAGGTTTTGGATAGGATTTCGGTGCCGTAGAAACCCGCTTGTTCGATAAAGGCCAGGAATTCTTCTTCCGTAAGGGCCCCGCTCAGGCATTGTCCCCATAGCAACTTGTCTGCGCGTAGATGTCCAGGGACCTTTTTATCAGAGACTATGTCTGACACTACAATGCGCCCGTGGTCCTTGAGAATCCTCCACATCTCGCGAAGAACCTGTTTCTTATCCGGCGAGAGGTTTATGACACAGTTCGAGAGTATTACGTCCACGTACCCCGATTCCACGGGGATTTCTTCCAGAAACCCCTTTCTGAAATCTACTACATCATAGCCGAGGTTCCTTGCTACCTCGCCCTTGAAGCTTGCGGCAGTGTTCAGCATCTCGTCTGTCATGTCCACGCCGATTACCACACCGCTCGACCCAACCTTTTTTGCAGCTATGAAGCAGTCTATGCCGGCTCCTGAACCAAGGTCCAGTACTCGCTCCCCCTGGGATATCCCAGCTATGGCGACCGGGCTGCCGCAGCCATACGCCCGCTCAAGAACCCCTTTCGGGATGTGGGCCACATCGTCGGCGGCAAGACTGCCTGCGCAGCAGAGCTCTTCCTGTGGGTTTGTAGCAGCGTGTGCGTAGAATTCACGCACCCCGTGCCTTGGTGCGTCTGATGCGGGAGAAAGCACGCAGTTTGAGCTGAGTGTCCTCAGGTCAAAATTCTCGTTGTCACTATCATTTCCCTTGCGTCCCTCTGTTGTACATGGCGCAGCACCCTCTCCCATGCCTCTGAAGATGACGGGAGCGCTGGGTCCAGATTTATGATTAACGGTGCCCTTGGCTGCATCTGCCAGATCGTGCACTGTTTCAAGTATTATGGCCTTGTATAGCTCACAGTAGGGGTCCATTGACAACAGGTTGGCCTCGCTCCCGTCTGTGCTGGAGTAGAGATATGAGTGTTCTATGTCGCCACCCCCGCAGAGGAATCTTAGGTGGCAATTCTGACAGATAGGTTTGTTGCGCAAGCTGGCCCGCCTGAAGTTCTTACAGATGGGTGAATCCCTCCAGATTTCTTCCAGGGCGCTCTCATTGGGGTTTCCACAAGATAGGCCCCGGTATCCAGCGAGAGCAGCGGATGGATAGATTTTGCCATCCGAGTACAGGCAGAGACTGTCCCAACAGGCGTTACTCAGGTCGTGGCGGGTAAACCTTGGCGAATCCACCCGCATCCGTATAAAAGAGAGATTGTCAATGGTTACCCCAGTCTCAAGTGCAACCTGTTTGGCACCTTTTATAGATTCGACAAGCCTCGGTATAGGTACCTGTTGAACAAAACTTCTATTCTCCAAGACCCTCCCCCTGTGGTGCATAAATAGGAGATGATGATTGTATACACCCAGTGAGGGTAGCAGCTTTGTAATCCGACAAACATCTTCCACGTTATGCGATGTGATTACTGTCGAAACTGTGGTTCGAAGACCAGTCTTGGCGGCCTGTTTAATACCCGCCACGATTTTTTGGAAACTGCCCTCACCCCTGATGGGGTCATTTATTTCTGGTCTTGAGCCGTCGAGGCTGATTTGCAGATGTAGCCGTGGCGCCGAAAAACTTTGCAGTCCCCGCAGTCTGCGGTCGTCGAGTATGGTCCCGTTTGTAAGTATGGTGAGCCTTGAGTTATCGTCTCTAAGGGCATGTTTAACGAGTTCAAGAAAATCTTGTCTGAGGAAGGGCTCACCTCCAGTGAGGTAAAACTGTGTAACACCCAGTTCTCTGGCCTCATCCATGATACGGGTTATCGTTTCGGTAGGACGCCCCTTGTCACCCGAAGGTGACGAATCCACCAGGCAGTGTGCACACGAGAGGTTGCATGAGTTATTGGTGTGTATCCACAGTTCATTTAGTGTTTTTAGCGAGAGATAGGCGCTTCTGCCTTTATACGGCTCTCTGTCAAATGCAGAGGCAGATAAGAATCCGTGTCGGAGGGCGTCTCGGGCAAATGTGTGCACGTGAAGCCAGGCCGTTGACAGGTCTGTATTATTATGTCTGGCGGAATATTGGCTGATAACATCACTAAAGGTGTTTATCCCGTCGAAAAGGTTTAATATCTCCATCCCACGTGCATCCGTCCCTATCCAGTTCGGTCCCTCTGGGTCTATGAGCACGAAGGT
>JBHIBD010000055.1:0-14882 GCA_046758865.1 Candidatus Brocadiales bacterium | reverse complement strand
GGATAAGTCACTGTGTTTGCGGCCCTGGATATGGTTATCTGTCCGGCTTCTAGGGGCTGTCTCAATGACTCCAGTGTGCTACGGTCAAATTCTGGGAGTTCATCCAAGAACAACACCCCGTGGTTCGAGAGGCTCAGCTCACCGGGTCTGGGAAATGTGCCCCCCCCAACCAACCCTGCCTCGCTTATAGTGTGATGCGGTGTGCGGAATGGCCGGGTGGCCACCAGGGAGTGCCCCTGGTCAAGGAATCCGCAGACGCTATAGACCCTGGTGGTCTCAAGTGATTCCTGTGGTAGGAGCTTTGGGAGTATAGTGGGCAGTCTCTGCGCTAACATGGTCTTACCGCCGCCCGGCGGCCCTATCATCAGCACGTTATGTCCCCCTGCTGCCGCCACCAGGAGTGCCCTCTTTGCATGTTCCTGACCCTTCACATCTGTGAAGTCCACGTCGTAAGAGGCCGACTTCTCGAAGACCTCTTCCAGGCTAAGTCTCAAGGGTTTTAACTCTAACTGTCCGCTTAAGAACCCCACCGTGTCGGAAAGGCGGGTTACGGGTATCACGTCCAGCCCCCCTACCACGGCCGCCTCCGATGCGTTTGCGCTGGGTAGGACGATGCCCCCATAGCCTTCCTCCTTGGCCTTCATCGCCATAGATAGACACCCCTTTATGGGCCTCACGCGCCCGTCAAGGGCCAGCTCACCGACTACGAGATAATCCCTTAACTTCTGGGTCTCAATCTGTCGGCTGGCCAGGAGTAGGCCAACGGCTATGGGCAGCTCAAAGGCGGGACCCTCCTTCTTTCGGCTGGCCGGGGCGAGGTTGATGGTTATGTGGTCCATGGGGAATCGGTAGCCGCTGTTGGTGAGCGCGGCCTTTACCCTGTCGCGGCTCTCCTTAACTGCCTGGTCGGGGAGGCCAACTATTATGGTGACAGGAAGTGCCCCCCGGCTGACACACACCTCTATCTCCAGCACGTAGGCGTCTATGCCGTTGACAGCGGTGCTCTGGACCTTGGCGAGCATATTGCGCCTCTAAGGAAGGGTGCAGGAATATTGGCCCAAAGAGCCTCTACAAAACCCAGATTTAATTTATCCGACCTTTAAGCGGTCGTGGCAACGGCCTTATTCAGGGCCTCGAGGAGTTTGTCCACATCCACCCCGTCGGCCCTGGCGGTTGTCTCTATAGAGAAGGCCCCGCCGCAGCAGGAATCCACCTTAAACTGTGCGAATACCTTGAGTGTGCTTGGGTACTTCCTGGTCACGTTGTTTATAATCATGTCCTTGGTGATTAGTGGCATCGCTTGTGTCTATCTCCTATTTTTCGGAATATAGGTGCGTCGAGACGCACCTTACTTCGCTTGTCATTGCTTCACCCCGAAGCAATGACATTGGATAATACAGATGTGTCAAGACACACCCTACTTCATTTGTCATTGCGAGCGAAGCGAAGCAATCTCTTGAATACATGAGAGATTGCTTCGGGGCTTTACCCCTCGCAATGACATTGGGTGATACAGGCGCGTCAAGATGCACTTTACAAGACTATTTCTGGTAACGCGGCTTCGTATACGTAAGAGGTACACTTTTAGCCACGCCTTCCCAGCACCTTAAGAGTTGTAAACTCTGCTTCTTTTAAAGGGGACACAGAACAGACACAATTCTAAACCATTTCCAACACGAACTCAATCCCCTATCTATGGCAGAAAAGGTGGACAGCCATTCGCCTCAGACGAGATGGCCTTACGAATGTCGCCGAGCAAGCTCGGCCGCTACAGCAGCGGCCTCTTATTACATACTGATGCCCTTTTCCAGGCAGATGTCTTTCTCGGTATCGTCCTGAAAGTCCTCAATGGGCTCCCTGTGAGGGCCGTACTCACCGCCCTTCTGGGCGCACAGCCTGTACTTACCTGCCGGTACCAGAAACTCGTACCGACCACTCGGAAGGGTCGGCCAGGCAATTACCAGACCGTCGTCCTTCTCGAGCCATGCCTTGGAGTCTTTCAGCGGTGCGGTGCAGTCAGAGCCCGCGCAGACCTTTCCGTATATCCTTATCACCTTGAGTCTTTCTGTTGTCATCTCTTGTCTCCTTAATAACGTTTTGGTTGAATAACAAAATGAGACCTCTACAAAAACACCAAAAGAATGCATAGCGATGCTACGGACCGTCATTGCGAGTGAAGCGAAGCAATCTCACATTTTCTAGTGCAAACCACTTATGAGATTGCTTCGTCACTCTCGCTCCTCGCAATGACTGCTCTGTCTTGCATTTCTCAGAGGTCTCAAAATATTATATGTAGCTGCCCGATTTATCGGGCATTGGAAGTCCACCCTCGGCGGACAGCTACATCCCATTTGTATGTGAGCGTGCAGGGTGCATTTGGATGCTTATAACTAAATATTAACAACAAATTGCGGTTTTTGGTAAACAAAAGTGGTCGGGATTTTTACCCTATGTTGGGAAGTGCATTTGTGCTGGAGAGACAAAGGCGTATGAAAAATCATCCACCACGTTGAATAAATCCCTTGAAAGCGTCCAGGGCAGGTAATATAATTTGAAAAACCACTGATGTACTTGTGCCCATGCCGTCACAATATGGGGGAAGGTATGAAGAAACTCGTCCTTATAAACCCACATCCCGAGAACCATTTTGGGGAGGAGAATATCTCTGTACTGGTACAGATGCCCCTGAATCTGGGCTATATTGCGGCACTTACGCCGAAGGACTGGGAGGTGGATGTAATAGACGAGTGCATCGAGTGGTCTGTTGACCCAAAGACGGGGGAGCTGAAATTCGACCCTACCGATGTGAGACTGGTCGGAATAACTGCCGTGTCCTATCAGGTGCCAAGGGCCTATGACATTGCCCGCGCCTGCAAGAGGCACAATATACCAGTTGTGATTGGTGGCCCCCACGCCTCCACTATCCCTGATGAGGTGGCCACTTATGCAGACGCCGCAGTGGTGGGTGAGGCGGAGGGCGCGTGGGCAGACCTGATACGCGACGCGGAAAAAGGCCAGTTGAAGAAGCAATATTTCGGCGGCCTCACCCAACTCAGTAAGCTAAATGATGTCTACCCTGACAGGGAGCTTCTCAAGAGAAAATATGGCTACAAATTTTCTTCCATAATAACCACCCGCGGGTGTCCCAACAGGTGCGACTTCTGCGCCGTACCCATCTTCCAGGGCAGAAAATACAGAGAGCGGCCTGTAGAAGATGTCTTGGAGGAGATGAAAGCCACAGACTACAAGGGCCTGATGTTTGCTGAAGACAATTTTTACGGGCACAGCAAGGTCTCCAACGAGAGGGCGCGACAACTCTTTAAAAAGATGACCGAGAGAAATATCATAAAGGACTGGTTTGGCTTTACCGCCCTCAATACTACTGCGGACGACGAGTGCCTGAAGTACATGGCCTCAAGCGGCTGCCTGGGGATTCTTATTGGCATAGAGTCTCTCGATGAAGAGGTGCTAAAGAGCATGAACAAATTCGTAAACCTCCGTATGGGGGTGGAGAGTTATAAAAAGGGCATTGAAAACCTGCACCGTCATGGAATCATCTGCTGGGGCTCGGTGATTTTTGGAACGGACGGTGATAAGAAGGACAATTTTAAACGTATGACCGACTTTGCCCTGGAGGTGGGGATGGACGTCCTGACCTTTGGAGTCTACACACCCATGCCCATGACCGTAAGTTTCCACCGAATGGCTCAGGAGGGCCGCATCTTTCGTAACCACTTCCCTGAAGACTGGTTCTACTACAACTCCAACCACCTGGTATTTGCCTTGAAGGACATGAGCCTTGAGGATTTTATAGAGGGCCTGGAGTATGTCTACGAAAACCTCTACTCCAGAGAGGCCCTGAAGAGACGCTTCAATAAAACCCTCGGGGAGACCAACAATTCAAAGAACGCCATGTTCGCCTACCGAATCAATATAGACTGGCGTGTGGTGTTTAAGAGCGTGATAGACGACCTTAAAATCCTGTACGATTCAGGCGACTACACCGGGGTAAAATCCAGGTCCCAGGTGGCAATGATGTAATCGATATAATCGGTGAGGGGCCCCACCCATAGAAATTGTCCAAGCCTGTGCCTTGCATCGTCGAGTATGAAGAAGCTTTCCTCCATACCTCGAGACTTCTGCAAAAGTCGCCCCAACACCCGATGTCATTCTGAGCGGAGCGAAGAATCCCGTGTTTTTGGTGAGATCCTTCGTCGCTTTCGGCTCCTCAGGATGACATTTGGGTATTTTGCAGAGGTCTTACTTCTTGCCACCTTTGTCCTGTTACCATCTCCAGCCATCGCAGCCGATGACCCTGAGCTGATGAATCTCTACAGAAGGGCCCTGGAAAAAATGGAGAGACCGCTCAAAAAGGAGGATTTTCGACACACTGGACTAAAAACCGCCCGGGACTATGACAACCTGGCCCAAATGTGCATCGAGGCAGGGGATTATCCTCAGGCCCTGGAGTTCACAGTGAAGGCACTTGAGCGTGACGCCTTTGACCCAGTTGCAAATCTCAACGCCGGGCTCATCCACTACAACCAGGAAGATTACAAGGAGGCCGTCTATTACCTTGGGTGGGCACTCAGGATAGAGAGGAAACTGCATAAGATGAGGGGAGTGCGCCTGGGAGAGGAGCTCCTGTCAACCTCAGAGCCACCCGCACACCTGGCCATAATGGCACTGCTCGAGAGGGCCGGGGAAAAGGTAAGTGAGGGATTTCCGCTTGATGAGATAGAAACTGGTGGTGTCCATACTGCGCCTGAAGAAAAGGCAGAGACCGTGGAACGTACAGGGCGGTAATCTCGAAAGTAAGAAGACCATAAACAATTCCCGGCCTGTACCAAAACCTATTTCACCTTTAGTGCCTCCCACAGGAATTCCGTAACCGGGTCTATATACTCCTCCAATTCCTTCTCGATAACACCCATTCGCTTAAAGTCTGAAAGCTTTGTTATTGCGCCTACTATGATGGCTCCGGCAAAGGGCAGCTCTATCTTCTTCAACTCACCTGCCTCGATGCCCTCTTTTACAATCCCGATGATTACCTCAAGTGGTTTAGGTGTTCGTGGCAACAGCATTCTCAGCTCATAATGGGAGGAAAGTATAAGGAATTTATACAGCAGAGGCTCCCTCTGTGCGAAGGCATAAAAGGCCACAATGGCACGTCTCAACTTATTCTTTGTACCTGACACCCCACGGAGTGCGTCCTCAAGTTCCTCTTTGAAGCGCTTCTTATTGTCATAGAATAACTCCTGCGCCAGCTCCTCCTTGCCTTTCCAATGGCGGTACAGGGTACCCTCCGCTACGCCTGCCTCCCTGGCAATATCCCTTACGGTGGTGGCCTTTATGCCCTTCTCAGAAAAAAGCCTTATCGCCGCATCAATGATTGCCGGCTTTTTTGTCTCAAGTACCTTGTCTTTACTCAGAGTCGCACTCTCTGTACGCATAACATCCCCCTATAGAACACGAGAAAACATCGGTCTAATAGCTGTATTTCACGAGTCTGTCAAGGTCGGAAAAGCAGTGAAAAATGGAAAAATTACACTCGTACAGGTAGGTTATTATATATCAATCTTTGCAGGCACAGCAATCACAAATTAAAATAAATATAAATAATGGTGCGACATAATTTGAGTCTGGCTTATGCAGACAGAAAGCCTCCCCCTTCTAGTCTCTGGTATTATGCAGTAAAATATAAGGACCCGCCGAGGCGCTTCTTCCTATGGCATGAGCAGGGCGAAGTGACCTGGGCATCAGGTCCAACTCATGCCAAAAACCTGCCTTCTTGTTAGCAGGTTCCCTCTCTATCTACTATATGTTCACGAGGAGGCGTGCGCCGGGCTGGAGGAGATGCCCTGACCAGTATTAATAAAGAGGGTTCGCCTCGGGGGTCCTGGGGGAAAACATTGTATTTTAATGAACGACCATTTATTAGTGAGTGAATATTTACTCGAAATATTACCATAAAACGCTGTCCTGTCAAGTACCGGATAAAAAAATTTTCTATGTGCTTGTGAACAAATTACTTACAACTATGGACTATTGAGGTGGGTCATGCGTTGTATGCGGCTAAACTCTGTGTACACTTTGTCAACTCTCTGCGAAGAGTTGGGGGTGGCACCTCTATCCCTTTGGCATTGCAGAAGTTATCTAGCACCAACAGGACGCCCGCCAGGCTCTGGGCAGATGTTGCGATAAGCTCGCGGTGCGCCTCATTGGGTGCCTCTTCGTAAAACAGGACGGCCATGGTCATGACGCGAAGGAGCGACCTTACGTGCCAGCGAATAACACAGTATTGCTCCCATGCCTCTCTACGCATCTTGCCCTTTGTACAGGCATCTTCCACCGCTACCTGCAGTCTTTCAAGATACTCTTCGACCATAAGGGCCGAATCCCTGGCATCCTCTAATTTGCTCTTTGCCACCGCAGAGACAGCGGGTAATAGGGTTATCGCCAGTATGACGATTATTCGCAGCATAACACACGCCTCACAGTGAACAGGCGCTCACAACAAGCTTTCCCATTGGAGCCGGCACAATGATTCCCTCTGACGCTATCAACCTTTTTATTAGTGTAAGCCTTTTTATCATCTCCATGGAAGACTTTGTTACAAGTCGGCCGTAGGGGTCTTCTACTGGTGCCTCTTCGTAGAACAGCACAGACATCACAAATAAGTGTTGGTAGTGTGTAGCGCTTTTATCTAAGAAGTCGTATTCCTCCCACACCTCAGTAGATATATCGCCCTTCACATAGGCATCTTCCGCGGCCTTCCGTGCCCTGACCAGATACTCTTCTGTATCAAAGGCGGCCTGCTTTGCACCCTCTACACCGCTTCTATAGACAACGGGCGGAAGCTCGTAAAGCCCTAGGTTGAGCGCTATTAGTGCTGATAATATTAGCTTCATTGGTATTTCCCTATAAAATACTAAGGGGTAAAAAAGCCCTCCATAAAATATTGTACCCCATGCCCCGAACTTTCACAAGGGAGGGATGTGAGACAAAGACCAATTTCTTGGACATCTAGGCGATATTCGTACTAGATATAGTATAAGTGGGTACAAATAGCGGCGGCAAAGCGGTTCAGGTGGATTTTTCTACGAAGGACGCCTACATGGCCAGAAATCACAACCTAAGGTTGAACCTTACGTTATGGGAGGTGGCGGGTGGAAATGCGGAGTTTTGCAGGGGGTCTCAAATTATAAAATAAAAAGGGAGGACGGCCGTCCTCCCTTCTAAGTCCATCCCGTATGGGTAAATGTGCCCTCACCATCACCCTATGTAACGCCGTTTCAGTGCGTTGAGACGGTGTCTACGGCCTTATTTCCTGGACTCGCCGCTGAGGGCCGGTTCAGGGGGATGCACCTCCTCAAAGGCTAGTTTTCCTTCCTCAACGGTGACCTTTACCGAGGCGCCACTAGCGAATCTACCCTGAAGGAGTTCCTCTGCTAAGGGGTCCTCTATATGATTCTCGATTGCACGCCTCAAGGGTCTTGCACCGAAGTGCGGGTCGTAGCCCTTCTGTATGATGAAGTCCAGGGCCTCGTCGGTGAGAGAGATGACGATGTTGTAGTTGCTAAGCCTCTCCTTAAGCCCATCCAGTTCTATCTGGATAATTTTTTGCAGGTCTTTCTTGGTGAGCGCCTTGAAGACTATTACGCCGTCAATGCGGTTCAAGAACTCAGGCCTGAATTGTTTTTCCACCACCTTCATTAGTTGTTCCTTCATGGCCTCATACGATTGCTCCTCTGTGGTCCTTCGGAAGCCCAGGGTGGCCTGGTTCTTTATCACCTCCGCACCAATATTGGAGGTCATGGTAAGCACCACGTTGCGGAAGTCAACCTTCCTGCCAAAACTGTCGGTAAGCCTCCCATCCTCCATTATCTGGAGTAGCATGTTGAAGACGTCCGGATGTGCCTTCTCAATCTCATCGAGCAGCACCACCGCGTAGGGCCTACGTCGTATCTTCTCTGTAAGCTGGCCACCCTCTTCGTAGCCGATATAGCCGGGAGGGGCGCCGATTAGTCTGGAGACGTTGTGCTTTTCCATATACTCGGACATGTCTATCTGCACCAGCGCCTCTTCCTCGCCGAACATAAACTTGGCCAGGCTCTTTGCGAGGTGGGTCTTGCCTACGCCTGAGGGACCTACAAAGATAAATGTGGCTACCGGACGGTTAGGATTCTTCAGCCCGGCCCTAGAGCGACGGATGGCCTTGGATACGGCCTTTACGGCCTCATCCTGACTCACTACCATCTTGTGAAGCTCACCCTCTAGGTTAAGCAACTTCTTGGCCTCCTCGGTCTCCATCTTGGTGAGCGGTATGCCAGTCATCTTAGAGACCACCTCTGATATCACCTCCTCATCCACGGTGGCGGTTCTCTCTGTGCACCTTTCCCTCCACTGGTGCTCGATGGTCTCCTTCTTCTTTTTGAGCTTGTCTGCCTTGTCCCTGAGCCGTGCTGCCCTCTCAAAATCCTGAACGGCAACCGACTCGTCTTTGTCTTTATCAAGTCTTGCCATCTCCATCTCAATGTGCTTTAGGTCTGGCGGTTGTGCCATGTTCTTGAGCCTGACCCTAGCACTGGCCTCATCAATGACATCGATGGCCTTATCGGGCAAAAATCTCCCCGTAATGTAACGACTAGAGAGCTCGGTGGCCGCTACAATAGCATCCTCGGTAATCTGTACCTTGTGGTGGGCCTCGTAGCGGTCCTTTAGACCCTTAAGTATCTCAACCGTATCCGATTTACTGGGCGGGTCCACGATTATGGTCTGAAAGCGCCTCTCCAGTGCGCCATCTTTTTCTATATACTTGCGATACTCGTCCAGTGTGGTTGCGCCTATACACTGGATTTCTCCCCTAGACAATGCGGGCTTAAGGACGTTAGAGGCATCAATAGCACCCTCAGCCCCGCCTGCACCTACGAGCGTGTGAAGCTCATCTATGAAGAGGATGACGTTCTTTGCACGGCGGACCTCGGACATTACCGCCTTTATCCTCTCCTCAAACTGTCCCCTGTATTTTGTACCTGCCACTATCATGGCCAGGTCAAGGGCTACTATGCGGCGGTCTCTGAGTATATCAGGTATATTCCTGTTTACTATAGCCTGCGCCAGGCCCTCTACGATTGCCGTTTTGCCGACACCTGCCTCTCCAAGGAGCACAGGGTTATTCTTTGTACGGCGACATAATATCTGTATAACCCTCTCTATAACCTCCTGACGGCCGATAACAGGGTCGAGTTCTGAATCCTTGGCCTGCTGAGTGAGGTCGCGTCCGAAGGAATCAAGGGCCGGGGTCTTTGATTTGCCCCTCCTTTCCTCCTTTTCGGGGCCTTCACCGTGTTGTGCTGATTCTGCACCCAACAGGTTTATGACCTCTTCTCTAACATCCTCAAGCCTGATGCCTAGGTTCAGAAGCACCTGGGCAGCCACACCCTCGTGTTCCCTTAGCAGGCCCAGGAGCAGATGCTCGGTGCCTATGTAGTTATGGCCCAAATTCTTTGCCTCTTCCATAGCAAACTCCAGCACCTTCTTTACCTTTGGTGTGAAGGGAAGCTGCCCCACTGAGACCAGGTCGGGACCTGTCTGAACTATCTTTTCCACCTCAATGCGTATCTTTTTAAGTTCGATGTCCAAGTTTTGGAGCACGTTGGCAGCCACACCACTGCCTTCTTTTACGAGACCTAAAAGTATATGTTCTGTGCCTATGTATTCGTGGTTATATCTTCTGGCCTCTTCCCTGGCCAAGGCCATTACCTTTCTAGCTCTGTCTGTAAATTTGTCAAACATGAACTTCCTTCTTTCTACAAGGTGTCACCCAAACGCTTCCTCACGAGGGAAGCGCGCAAAATATTTCTCTGAGTTGCCTCTAGCTCTTTACCCTCCAGCTTTTGCAGATGCGCAGGAAGGGTGAGTATAAAAAGCTCGTTTAGTGTCTCAATTGATACGTTTTTGACTAAACCAAGGTTTACGCCTAGACGCACCTGCGATAACAGCTGCATGGCCTCTTCAGAGGACAGCAACCTCGCCATCTTGAGCATCCCGTATGAGCGCCATATCCTGTCCTCCAGTTGTTTCTTATTATCTGTAACCAGGGCCTCCCTGGCCTTGCGCTCGTAACTGGTAATTCTGGGAACTACGCTCTCCATAATCTCGATAATTTCTGTCTCTGACTTGCCTAGGGTAAATTGGTTTGAAATCTGGTAAAGGTCACCAAGCACCTGGGTACCTTCCCCATAGAGCCCTCTCACTATTAAGCCCAATTTCCCGACGGCGTTAAAGACCTTTTCTATGTGATGGGTGAGCCCAAGGGCAGGGAGATGTAACATCACCGAGGCCCTCATGCCGGTACCGACATTGGTGGGACAGGCCGTCAGGTAGCCAAAAGTGGGGCTGAAAGCATATTTTAATTCTTTCTCCAGTATGTTATCTATCTCGTTTACGATCCTCCATGTATCTCTCAGCTCAAAGCCTGAACGTATCACCTGGATCCTCAGGTGGTCCTCCTCGTTGACCATAACACTGACGGTCTCCGACTTGCCGAAGGCCACCCCACGCTCACCATCCCCACCTGCATGCTCCCTGCTTATAAGGCGCCTCTCCATCAAAAAAAGTCTGTCAACAGTGCTTATATCAGAGAGCTTTATATAGTGGAGGTCTTTTGTGTCCTTGGCTTGCTTAATCTTTTCCCTTATAAGTCTCTCAATCTCCCTTTTCTGCTCAACGTTGGCCCTGCTAAGGAAGGGGAAGTTGGTCAGATTCCTGGCCAGCCTAATCCTTGTGCTTATTACAGTGTCGGCCTCAGGGCCGGTGCCCCTTAGCCAATCACCCGTCTTGTTGTAAAGTTCTCTTAGCATCATCGATTCCAGAGAGCTCAAATATGCGATCACGTATCTTTGCGGCCTTCTCGTAGTCCTCCCTCTCGACCGCCTTATCCAGCTTTTTCCTGAGTTGGAGTACCTCGTTCTTAACGACTAATTCTCTTCCTGCGCGGCTAGGTACCTTACCTATGTGTCGTGACGAACCGTGCATCTTCTCCAGCAGTGGTACAAGGCCTTTCTTGAAGGCTGTATAATCCATAGCACAACCAAGTCTGCCGCTGGAGCGAAATTCCAGATACGACATCCCGCAGGCCGGGCAGGCCGTTTTAGACATTTCACCGATCTCCGGCGCTACCTGGTTTATTAGGCTGGTAAGTATATCTGCCGGAGAGGGCATCTTTATCAGTTGATTGTTTAGATTGTGTGCACACTCATCACAGAGATGCTGCTCTCTCTTTTCATTACCGCCCGAAATCTCTGTTAGATGCACCGTTGCATGTTTCTTGTTACATGATTCACACTTCATATGTTCAAACCCTTTACACTAAATGGAACTATTCTACTCTACGTCGTTATGGATAGAACTTCTAAAATTATCTTTTCTCCCACTTTAACAAATCAATAACCTTGGCTAATGAGGTCTTTCCCTTTTGTATCTCGGCCCTTATTCTGTTCTCTCTCTCTAGCCAGTCCATGGCGTGGTTTGCCATCTCCTCGGCCTGTCTAGTTGGGATGACCATTAGGCCGTCGTCATCTCCGACTATCCAGTCACCTTTGCAGATGGTTGTTCCCGAAATAGTAACAGGGACTCCTATCTCGCCAAACCCTTTTGGCTCGCCAGCGTTAGGCATCACCAACCTGGCGAAGACCGGAAATTTTAATTTGCGTATCTCGCTAGTATCCCTTACGGCACCGTTTATGACCGCTCCTGCCAGACCCTTCTGCAGGGCGCTATGTGTTGCCAGCTCGCCCCAGATAGCAGGGCCCGACCCACCAGCGTCTATAACCAGTACCTGCCCTTTCTCTGCAATGTCTATGGCCTCAACAGGCTTTGCCCAGTCTCCAGGATAGCATCTTACCGTCAGGGCGCTCCCCACCATCTTTACCCCTTTGGTGATTGCTTCAAGCCCAACCAGGCCGGCGGCGCGGTGGCTCCCGTCTGAGATGTTAGAGGTAGAAACCTTAAGTAGTACCTCCTTCACCCCGTTCCCAGAGACCCTTTTGTAAAGTTCTGTGGGGATACTTTGGGCTTTAAGGATGGCTTCCTTTATTTGCTGGGTCGCCTTCTTTGCATCAGAGGCCTTACTGATAGCCCCTCCTACTACTACTATCTCGGCCCCAGCCTGTGCGGCATCTGTGGCATTTTCTGAATTTATCCCTCCTGCAACGGCAACAGGTATGCCTGCGTGGGCGGTTATCTCTCTCAACTCGGCAAATGGGTTGAGTCCCTTCATCTGGTCATCCACAGAGACATGGACATTGAGATAACTAGCGCCCCAGTCCTCCACCTCCTTTGCCCGGCGCTGGGCGTCCTTAACTCCCAGCAGGTCCACGCCTATATCGAGACCGTAGTTACGCCCGGCAGATATACACTCCTTGATGGTGGTGTCGGATGCAGCCCCCATTACTATAGCGCTCCGTGCCCCTGCCTTAGCCGCCATTTCCATCTCTATGCGGCCCGTGTCCATGGTCTTCGTGTCGGCCACAATCGGGATGTGGGGAAAGGCCTCATGCAACCTCCTGACAGCGTTGAGACCTTCGCTCTTTATTAGGGGCGTACCTGCTTCCAGCCAGTCTGCTCCACCTGCCACTGCCTCTTCTGCTACCTTAACGGCCCTGTGCAGGTCTACAAAATCTAAGGCCACTTGCAGGATGGGTGCCATCCCAACTACCAATTTTTAAAAGAACTATTCAAAGTAAGAGGCCCCACATCGGTCGGATTCCCAGGTAGTGACCTTGCTCACGGACACCTCTTTGGGTAACTTTTTGGAAAGCTCAGCATAAAGGACCCTAGAAACATTTTCCGTGGTGGGATTATCGTCCTTAAAATATGCAAGGTCGTTAAGGTTTTTGTGGTCAACGGTCTCAAGGATCTCTCCTATCATACCATTTACGTCTTTGAAGTCTAAAACCATACCTAAGCCGTCCAATTTTTCCGCACGTAGCACTACCTGGACCTTCCAGTTATGGCCATGCAAGCTCTCACACTTGCCTTGGTATCCCCTTAGTGAGTGAGCGGCGGCAAAATCCGTCTCTACTATCAATTCAAACATTTATTTTTTTATGGGCGGGCGTTAATCGCAAGCCTATTAGCGAACGGATTTATTTCGCCGCATTAAACACTATAGCGCCAAAATCTACAGAATGGGGCTTCCATGGCGCCTTGCATGAAAATTAATACTAACATTGATAGCAATAAAAGTCAAGGTTTTTGTTATTTGCCGGTTCTCTTAAACTGCTTATATAGCTCCTCTAAGGAGAAAAATAGGGTGGTGGGACGGCCGTGGGGGCAGTGGGTGAGTGGAATATTGTCTCTCCGCCTCTCAAGTAGGGCCTTAAGCTCCTGTGGGTTGAGTCTGTGTCCGGCTTTTACTGCCCCCTTACAGGCCATGACCTTTATTATCCGGTCCAGCACCTGGTCGTCAGTAAATCCCTCTTTGGTATCTTCGAGGAGCCCCTCTATAAGTTCCCTTATATTAACATCTTTAAGCATCTGAGGGACAGAGCGTATGATGATGCTGTTGCGACCAAACTCCTCTAGCTCAAGCCCCAGCTTTTCCAGTGTATCCTTTAGTCCCAGGATGCGGAAAAAATCCCCAGGGTCTAGTTCTAAGAGTTCAGGTATAAGCAACTTCTGGCTGGATAATGTCTTATCTCGTACCGTGTCCTTTATACCATGGTATAACACGGCCTCGTGGAGGGCATGCTGGTCTATTATGTTAATACCACCGGGGGTTTCTTCAACTATATACGTGGAGTGAAGTTGCACGAACTGCCCATATGCTGTACCCGACACCTCCCTATCGGCTGTAATCGCATGGGTTCTCGGCGGCAAAAGTGACTTGGACACACTACTTGTGACATGACTATGGGGTGTTGCTGGAGGGGTGCTAACACCTTGAGACGTGCCAGGAGTTGTATCGGTCCTAGACAAGGCGGATGGAGGTGCGAGTCCCGGCTGGAACTGGTTCAGTGCCTTCTTGATGGCCTGTAACACCTGGCCATAGACCCTGGAGGTCTCCCTGAACCTAACCTCCATCTTAGTTGGATGAACGTTTATGTCTACAGATGCCGGGTCTATGTGGAGTGATAGAAAGACAACCGGAAATCTACCGGGCTGCAGCAGCGTCCGATAGGCCTCATTTATGGCATGGGTCAGGCTTGAGTCCCTTATGGGCCTACCGTTGAGGAAGACAAACTGCATCCGAGTGTTTGTACGGTAATGTGTGGGCGGCAGGGCGTAGCCCATAACCTCTAGCCCCTGCTCCCTGGAACTTATAGAAATAAGCTCCCGCGCCAGTTCCTCACCGTAATAGGTGGCCACTCTTTCCCTCAGACAAGAGGCGGAGGGGAGATTAAAGACCTCGCGGCCATTATGCAAGAAGACAAAATGCACCTCCGGATGAGAGAGTGCAAGTTTAGTGAGCACATCTGAGACATGTGACATCTCGGCTGGGGTGGCCTTGAGGAATTTTCTTCGGGCTGGCACGTTATGGAAAAGCTCCTTCACCTCTACCTGCGTACCCTCCGGGGCACCCACGTACTTGAGTCTTTTGCGAACTCCTCCCCTTACCTCAATCTCTGCACCCTGGTGAGCACCCTTGGCGCAGGAAACCATCTTTGCGATAGAGACCGCCCCGATACTGGCAAGTGCCTCGCCCCTGAAGCCCATGGTGCCTACGGCCTCCAAATCTTCCAGGGCAGAAATCTTGCTTGTCGCATGTTTGAGAAAGACCTTGTCTAAGTCCTCCGGGGCCATGCCAATGCCGTCGTCCGTCACACGAATCAGTGTCTTGCCACCCTCGACCAGCTCGACATCTACCCTGGCGGAGC
>JBHIBD010000054.1:0-14949 GCA_046758865.1 Candidatus Brocadiales bacterium | reverse complement strand
ACCCCCTTGTTGTACCATACCTGGGCGTCGTTAGTGTCAATCTCCAGTGCCTTGTTGTAGCAGGTGAGCTCCTCCTGGGGTGGCCTTCGCAGCTTACGCAGGGCCATGGCCTTGTTGTACCATGTTTGGGCGAGCTTTGGGTTAATCTCCAGTGCCTTGTCGTAGCAGGTGAGCTCCTCCTGGGGTGGCCTTCCCAACTTGCCCAGGGTTAGGCCCTTGTTGTACCATGTTTGGGCGAGCTTTGGGTTAATCTCAAGTGCCTTGTTATAACAGTTAAGGGCCTCTTGATACCGGCCCAGCTTACCCAGGGCTAGGCCCTTGCTGGTCCATGCCAGGGCATTCTTTGGGTCAATCTCTAGTATCTTGTCGTAACAGTGTAGCTTCTCTTGGACCCTTCCCAACTTGCCGAGGGCCAGGACCTTGTTGTACCATGCCTGGGTGAACTTTGGGTCAATCTCCAGTGCCTTGTCATAGCAGGTGAGGGCCTCCTGCTGTCTGTTCAACTTTCTTAGAGTCGTACCCTTTTCGTGCCATGACCGGGCGTCCTTTGAGTCAATCTCCAGCGCCTTATCAAAGCATTCAATAGCCTCCCGCTCCCTGCCCAACTTGCCCAGGGCTGCGCCCTTGCTGTGCCATGCCTTGGCGTCCTTTGGGTCAATCTCCAGTGCCTTGTCATAACAGTCAATGGCCTCCTGATGTCTGCCCAACTCGACCAGGGTCACGCCCTTGTTGTACCATGCGGGGGCGTGCTTCGGGTCAATCTCCAATGCCTTGTCGTAGCAGGTGAGTTTCTCCTCAGGCGGCCTACCCAACTTACCCAGGGCCACACCTCTGTTGTACCATGCCTGGGCGTCCTTTGGGTCAATCTCCAATGCCTTATCGAAACAGTCAAGGGCCTCCTGATGCCTGCCCGACTCGACCAGGGCTGCACCTTTGTTGCCCCATGCTTGGGCGTCCTTTGTATCGATCTCCAATGCCTTGTTAAAAGAGTCAAGGGCGCCCTGATATCTACCCAGCTTGCCCAGGGCCACGCCCTTGTTGTACCATGCGGGGGCGTGCTTCGGGTCAATCTCCAATGCCTTGTCGAAACAGTCAAGGGACTCCTGATGCTTATCCAACTTGCCTAGGGCCACCCCCTTGTTGTTCCATACATTGGCATCCTTGGGGTCAATTTCTGATAAGATAAAACCCAAAATTTCTACGGCTTCAGTGTAGTTTCGGTTGAGGTAGAAGGCGGTGGCCAGGCCGCAGAGTTCTTCCTGATGGCGTCTTTCCTTGAGGATGCCTTTGAGGTCGGCGAGATGAAGGGAAAGGTCTTTATCTAGAAAGTTCTCTTCGGCATATGACGGATGACTGGGAAGGAGGGAGGGCTTGAGTATGAGACCATCGCTTCTCAAGGTGGTAACAAGATTGTTAAAGCTGACAGGGTCTAGACTGCGTTTAAATACCTTCTCACAGACGGTCCTTACAAGGCCCTCTTCGGGTGGGATTATTCGGGCCTTGAGGAGGAGGGCGATGGACCACATAACTGCCTGGGCCTCTTCACCCTTCTTTATAAGGCAATCCCTCATCCTTTCCTTGCCCAGTAGTATTGAGCCTATAGTTCCGTCAAACTCCCCGGATGGTTCTTTTATTTTGTCTTCTATTTCTTGCCTCTCACTATCTGAGATTTTTCCCAGTTCTACTCCTTGAAATGTGTCTAGGAGGTCCGGGGCATCCCTGCGGAGCTCCTCGGCCTCCTGGGAGCGGGATGTTGCAACAATGAGGAGAGAGGCCGTTACACCCTTCAGGGAATTAACCAGGGCCTGGAGTCCGTCTATGCCCTCTCTGGGGCTAATGCCTTTAGTGTAATCGGTGAGGTCATTGAGGAGGAGTATTACCTTTATCTTCCTCCAGGGATAAAGCCAGTCCCTGAACAGGGGCCAAAGCCGGTAGTCGGATAGGTTCAGGTCATTGAGTCTGGGTGGGTAAGGGGCAAGGATGTAGTGGTCAGGGAATTTTTTTATGGCCTCGTATGCGGCGCGGGTCTTTCCAGCCATAGGTATGCCTGTGATAAGGACAGGTTTTCTGTTGTCCAGGGAGTCTTTTATTTCCTCATCGGCTGGGCGGGTAAAGTAAAACTCTTGATATTTAGTTCCGAAAAAGACCTGGGGGTCCAGGTCTCTAATTTTCGTGAATAAGGTTGTGCGGCCCAACCTTTTTGCAGAATACCAGCGGAAGGCAAGGAACGCAAAGTACACTAGTGGGATGGAGAGATAAGGGTGGGCCTTGATAAAGGGCCAGAAGTCTTTAAGAGTCTGGATTAGGTTTTCCATATCCGCTTAGACTGTATTGTTAGGGCTCGCTGGATGCGTCCAGATGTATCCTACTACTACTTTTGTCATTGCGAGGGGAGCGAAGCAGTCTCTTGAACGCACAGGAGATTGCTTCGGGGCTACGCCCCTCGCAATGACAGATGAAGTAGGGTGCGTCTAGACGCACCCTACAATACTTACTTTGCCTGATTTATCGGGCAACTACAATTTGATGTCTGCTGATAAGAATTTCACCTCGGATTCAGATTATACTAGAAAATTGGCCAAAGGGAATGGGAGATATTTGGTCAGGAGGATTTTTCTGGGTGGTATGGTAGTGATCTCTGAAAAACCCCGCCCAAAGACGTGGCGCTCCGCCTTCGGCGGACGGCCGTGGTGGGTCTGCCTGAGGGGGGGCAGAATGACAGCTTACTCTGCCAACCTGAGGCCCCTCTTTTGGGCGTAGGCATAAGCCTCCTGAAACTCCTCGTAGGTGATGCGGCGGTTTATCTCCTCAAACTCGCTGGCCCTGAAACACGGATGATATTGATCCATTATATTGATGTATGTATTGGGTGATATCTCTTCGGCGATGAAATCAATGATTTCCTTACTGCCCACCACGTTATTGGGCATGACTAAGTGTCTTACCAGTAAGCCTCTTACGGCAATATCGTTCTCTATAACTAGATCTCCTACCTGTCTGTGCATCTCCTTTAAGGCCGCCTTCATCACCTCTGGGTAGTCCCTGGCCCCTGAGAACTTTTTGGCCCACTGGGCGTGTGCGTACTTGGCGTCAGGCATGTATATGTCAATCGTGCCCTCAAGGAGCTTCAGGGTATCAACGGATTCATAGCCACCGCAGTTATAGACTGTTGGTACACTGAGGCCCTTTTTGCGGGCAATCAGTGTGGCTTCCATAATCTGAGGGCTGACGTGAGTAGGGGTGACAAAGTTTACGTTATGACACCCACGTTTCTCCAGGGCCAGCGTTATAGAGGCGATGTACTCGGGTGAGACCTCCTCGCCCGCTCGGAGGTGGCTTATATCATAGTTTTGACAGAAGAGACAGCCCAGGTTACAGCCTGCAAAGAATATAGTGCCTGAGCCGTATCGGCCTACTAGCGGTCTTTCTTCCCCAAAGTGGGGTCCGAAGGAAGATACCACTGCCTCACGGCCTATTCCGCAAAAGCCTTTCTGACCCTCAAGCCGCATGGCCTTACAGTTCCTGGGACAGAGTCTGCAAGGCGATAGCAGCTTGTAGGCCTCTTCCAGGCGATTTGTAGTAGAGAGTGTTTCAGGCATACATTCATTGTAGCTTATCTTAATTCCTTTGCAAATACCTTAAGGATGAGCTCTATCTTTGGCTTGGGAAGTTCTCTGGTTACGGTGAGGGATGCTATGAGTGTGTTTCCCTTTTTTTCGATGTCCTGGAGGAAGCAGCCCAGAGACTCGAAGTCTGAATGAAAGGTAAGCTTTATAAAGGACCTGTAGTTGTCAATACCCAGGGTGGCCTCTGTGTCCATAAACTCTGCCCTTTCCCCTGGTGGTGTGTAGGTTGGGTCAATTGATATATCGGCAATATTACAGCTTCTGGCCCGATGCGTCAGTCTATCATATACCGGGTTAATCGTGCTCAGGGCGTCTATTGAGGAGGAAATGGCCCTTTTTGCCACCTTTATCCGCCCTCTTTCTTCGTCTGTGAGGGGCTCAAAGCTTGCCAATATTTGTCTTTCTGCTTTTATTTCCATTTGTACCTTATGTATGGCGCTTTTTGTTTTTTCTATGTCCCTGGCCTTTGGGCTTAGAACCAGAAAGTAGATTAGGCAGGTGGCTATAAAGATGGGTATCAGCAGCAACCATATTTGCAAGGCTTTGGGAAGCCTCTCCAATCTACCCTTTGGTGATACCACCTAGACTCTCCTTATACTGTACACGTGCATTAACCGTGAATTCGAGCCTACTCGCCTCCATCCTCCTTGCGCCAGTTACTGGGCCTATTGTCAGGGATTCTACCTTTCCCTCACTTAGTGACGGACAGGTCAGGAGCAGGGAAAAGAATTCATTAAAACTCTTTTTCACTAGGTGAGCGTCACGGCCTTTCACCTCTCCACTAACTTTAAGTGTCCAGCCCACCTCGGCTTCCTTTACCTCGATTGAGTGAAGGAGCATTTCGTCGGGCACACTGAGACTGAGGGTTCTTAGAATCTCGCTCCAGGGGATGGTGGGGCCGCTCATCTTATTGGTAAATGCAATGCGGGCACCCTGTAGGTCTCTTTCTTTCTGTATCTCCTTCATGTCTCGTGTCTGGGGTCTGAGTGTAGCGAGCTCCCGTTTTAGGCGCTCATGATCTTCTTTGTACGGTCCCACCTTCTGCTGTAAGAGGATGTAGTATGCTGCGAGAAGTACGGCGAGCAGGACGCCAATGGAGGTTACTGTCACCTTTGCCAGGGCGAGCTTCCTGAGTATGGCCAATTGTTGGGACATTAGGTTTAAGCTGGAGTGTTCGGGTCCGTTCCATGCCAGTCCCAGCGGTATGGATAGTTTGGAGAGCGATTCTCTGAACTCATGTACCCTCTCACCCAAGGGAGATAGGTCAAGGCCCATAGGTGCGTATACCTCTGTATGTACACCCGTCTCTGAGGTTATGGTGTCTGCCAGGACGTCGGGTTGAATTATCTCGCCCAGCAGGAGTATTTTGTTTACCGTAAGGCCTCTTGCTCGTTGTTTTACGGAGAGTAGAGAGCGTTTTATCTCCCCTACTAGGCGCTCAGCCAGTTCTACGGACTCTGCACCCAGCCTCAGGGGGAACTCCCTGGGGAAGCGTAGATTGCCCTGATGAAGGATTATTATTGTACCATTGTCTTCACCAATATGGACCATTGCCAGTGCTTCGTCTCGGACCCCACTCCTCATCCTGAGCAGGTTGAGTAGTGCGGCGGGTACTACCGTGAGGGAGTTAAATTTTAGGCCGAACTCCTTTGCCATTGAAGAAAGCTCCTCCATGTCCCTGGATTGTGCCCTGGCCAGGAGGAGTTCTATCCTGCGCAAGCCTTTTTCTTCAGATTCACCCACTACCTCATAGTCAGTTACCAGCTCCTCTGCGGGGAATTTTAGGTTCTTTTTGGCCTCCCTGCCCGCGGCTGTCTTCATGTCGGCCTTGGACATGGGTGGCAAGGACACCTGACGATATTCAATTGATGGGTAGGGTATGATGGCGTTAATAGTTTTTGCTCTGAACCCCAGTTCTTTCAAGGTATTATGTAAACGTGGCCCTATAAGGCGTGTACCTCCTGGAGGGAGTTCCACTATTGCGAAATTTGTCACCTCTAGTCTTGCAGCAGAGCTTACCATCTCCACCAGCTTCATCTGTCCTCGGGCTGCTTCCATTCCTATTACAGGTTCGCTTCTTGCCATAAAATTTTCCTGAACAGAATTAAGGGAGCTGCTCTGGCTATTTTCCGAGCTTGCTCAGAGAGCTGTATAGAGGTAGATACATAGATAAGGCCACCAGTAGGACTATCCCGGCCAGTGTTAATATCATTATGGGTTCAAAGGCTGAAAAGACCTTTTTAACTGTTTGAGGTATCTCTCGGTCATAGAATTCGCTCACTTTTTGGAGGGTCTTGTCCAGCTGACCGCTTATCTCGCCAATCTCTACCATCCTCACCACCATGGGTGGGAATTCCTTGCTCGCCCGTAGTGGTTCAGAGAGGCGGCGGCCTGCCCTGACTTGTTCCCGTGCACGGTTTATCACCCTGGCAATTACTTCATTACCCACCACCTTCTCCACCACGGATAGAGACTGAAGGATGTCAACGCCGGCGGAATAGAGCAGGGCCATAAAGTGGGAAAAGCGTGAGAGGGCAATCTTGCGGAACAGCGTCCCAAAGATGGGTACCCCTAGTTTAAATCTGTCAAAGGCGTATCTCCCCCATGGGAACCGAATGATGACGTTTATGGTGGCTATTGTCCCCGCTATACCTATGAGTACAAAGTACCAATTGTTCCTCATAAAATCGCTTATGGCCATTACTATGAGGGTAGGTAGGGGTAGGGGCACGTTTAATTGTTCAAGGATCTTGATGAACTTTGGAAAGACGAAGGTAAAAAGATATCCCACTAGCAGGACGACTGCAGAAAAGACGACGATGGGGTAGATGGTTATTTGTTTGACGTTGGCTCTCATTTCTTCCTGCCACTCCATAAACCTCCCCAGTTCTGCAAGTACCTTGTCTAGTTCACCAGTGGTCTCTCCAGCTCTAAGAATGTTTACGTAGAGTTCGGAGAAGGCCTTCGGGTGTTTTGCCATGGCATCTGAGAGATTACTCCCTGCCTGTACATCATCTCTTATCTCTGTAAGGATGCCCTTAAACCGCGCGTCTGGGGTTTGTTCTACTAGGTCGTCAAGGCCCTGAATGATAGGGATACCTGCGGAGAGCACTGTGGATAGGTGGTGGGTGAAGGTTATTACTTCTCTGGGCTTTACCCTGCCTATAGAAAATGTGCGCTTTGGACCCTTTTGTGCCTTTACCTTTGCCTTTTTCTTCTCTTTGGTCTCGGTGGCGGTAAGAAGGTAGTAGCCCATTAGGGATAGGTTTGTTGCGAGCTCTTCTTCATCTCCTGCTACAAGTGTCCCTTGTGTGGCCTTTCCGTAGTCATCTATGGCGGTGTAGTTGTACTGTGGCATGGGCTTTAGAACAACTTAAGGACCTCTTCTATGGTGGTAATGCCCTGTGCGACTTTTTTGGCACCATCCTCCTTGAGGGTCTTAAATCCCTCCTTAATGGCTGTGGTCCTGATGATGTTGCTATCGGCACGTTTCATTATTAATTCACTTAATTCGGGGGTGATGTTAAGTAATTCAAAGACACCTATCCTGCCCCGATGGCCCACGCCCCTGCAGCTTGGGCAGCCCTTACCGTAGTAGAATTTTGTACTGTTGGTTATTTCTTCGCTGCCCAGGCGTTTTATCAGTGATGGGTCGGGGGTTATCTCCTCTTTGCACTGCTTGCAAATAGTCCTGACCAGTCTCTGTGCTATGACTGCCGTCAGCGAGGAGGCCAAGAGGAACGGCTCGATCTCCATGTCCAGTAGCCTGGGTACGGCCCCCACCGCATCGTTGGTGTGGAGGGTGCTAAAGACTAAGTGGCCTGTCAGGGCAGCCCTCACCGCCATTTCCGCTGTCTCACTATCTCTAACCTCACCGACAAATATCACATCGGGGTCCTGTCTTAGTATTGACCTGAGTCCAACGGAGAAGGTGAGACCTGCCCTTGGGTTTATCTGTGATTGGCGTATTATAGGCAGCTCGTACTCAACGGGGTCTTCCACCGTGATTATCTTTCTCTCCAGACTGTTAAGGTAGGTTAGGGTAGAGTATAGGGTGGTAGTCTTACCCGAGCCGGTGGGCCCTGTGGCCAGGATGATGCCGTGAGGTCTTTCTATGGCCTTCTTGAATATCTCTAGGTTGCTTTCGGAGAAGCCCAGACTTTCTAGTCCCCTTACCAGTTTCTCCTTGTCAAGTAACCTCATGGCCAGGGTCTCTCCGAAGGTAGTGGGGAAGCTGGACACCCTCATGTCTATTACTTTATTGCCCACGGGGAACTTTACTCTTCCGTCCTGTGGAATCCTGGTCTCAGAGATATTCATGCCGGCCATGATTTTGACCCTGACTGTAATAGGGGATAACAGTTGCTTTGGTAGGGATGGGCCCTGATGTAGGGTACCATCTATCCTGTATCTGGTCCTTATTAGTTTTTCATCTGGTTCTATGTGGAGGTCTGTGGCATCCTGCAGGACTGCGTAGGTTATGAGCAGGTCCATAAGTTTTATCACCGGGGCGACTACGGTGACATCTGTCGGTTTTTCTCCCGTCCCGGTCTGCATTTCGGCCAGCCTTATATTTTCCTCTATAAGGGTCTTGATAGGCTTGCCCTCTTCCTCAATTATTGTGATTTCTTGTGCTGCGGCCCCTTCAGCACCGTAGTAGCGGTTTAGTGCCTCGCTGATATCGGCCTCTGTACATGCTACAACCTCCACGTAGCATTTGGTTAAGACCTGTAACTCGTCTATTACTGCGATATCAAAGATGTTTGCCATGGCAACCTTAAGGGTGCCATTATCTATTGATACCGGGAGGAGTTTGTGTCTGCGGGCGAAGGCCTCTGGTACAAGTTTTATGGCCTCATCAGAGATGGCACATTCTTTTAGCTTTAGACACTCCACCCCCGCGTCTTGGGCCAGGGTTTCTGTAATGACCTCTTGGCTCACGAAACCGAGGCTGTTGAGTACCTCTCCCAGCAGGGCGCCGGTCCTTGCCTGTTCCCTGAGGGCGAGCTCTAGCTGCTCTTCTGTTATGACACCTTTCTTTAATAATCTTTGCCCGAGAAACACCTTATTTGGCCTCTTGGTTTTATTGCAAGAATTTAAAGCACCAAAGCCGGGTATCTTGCAGGTGTTTACAAATAAACATTTTAATTCAATGTCTGGGTATTTACTACAAGAAACACCTTTTGGGTCTTTTATTTGTTATGTCCGGGTATCTGTATATTATATTTTTTTATCCTGTGCCATAGGCTTCTTTCGGTGATGCCCAAGAGCTTGGCGGCCTTTACCTGAACACCTCTGGTTTGCTTCAGTACATCAAGAATCAGTTTCTTTTCTGTGGAGGCTAGGGTCTCATCTAATGAGCCTTTGTCCACGGATTCGGACTTTTCTTCGGCGGTGGCTACATAAAGGGGCAGGCAGTCCTTGGTAATTAAGTCCCCACTGGATATTACGGCTGCCCGCTCTATGCAGTTCTCCAGTTCTCTTACATTTCCCGGCCAGTGATACTCCGTAAGCATGTCTAAGGCATCGGTGGACACACCACTTATGTGTTTCTTTACCTTTTCGCTGGCTTCCTTGAGGAAGTGTTCCACCAGGAGGGGTATGTCCTCTTTTCTCTCCCTTAGAGGTGGGATGTAGATAGGCACTACGTTTAGTCTGAAGTATAGGTCCTCTCGAAATTGTTTCTCTTCCACGGCCTTTTGCAGGTTCTTGTTTGTGGCGGTGATTATCCTTACGTCCACCTGAATGGTCTTTGTGCCTCCAACCCTCTCAAACTCTCTCTCCTGGAATACCCGCAGTATCTTTGCCTGGGTTGCAATGGTCATGTCGCCGATTTCGTCCAGGAATATGGTGCCACTATTGGCCAGCTCAAACTTCCCTATCTTTTGAGACACCGCACCAGTAAAGGCGCCTTTTTCATGCCCAAAGAGTTCGCTTTCCAGAAGGCCCTCGGGTATGGCCACGCAGTTGAGTTTCACGAATGGCTTGTCGTGTCTCCCGCTGTTAGCGTGGATGGCCTGGGCAATAAGCTCCTTGCCTGTACCACTTTCTCCGTATATGATGACAGATGAGTCGGTTTCGGCAACCTTGTGTATCATGGTAAAGACTTCTTGCATAGCGCCACTGGAGCCTATGATATTTTCAAATTCGTACTTCTTTTCTATCTTCTCTTCCAGGCGGGAGATTTCTACCTGGAGTTGTCTCTTTTCTAAGGCCCGCTTGAGGATTATGAGAAATTCGTCCAGTTTAATTGGCTTTGTGAAGAAGTCGTAAGCACCTTCCTGAACGGCCCTAATGGCTAAGTCTTTACTGCCATAGGCGGTCATAATGATTATGGGGACACGGGGGTCCACCTCGTGGAATTTCTTTATGGCGTCTATGCCACTCATCCCCGGCAGCCTTACGTCGAGGAGAATAAGGCTAAAGGCGTCTTGTTGTATCTTTGAGATGGCCGCCTCGGCGCTGGTGGCAGAGTCAATCTGATAGCCCTTCTTGGTCAGAACCTCTCCCAGGAAGAACTGTATCCCTTGGTCATCATCAACTACAAGTATTTTATCTGTCATATCGTAATAAAACTTATGTGAAAGTGGGCAGCTCGATTTCAAAGATTGTGCCCGTATCTTTGTTGCTTTCCACCTTTATCTGTCCACCGTGGGCAGATATGATACGGTGGGTTATAGGCAGCCCAAGGCCGGTGCCGCCTGACTTGGTGGTGAAGAATGGCAGAAATACCCTTTCTATGTCCTCTGGTGGTATGAAGGAGCCGATATTGAAGAAGCGCACGACAAGTCTTTTTGCCCTAGTGGCTTCTAAGGCAGGACGTTGGATGCCGTCCTCCAGGGTACTGGTTATGCGAACGCTTCCTCCCTCGGGTGTTGCTTCAATTGCATTAACAAGGAGGTTCTCAAAGGCCTGGGTTAGCTTTTCTGGTCTGGCAAGAATGAGTGGCAGTTCTTTACCTAAGTCCTCCAGCATAGTTACCTTTTTTTCTGGCATACGGTGTTTGCTCATATTTATGGCCTGTTTGAGGAGGTCGTTTACGTGCATTGGTTCGGGCGCTGAAGGCTCTGTGTGGGCGAAGTCCAGTACCTCTTCTACAAGTTTGTTTACGCGGTCCACCTCCTTAATAATGGCATCTACGTATTTCCTCTTGGGGTCTGTCTCTGTTAAGTCTTCTCCGATAAGTTCCATTAGGCCACGGATAGAGGCTAGGGGGTTTCTTATCTCGTGGGCGATACCTGCGGCCATTGTGCCGAGTCCTGCCATCTGGTCTGCCTGTTTTACCCAATTCCTTATATGCTCTACCTCAGATGGGTCCTGAAAGGTGATGATAAGTCCCATAGGTTTGCCAGCATCGTCCGTCTTTGGAGTAATCCTGCCCTTTAGTTTTATATAGCCTTCTTTTTTGGATACCTCTATGTCTTCAAAGACCTGGGTGCTGTTCTCCTTGAGGGCATTATCTATAAGGTTCAGGAATATCTTGCTCCTGGGGGATTCGCGAAATAGGGCGCGGAAATTTGTGCCCTCGACCTGGTCGGATTTTATATCCAGCACCCTTTCAGCCACTTTGTTTAAATGTGTGATGGTCCCACTCTTGTCGATTGTTGCTGTTCCTTCAGGGAGTACATCCAGAAGTTTACCTTCCTCCATATAACGGTCCAGAGCGGAGAACACCTCTTCCAGGGTTTTGTTTAAGAGTGACAACTCATCTGGGGCCTTCATTATATTGCTTGGTGCAAACATTTCGGCCCTTTCGCTGAGCTTCTTTAGAGGTTTGGTTATGGCACGAGCTATCATTGCCCCCGAGAAGGCGGCCAGGGCCGTTATGAGGTATATTCCCAAGAGTATCCATAGCGAACCTTCTGCCTCCCCGATGATAGGATACGCGGGTGGGAGAAAGAAGTACTTGCTGAAGTTTAGCGCAAAATAGCCGGATGCTAGGGTAAAAAGTGCAAACACTAGTGGGATTACCCACATCACCCTGAACGTTACAACAACGGGGGTTTTTCGCTTTGGATGACGCGGTTTTCGATGAGAAGCCTTTCGTTTCACAACCTTCTTTCCTCTCAGCTCTTAGGAAGAAAATGGTTGCAGCCAAATGACTACATTATTACCCCTGCCCATCACCAAGTCAAGTTACAAATTGGCCTTGACCTCTCGGGTGTTAAGGGGGTATTTTAGCCTCTGGATAATGCCCACATGTACCTATATCTAAACTATTACAAAAAGGGGGGTGTTGAGGACATGAAGGCCTCTGACCTTATGGTAAGGTGTCTAGAGAACGAAGGGGTAGAGTATGTCTTTGGGGTCCCGGGTGAAGAAGTTGTTGATTTGCTCAATTCCATGAGGTCTTCTTCCGTCAGGTTTATTACTACTCGCCACGAGCAGGGTGCGGCATTTATGGCGAGTGTGGTGGGCAGGCTCACGGGACGGGCAGGTGTCTGCATGGCCACCTTAGGTCCTGGGGCTACAAATCTTACGACGGGTCTGGCTGATGCTAACCTGGACCATGCCCCTGTTGTTGCCATCACGGGGCAGGCCGACCTCAGGAGGGCCTATAAGGAATCAAAACAGATACTGGATGTAGTGGCGCACTTTAAGCCTATAACCAAGTGGAACACGCAGGTGGAAAGGGCGGTGATAATCCCAGAGTTGGTGAGGAAGGCCTTTAAGGTTGCCCAATCAGAGAAGCCAGGCGCCTGCCATTTAGAGCTTCCAACCGATGTGGCAGAGCAGGAGGTGGAGGGTGCACCTCTACCCTTGACGGAGGTGAGCTGTCCCAGTCCCGATGAGGGGTCGCTAAAAGAGGCCGCTCGCCTTGTAAATGAGGCAAGGTATCCAATAATCCTGGCGGGGAATGGGGTGATTCGTGGTGATGCCTCGACCGCCCTTAGGGAGTTTGTAGAGCACACGTTGATACCTGTGGCCCACACCTTTGGGGCCATGGGCTGTGTGTCGGCGGACAGTGACCTCTGTCTCCTCTCTGTGGGTCTTCAGCAGCATGATCACGTGAACTGTGGCTTTGATAGGTCAGACCTAGTAATAGGTATAGGATATGATTTCGCAGAATACGAGTCTGAGATGTGGAATCCTAAAGGAGACAAGAAGATAGTTAACATTGACGTCCTATCCAGTGAGGTGGACTTCCACTACAGTCCAACGGTGGAGGTGTTGGGTAACATAAGGGACAGCCTTCGGCTCCTTCGGCGCATGGTGGACAGGAAAAAGATCCATGCTAAGACGGACACACTGAGAAAGCATATCATTCAAGAGATAAAAGAGTATGCCCATGACGAGTCCTGTCCGTTAAAACCCCAGAGGGTTCTCAACGATGTGAGAAAGGCGCTTGGTAGGGGTGGGATACTTGTGAGTGATGTTGGGGCACATAAGATATGGGTGGCCAGGAGCTACATGGCCTATGAACCTAAATCTGTGCTTATTTCGTTTGGTTTTGCCGCTATGGGTTTTGGTATACCAGCGGCGATTGCTGCTAAGCTGGTCCATCCCGAAAAAAAGGTGATTGCTGTATGCGGCGATGGCGGTTTTATGATGACCTCCATGGAGCTTGAAACGGCCTCACGTGTGGGTACACCGTTTATAACCCTGATCTTCCGGGATGATACCTATGGGCTTATCAAATGGAAACAACTATCAAAGTTTGGGGTAGATTTTGGCGTGGATTTTAAGAACCCCGACTTCGTACAATACGCCGAGGCCTTTGGGATGGATGGTTATAGGGTGAAGCGTCCCAGTGAACTCTTACCTATATTAAAGAAGGCACTCAGTGAGGACAGACCTACCATTGTTGATGTACCAATAGACTTTAATGAGAACCTCAGGCTGAGTGAGAAGCTTGGCCAGCTCATCTGTCCCGCCTGATGAAGTACCCGCAGTCCTTAAACTCTAACAGGTTTTCGACCTGGCAGGCCCGTAGAGAGGAAACGGCTTGTAATGGTTTACATATGGAGATATAATTTCGTGCGTCCTTTTAAGGCTGCTGTTTAATAGATTCGTAAGGTACTTGCCTTCTAAGATCAGTTTTTGTCATTCTCTTCTGGTCAGGTAAGGTGGTGTTACTGGGAAGAAAATGAAAAATGTTATTCAAGAGGGGAGCAAGGGAGATGAACAAAAAGAAGATTGTAGAGATACTGAATAAGGCCCTTACCGAGGAGATAACCGCCCTACTTCAATATATTCAGCACCATTACCTATACAAAGGCTCCAACGCCCAGTCTGTCAAGGAGCTTCTCAAGAAGCAGAGCTTCACGGAGATGGACCATGCCTATAAGCTGGGTGAGAGGATAGCCGCGTTGGGCGGGATGCCCACCACCAGGCCCAATCCCCTGAAGGTACCTAAAAAGAGTATAGAGATGATAAAGGTGAACTTACAGGATGAGCGTGATGCTATTGGGGATTTAAGGAAATGGATTAAGGTCCTTGACAAGGAGGGTGATTACACCAGCCGAAATATGCTCGAGGGTATTTTGGCCGATGAGGAGGAGCATGTCGCAGAACTGGAGGCACTTCTGGGGGATTAGTGTGGTTCCCTAAGTTGATGTAATAAAGAGAGACATGTCCTGCTATTTCAGACATATGCAAGACGTCCTAAAAGAGGCGGGTATAGAGGTAACGGACGAGAATAAGAGAGAAGTAGACCGCCTGATACATTCCCTCGCGGGGGTTAATTATAAAAACTGCTCTAGTGCCTGGAAGGCAGTTAAGGTGCAAAGGGCCGATAAGGCCCAGCGGGGAGGACTCATTAAGGAGTTAAAGAGGAGGTTTTCCGGGTTGGCAAAAGGGGGCTAGTCCAAAGAGAGGTCCTTTATGAAGGTCAGTAAAAAGGTCCTGAGTATAATAGAGTTGAGTATCCTTCAGGAGATAAAGGCCAGGGATTTCTACCGTTCTATTGCGTCACAATTACCTGATAAAGGTGCCAGTCTCAAGCTGAGCATAATGGGCGACACCGAGGAGGAGCATCGGAAAATATTATCTAACTGGTACAAGCGTCTGACAGGGCACGACCCCGTCATACCAGAATCTAAAAAGAAGGAAGCAAGGAGGATGGTGGCAACACCCCCCAGAGATGCACTCCTTAAGGACGTGGTAAAGCTCATATACGAGGCAGAGGAAAGGGCCTATCAGTTCTACAAGGAGGCTTCAGAGAAGGCCGAGGACCCCGATTCTAAGAGTGTTTTTCAAAAGCTGGCCCAGATGGAGAAGAGCCACGAGGATTTTTTCCGCGGCGAGTACCAGACGCTTGTGGAAGACACCTCCATAAGGTTTGGCGATGAGGAGATACCCTGGATGATAGAGGCCATGGAGT
>JBHIBD010000053.1:0-15027 GCA_046758865.1 Candidatus Brocadiales bacterium | reverse complement strand
GCCTTATCTTCAGTACTGCAATAAATATGGGCTTTGGTATGATAGAAGGGCAGGGTGTCTCTCCCAAGGTGATGAATGGCCATGCGAATATACTACAGAGCGGACGTTGGGAGTTCGACCTGACAGGGCTTTCTGACAACGGTGAACGTTTCGTCCAAAAATGGTCCTACGATGCGGAAAAAGGCGCACTATATCCAGCCCAGTTTGACCACTCCGACTTGGACAAGCTGCTCAAAGAGTCCGTTACAAATGGCAAGGTTGACTATGCTGTTATAAAGGACACACCGCACCTGAAAAGATTCCTAAAAAAGATTGCCAAAATAAAGAAGGGAGAGCTAGAGTCATTTTCTAGGGAAGAACAGCTTGCATTCTGGATAAACGCCTATAACGCAATCATGCTGAAGGTGCTGGCGGACAACTATCCTGATGGAAGTGCTGAGTCCATTGCTAAGACTGTAGGAAAAAAGAAGTTCAAGGTTGCGAGGAAAAAATTAACCCTCGGGCAGATAAGAGACAATATCCTGAGAGATACCTTTAAAGATGATAGGGTAGACTTTTCCCTGGTCTCTACTTCTTGGGATTCCCCTGTCCCCAGGGCCGAGGCCTACTGCGGCAGACTGCTCGAGTATCAACTTGATGAGGCCGCCAGAAACTTTATAAATAAACCCCACACTGGTAACGAGACAAATAAGCCTTACCTATCGGAAGTGGACTGAGAACTTGTTGAAAATAGTTCGTACGGGATAGAGTTTCTTGCTCAGAACCAGGGTTTGACGAATGGAAGTAAAGATGCAGTGGGAAGAGGGGCTCCGCAAAATATATAGAGACTTGGATGAAGAATTGTCCACCCTGGCACCACCGTGCAAGGCATGCGGCAAGTGCTGTCATTTTCAAGAATACGGCCATGCACTATACGTGAGTGACATAGAGGTAGGCTATATGCTTGACAATGTCGGATGGCCAAAGACGGTCATCAAGAAAGAGGTCTGCCCGTATCTATTTAACAACAAATGCACAATAAGGGAATGCAGGCCCCTGGCATGCAGGATATTCTACTGCCAGGAGGACTGGAGGACCACGTCATCCGACATCTATGAAAAGTACCACCGTAAGATTAAAGACCTGTGTGTAGCGAATGGGATAGAGTGGAACTACTCACCTTTATTGTTGAGTTTATTATGCAGTAGTCCTCAGAGGGAGCCCTGTGTTGCATAGCAGACTGATACAAATCCTGACAGATATCAAGAGTCCTACCATAATGGTAGTAGGCGACCTCATGTTGGACAAGTATGTATGGGGAGAAGTAAACCGCATCTCACCGGAGGCGCCTATACCAGTGATAAACGTCGCACGAGAAGAATTGCGCCCCGGCGGCGCAGGCGCTGTCGTAGCCAATCTCATCCATCTTGGCGCAAAGGTTCTCTGTACAGGGATAGTGGGTCAAGATACCGAGGGCCAGGACCTTTCCCAGATGATAAAGAAATTAGGTATAGATACCTCTGGGATATTCGTGGATACGGAACGCCCAACCACGGTAAAGACCCGTATGATGGGCCATCTCCATACGGCAGGACGCGCTGTCCAGCAGCTTCTTAGGATTGATTACGAAAGGACACACCCCCCACCGAGGGAGATAGAAGACAAGGTCATAAACTATATCGAGACAAACCTGCACCGATGCGATGCTGTGGCCCTGTCCGACATGAACAAGGGACTACTCACCGAAAGGCTTCTCACGACCATTTCCAGCCTGGGAAGCGCAGCAAAAAAACCCATTATCGTGGACCCCAGGGTGAGTAGCGACTGCTCGCTCTACAAAGGGGTCGCTGCCGTCACCCCCAACCGCCATGAAACAGAGATAATGACCGGTGTAGATACGTCAAGTCCGGAGAATCTTGAGAGCGCCGGTAGCAAGTTGGTGAATGGCCTAGACCTCCAGTGTGCCATAATAACGCTAGATAAGGACGGTATATTCCTGTATCAGAGGGACGGGACCCACCTCATCCTTCCCACAACCCCTCGGGAGATATATGACGTTACTGGCGCTGGAGATATGATACTGAGCATAATAACGTTTGTAGTGGCTGGGGGCTTTGATTTTGTAGATGCTGCACGGCTGGCAAATGTAGCCGCGGGCATCGAGGTTGGAAAGATAGGCGTAGCCCCTGTCAGCAAAGAAGAGATGCTGAGAGAACTCTCTGGGAATCACCCCTCACTTGAGAAGATTAAGACCGTCAAGGAGTTAAAGGAAATATTAGATAACCATCGCTCCAGGGGGGAAAGGATAGTCTTTACAAACGGTTGTTTTGACATCCTGCATAGGGGCCACATAGAGTACCTTGGATTTGCCCGCAACCAGGGCGAGTTGCTGGTAGTGGGACTCAATACGGACCGCTCAGTTAATGACATGAAGGGTCTGGGTCGGCCTGTGCTGCCGGAGGCAGATAGGGCCAGGGTCCTTGCTGCTCTGGAGGATGTGGACTACGTGGTACTATTTGATGAATCTACCCCGGAGGAGTTGGTAAAGAGTGTAAGGCCGGATGTGTTGGTGAAGGGTGAAGACTGGAAGGAAAAAGGGGTGGTGGGACGTGAGTCCGTGGAGTCCTATGGAGGCAAGGTAGTGCTTGCACCACTTGTTCAGGGAGTCTCAACCACCGACATCATCTCCAAGATTGTAGAGATAGGAAATCAGAAAGCACAACAGCATAGCCTGAAATAGCGCACGTGCGAGATAAATCATGCCAGGGGCAGACCCCGCCTCCGGCGCGGCTCGCACGCTACAGCTCCATTCCGGAAGAGGAGACAACAGCTTGAGCAAAAGGGCAGTCTTTATGGACAGAGACGGGACAATAGTCCAGGGCGTTGAATACCTGCGCTCGCTCGAGGAGCTAGTGCTCCTGCCCGATGCCGCAAGGGCGATAAGACATTTTAGCGAAAATGGGTATCTCACAATAATAGTCACAAACCAGTCGGGGGTAGCAAGGGGATATCTTACAGAGGAAAAACTGGTGGAGATTCACAACAGACTTATAAGCATGCTCTCTGAGGAGGGCGCGCGTATAGACGCAATCTACTACTGCCCCCATTTAGCCGAGGGCACCGTGAAGGAGTACAGCATAGACTGCCAGTGCCGAAAGCCCAGGCCAGAAATGCTCCTGAGGGCAGCCAGGGAGCATGACATAGACCTCTCTAAGTCAATAATGATTGGCGATACACCAGCCGATGTAATGGCCGGAATGGCGGCAGGCTGTAAGACCGTATTGATACAGTCCTCTGATATCCTTAGCCGCAGGCGACGGAATACCTCTGAAGACAGCTTTGATATGCCTGTAAACCCTGATTGTATAGCAACAGGCCTTATGGGGGCGGTTGCATTAGTATCTTGATACAAGGGTAGTATCATTATGCGAGCAAAATTGTCATGAAGGTGCTGTTCATCTATCCGAATGTCCATGCCCAGGTGGGGTTTAACTATGGGCTGGCCTTCATATCCGCCGTGCTTAAGGAGCACGGGCACACCACGAGACTCTTAAACCTGAACGAGAAATTGAACAAACTGCCCAGTGATGAGGAGATTAGGGCGTATGTGGAGGACTACTCCCCGGAGCTGATAGGTATGTCGGTGGTGACGCCCCAGTACCCAAACGCACTGCGCACAGCACGGCTTATAAAGGAGGGTTTCCCCGACATACCCATCCTCATGGGAGGTGTGCATCCCACACTGGTGCCTGAGGAGGTGCTAAGGGAGGACTGTTTTGATTATGCCTGCGTGGGCGAGGGAGAAGAGGCCGTCCTTGAGCTGATAACAAGGATGGAAAAAGGCGAGGATACCACCACCATTGCCAACGTCTGGGCAAGGACAGACGGCAGGATAAAGCAGAACAATGTCCGCCCCTTTATTGACCTGTCTAAACTCCCGAGGAAGGACTACGAGCTGTTTGACCTCCAACACATGATATACAAGGAGGACGGGTGGGTGAGGCTAATGGGCTCTAGGGGATGCCCCTTCCGCTGCAGCTACTGTTTCAACCACAAGATAGTAGACCGCTACCGGCAAGAGCTCTCCACCACTGACCTTGGCTACATCAGACGCCACAACCTGGAGGCCGTACTGGATGAGATAGACTATCTGCTCCGTACCTACCAGGGCATAAAGACCTTCATCTTTGACGATGACATCTTTACCTTTGACAAGGGATTTCTAAGGGGTTTTTGTACCGAATATCCAAAGTTAACGAGGATACCCTTTGTGGTGAATGCCCATGTCCGCGCCTTTGATGAAGAGAGGGCGAGGATGCTCAAGGAGGGTGGCTGCAGTATAGTAAAATTTGGGCTTGAGAGCGGGAGCGAGCGGATAAGACGAGATATACTCCGCCGCCCCATGAGTAATGAGGAGATAATCCGCGCCTTCGATGCAGCTCATAAGTACGGCCTGCATACCTCTTCCTTTGTAATGATTGGACTCCCTTACGAGACGAGAGAGGACATTTTAGCCACAATAGGACTCCTGAGCAGGATACGACCAGGGCGCTTCCGCTGGGCCATCTTCTTTCCGTTCCCAAGGACAGAGGCCTATGACATGAGCCTGCAAGGAGGATACATTAACTTTGAAAAGATGCAGGAACTGGAAAACTTTACAGAATCGTCGTGCCTAGACTTCGGCCCGGAGCATAATCTCTTCATCTCAAAACTCCAGAAAATCTTTCCCTGGTATGTGAACACCTATTCTGGAAACTCTGTGGGTAATATCTACTCCTTCCTGACGGGCATAATAGAAGATATGCCCCTTGAGAAGTGGGAAGAGACTAAAGATAGTATAATCTCAGTTGATGAAGAACTTTCCAAGTGTCTAGATAAAGCCGGTTGCAAACACTATTCTTTCCGATATAATAAATTTACTGCGGTAAGGTCGGACTGGGAAAAATGAAAAACGTGAATAACATCCTGGTAACCTCCCCTAACTGGGTTGGTGATGCTGTAATGGCAACATCTTCCTTCAGGTGCATCAGAGAAAACTTCCCCAACGCAAAGATTTCCCTCCTCCTCAGGCCCTATGTGAAGGGTATACTAGATGGCGCACCATGGTTTGACGAAATCGTAGAATATGACCCAAAGACAAAACACAAACAGGCCGGAAAATATCTTTCGTTAGTAAGGAAGTTAAGAAAAGAGAAATACGACCTTGCTTTCATATTGCCTAACTCCTTCAGTTCTGCCCTCATATCCTGGCTGGCAGGGGCAAACAGGCGGGTAGGGTACCTACGAGATAACCGCTCCTGGCTACTCACCGATGCGATAAAAAGGCCCAAGGAAAAAGGGCGCTTCTTGCCTACCTATATGGGCGACTATTACCTCAGGCTTTGCACCAGTATAGGCTGTAGGGTGGGCTCAAAAAATATAGAATTATTTGTCTCCTCAAAAAACAAGAAGGCGATAGACCGTCTCTTCGCCAAGCACGGAATAGCCGACTCAAAACCCAAGGTGCTTATCAATCCGGGAACCTCCTACGGTTCATCAAAGTTCTGGACAGTGGAGGGCTTTGCCGATACTGCCAAAATCCTGCGCAAACACCTCGATTGCCACGTGCTCCTTGCCACTGGGTCTGAGGAAAATGATCTGGCCAAAAAGATAGAGGATATGGCCAATGGTGGTATCGTTAACCTATCGCAAGACGGCATCAGTCTTGAACTCCTTAAGGCCCTGGTTAAGAAGTGCTCACTGCTAATAACCGTTGACTCAGGCCCAAGGCATCTTGCTGTAGCTCTAAATAAGCCCGTAGTAGTCCTAATGGGCCCGACGGACCCCAGGTACACCCATACAAAGCAGGAGGTGGGTAAGGTCATAAGAGAGGTGGTGGAATGTGCCCCCTGCCACCTTAAGACCTGCCCTACAGACCACCGCTGCATGAAGCGGATAAAGCCACGACGGGTAGCAGAGACTGCAATAGATTTATTGACCAAACAACCGACCCGGAAAGGCTGAGGAGGCGTTCTTAGAAATCTTCCTTAATGGCCTGCCCCTTCTTTAAAAACTGCTGCTTAAGGTGGGTGCTGGAATGGTTCTTTGGGTCGCCCACTATGGCTATCTCTCCCCCGTAGGAGAGAACGGTCTCTCTCTCAGGAACATTCTCAAGTGTATAATCGGTCCCTTTGGCGTGGACATCTGGCCTTAGCTTTAGGATTAGTGTATCTGCGCTGGGCTCGGAAAAGCAGGTGACATAATTAACGTCTCTTAGGGCGGCGACTATCTCCATCCGTTCTCCTTCGGGCATTAACGGGTACTTGGGTCCCTTAAGTCCTTTTACAGAGCTGTCGCTGTTTACCCCCACTACCAGCACGTCGCCGAGCGCCTTTGCACCCCTCAGGCACCTTGTATGACCAACGTGAAGGACATCAAAACAGCCGTTACAGAAGACAACCCGTTTGCCCTTTGCCTTGAGGCCCTTGAGTATGGAGGCGAGTCTCTCGTGGTCTCTTACGACCTCACCCACTGGGCTTACCCTTCAGGTCTCTAGTTATAATCTCTATCAACTCTGAGCGGCTTACGGTGGCAGTGCCGTTTTTCATCACTACAACACCTGCAGCATAGTTTGAAAGTCGAGCAGCTTGCACGAAGTTGGCTCCAGCGGGTATGCCCAGGGCCAGCAGGCCTGTGACGGTGTCACCTGCCCCAGTAACGTCTGTGACCTCATTGGGCCCGCATATGGGTATGTTCTCTACGTGGCTGGTCTTCTCAAACAGCATCATCCCACGGTTCCCACGGGTAATAACCACCGCCTCTGACCCCGTCTTTTCGAGCAATTTCTTACCCGCCTTCAACACATCGTCTTCGCCATTTATGCGTATGCCAGAAGCCACCTCAGCTTCTGCCTCATTAGGGGTGATAACCGTTGCACCAGCAAAATCGCATATCCTGCTCCGGGAGTCTGCCACAACCGTCTTTTCTCTGGCAATCTCCTTCATCCTCTCTAGTACTCTGGGCGTTATTATGTCATAGCCGTAGTCAGAAACTATCCAGACATCTACCTTCTTATTTACATCGTCTACGTAGCCCAATATCTTCTTCTCCATGGAATCGGGCATCTTCCAAGGAGTTTCTCTGTCTATTCGGACAACCTGTCGTCTGGAGGCGTGGGTATCGCCGGCAAGGAGGCGTGTCTTCGATATAGTACCCCGCTCTTTGGACACAAATACTCCGGTAATATCCACACCGTCCTTAGAAAGATACTCCCTTAAAAAGTCACCCTCCTTATCGTCACCCACTATTCCCAATGGGAATACTTTTGCCCCCAACTTAGAGAGATTATTGGCCGTATTGCCGGCACTTCCTGGGGCTATAGTCTCGCCCTCGTACTTCACGACTATGACGGGTGCTTCTCTGGAGAGCTTGAACGGCCTACCGTGGATATAGATGTCGGCCACTATATCCCCTATTACCGCCACGCTTACACGGGAGAAATTGTCAATTATCCCAATGTATTTACTGAGGTCGTCTTTCACCTTGATACTCCCTTTGAGATAGTGCTATTATATGGGTCATAGATGTCCTGTCAAGGAAAGGGCATGGGCCTGAGATTTGTATTGACCGCGAGACATGGATAAGAATATAATGCCGAGCTACAAAGAGTAGTAAATGCGGTTAACTTTGCAAAAATATGTCCTCAAGGAATTCTTCCGGGTTTTCATCCCAAGCATTGTTATATTCGAATTCCTGATCATCTTGGGGCTTACACTCCAGTCCATGTATAAGGGTGCCGATGTAATGTCCATCGTTGTTGGGCTGCTCCCTTATTTCATATTGTATGCCTTACCTTATGCACTGCCGATGGCCCTACTTGCTGCTACAGTAATAACTTACGGGCGCATGAGTGGTGACAATGAGGTCTGGGCGATGCTCACCAGCGGTGTCCATCTCAGGACGATTATCATACCCGTGGCCATAGTGGGTCTTCTATTTAGTTTTGTATCCGTGGCCATTAATGCAGAGCTTCAGCCACGGTCCTATAAAATGCTCAGGACGATGAGGGACAGGGCCACCCACCAGATTGTTCAGCACCTGATATCTGCAGGTGGCAAGAAGGCTTTAGACCCTTACTATATAAACATACAAAAAATAGAGGGAGACGTGTTCAAGGGTGTAACCATACTTAAAGCAGACGGTGACCGTGTGTCCAATATAATTCTGGCGAGGGAGGGCCGACTGGACATCGAAATGGAAGAGAACACCGTAGTGTGTGCCCTGCGCGACGGGGAATTCATTAATATAAGCCAGGACAAGGTAAGTGCCACGCCGACTGTTATACCCTTTGGAGAGACAACCTTTCTAATGCCCCTGGGGTTAAGGGAGCATACAACGTTCAGGAAATACATGCCCTTCTCTCAGCTTCTAGAGTACAAAAAAGAGGTTAAACGAGAAATTAGGAGAAACAGAGATATTTTGGATGAAATAGAACCCGGAAGAGGGGCACTCAGGAGAAGCATGCATGAAATTCAGGGGCAATTATACGCCGTACAAGGGCAAATCCGGGAGGCCTCTGCACAAGCCAAAAAGGCCAGGGAAGTCGTCTCACAGCAAAGGGTTAACCTGACTAACGTCAAGAATGAGATTAAGATCTCTCAAGACTATATACGCATAGCGGAAGAAACTGTAGCGGAACTTCTTTTCGCAAAGGAGATGGCACAAACCGGAAAGGCAGGCAAACCCGGGGAGTTGGCAGACATTGAGAACAAGATCTCGGAAATAAATAAAACTATAGAGGATGAAACTGTGCGCATACTAGAAGCAGAAGAGGCAAAACGCCTGGCTGAAGAAACTATGGAAAAAGAGGGAAGAAAACTAGCGCACCTCGCTGAGAGCACCGAAAAAATGTCCAAAGAGGAACGTATTCTAAACGAGAGATACCAAAAAGCGCAGAGGCTTTATAATACGGCTGAACATAAGGAAAGAACCCGTGATATAAGCGTCGCCATACACAAAAGGCTAGCCCCGGGTTTTTCATGCCTGGCCTTTGTCCTCATAGGTATCCCTGTAGGTATAATGACAAGAATGCGTAACATGGTTCTCGGCTTCTTGATAAGCTTCGGGATAGCCCTGGTGGTGTATTACCCCTTACTTGTAACGGGTGAGGTACTTGCAAGGGAGCAAGGATTCCTACCAGGACCTACCATGTGGGGAGCCAACATGATCTTGGGTGTCATCGCAACCGTTTTCCTCGTCAAGCTCTTCAGGAAATAGAACCCATCCGCTGTGCAGAAAATCCTCCGAAAGAACACAGGTAGTATAACCTGGTACATCCCAGAGGGTGAGGAGCAGGCCCTTGGAGATTGGCTAATGGATTTTGCCGATCCCCTCAGAGAGGAGACTGTCACCATCCACAAGAAAGGGCGACGCAAAGTCTTCGCCTCTCTGGGCACAACGACCAGCGGGGAAGAGATATATCTAAAGGCCTTCCGCTTGACCGGTTTGTCTCTCAAACTAAAGCATCTTTTTCTTAGGTCTAAGGCCTTGAGAGAACTTATGATAGGACTAACCGCCCTTGAAAGAAGAGTGCCTGCAATCGCACCCTTGGCAGCAGGGGAAAAAAGGCGTATGGGCCTGATAGAGGAGTGCTATATATTGCTAAAGAAAATGGACGGTGCTGTGAACCTGAGTGATTATCTGAACAGGGAAGATATTCCACAGCATCAGAGGTCGAGGGTAATCGAGGCCCTGGGCAGACTCGCCAGGAAAAGCCACGAAGGCGGCATCTTTCAGACAGACTTTTCCCTAAACAACTTCCTTCTCAAAGACCCTCATGACCCGGAACCGGCGATATACATAATTGATTTTGAAAGGACCTACATCCATGACTATATCTCAGAGGATATGAGGAACTGGACCCTTGCCAAACTCAACCGTATTGGGACAAACTTTGGCATTACGGACAAACTGCGGTTTCTAAGGGCATATTCACTGGGTAAAGATATGGAGAAGACATCGTTCGCCTTCTGGATGAAGGAGTTGGATAGGCATACCCATTGGATACTGCGAAAAGATGCCCTGAGAATACACAAGGCCTCTGTGCGAGGGGATAGAGGTTACAAGCTCTACACAAACGGTTCCCTCAGGGCCTACTTCCTAGAGGGCCACAATGTGCAAGAACTAATACACCTGACAAAAGACCTGGATGAAGGAGATGCAATGGAAGCCCTAGGACCATTCAAGCTCTATAAGGCACGCAGAGAAATATGTACAAAAGGTGTGGAGATGGAAGTAGATATTTATAAATTTCTCTCCTCCCATTCACAGTTCGTGGGCACAGGGCCAGCAATGGAGGCCTGGCAGGCCGCTAATGCCCTCATAAAGGCCAACATTCCCGTAAGCCCTGTAGTAGGTGCTGTGGAGGTCGGCGAAGGGGCCTCCTATCAGGGCTACCTTATCGTAAAATTCATCCCTGGACTTGGGGAGTTGCGCACTGCCGTTGGGGAATCTCCACCGTCCTCTGAGAGGAGACAGGCGCTTCTGTGGCACGCTGCCAGGCTCCTGTCTCGGCTTCACAACCATGGCACCTTATCCGCACCCATCTCTGTCGGGGATATCGGTGTCCGAGAACTACCTTCGGGGAGGATAAGGCTATACCTTGCAAGGCCTTTTAAATTCACCATGAACCTGGCAATAAACGGCACCAGACTGCAGGACAGGGATTCGGACTTGAACAAACTTGAGGCATTTCTTGGGGATTTAGTAGGGGAAAAGGACGTGGAAATGCTGAGAAGGCTGTACAATCTGCACTCCTCAAACACACCTAGCCATGGAGAAACCCTGTCTTCTTACACACCCGGCAGATGGTCCAGGTTCCGTTTTCCTTAGACAAGACCTCCTTGCGGGCGGCCTGGTAAGACTCTCCATTCCATATCTCACTAAAAGGTCTTTCCAATATGTTTCCAAAGGCATATTTCTCACTATATACAGCACAGCAGGGCAGCACGGAACCGTCCCAGTTAATAACCGTCTCAGTCCAAAGCTGGTCGCAAGAAAAACGCATCTTTGGTCTCTTCTTCTCCATGTCAAAGATATTATACTGCGGGTCTTTAGGAAGCCATCCACCATCCCTCTTGATGGCCTCCTCCGCCGTCTCAAATATCTCTTTACCCATGTCTGGCCTCATTTTATTTATCTCTAATGTTACACCAAGCTCCCTTGCCAACTCCTTAGCCTCCTCTATCTCATGTTCATTATGCCTGAAGACATGAAACAGCCAGACAATATCTGTGGAAGAGTTTAGTTCGGAACGTTTGGTCGCCAGCAGTCTCAGGTTATCCATTACCCTATTAAAATCACCTTCTTTGTGATATTTCTGATACGTTTTCTCCGAGGTACCATTACAAGAGACGTAAATCTTGTGGACTCCAGAGCACAAAAGTGCCTTCACCTGGTCAACATCCATCTTTATGTCGAGATTGGTACTTATCTTGACAATTATGCCTTTGGAGACCGCATACTTTATCATGGGCACAAGCTCGGGATTCAGCAAGGGCTCGCCCCAGTTATAGAGCCTCATCAGGTACAGTTCCTCACCCAGTTCATCCACCACCTTCTTATAGGTCTCAAAGGGCATTAAGCCCTTCTTGGCTGAGGGGTCGTTCTGGCCCGTTGGGCAGAGGGGGCAGCGCAGGTTGCATATATTGCCCGATTCTATGGTAATCTTTGCCGGATAGGAATGGAGCCTATAGAGCCCCAGTTGGTGCTGGAGCTTCCCCATGAGGAGGTTGTATATCCTCCTCGTGCTCAAGGCCCTCCACCGTGTCCCAAGACTCCTTAAAGACATTACAGCCACACCTTACACAAAAGTAGTAGGGTGTGTCAAGACGCACCCCACCGGAGCTCATCTTTCGTCAAACCTGTATGGAGTGCGCCATATTACTTACTTCTTGGCTGGCACAAAGGCGTCGGCTATGACCTCAATCTGGTACTTGTTATTAAGGGCGTCTATGCCGATGCAGGCCCTGGCAGGTGCCGACTTGATGTATTGTACATAGACCTTGTTCATGGTCTCCCAGTTCCTCATGTCAGTCAGATAGACAATCACCCTTACCAGGTTATCAACTGAAGTTCCGGCTGCCTCCAGCACACCCTTCATGTTTTTGAAGGTCACGTGACACTGCTCTTCGAAGTCCAGGGGAATCTCCCAATTCTTCTCCGGGTTCCTAGGGATGGCACCGCCACAGAACAGAAACGCACCCTTCTGTATGTCTTCGGCCGGAATGAGCGAGGCATCAGACATTAGACCAACGTGGTAAGTTATCCTCTTGTTACAGTTTATCCGTTGAACTGCCATTTTGTCCCCTCCTAGAATAAAGTGCTTTTTAGATTTATAAGGGTGATTATGTATCTAACTGCATACACTGTCAATACAGAAGCTGTGGTTTGGAGAAGAGGAAAACCCTAGAAAACCCTTTAAAATTATGTTGAGACCTCTGCAAAAGTGTCTTTTGAGGTTCCCCACGAAATGGACTTGCCACTTCCTCCTTTGCGAAAGGGGGATTATTTTTCTGCAAAATTCAGACTTTTTGCAGAGGTCTCATAGCACAAAGAGTTGATAAATCAAAAAAACTTATATCGGTTTAATCTTCATACCTTGAAGATGCGCGGACAAAATGACCTTGTGAAAATTTCACGCATGTATTAAACTTTGTTTTTCTTCATAGTGGTTTTTAATCTAAGGGAACAGTTTAGGTGCAAAGGTGGCTCCTGCCGTTAATTGTGTGCCTGCTTTTTTGGGGATGGGGGACTCTTTCGGGATATGGGATAAGCAATGACCGGAGCGTTTCTTCCTCCCAGCCGAAGAACAGGACACTTGTCCAAGAACCGCCTAAAGAGGACCTTCAAATACCTGAAGAGATTTTAGAGGAAGAAGGCGTATTGGACAGCCTAACGATTACCCCGAGACCCGGTAAGTTAAAAGGGTCCATCTTCAGGCACAGGGTGGAACACGGGGAGGCCTATGACAAAAAGGCGCTGTTTACCTCTTTAGGTATCTTCATTGCCGTAATCGCAACGATAATAGCTAACCGTGTAGAGATAGCCATCGTCGGCATGGCGGGTGCAGTCTTGATGACTCTTGTTGGCCATTACATGGGATTTTACCACCCACAAGAGGCCTTTGGAGCCATAGACCTGGCAACATTGGGACTCATACTGGGGATGATGATTGTTACGGGCTTATTAGAACATTCGGGATTCTTCCAGATTTTAGCCTTTTTCTTGGCAACAAAGTGTGGACGAAATCCCAAGCTCTTATTGATAGTTCTTGGAACAGTCACAGCGCTGTTATCTATGGTGGTTAATAACGTGACTATGGTGTTGGTGGTTGCTCCAGTCACTATAAAGGCGGCCGATATCCTAAAGCTTAATCCTGTCCCCTTTATTATGGTAGAGGCCATGCTGGCAACCGTCGGGGGTACAGCCAGCCTGGTAGGTGACCCGCCCAATATCATGATAGGTTCCGCGGCCCACATAACATTCAACAACTTCTTTATACACATGGCACCCATTGCCTTTATATCTGCTGCTGTATCGTACGCTATCGTTATTGCTATCTTCTGGAAAGAGCTTAGATATAAAGGTAGGCATACGGCGCTGGCAAAGCTTCCAAAGATAAAGGTTCATGCGCAGAGCATAAACACAAAGGAAATAATTATTCTTTTGTCCTGTTTAGGAGTAGTAATTATACTGTTTATACTCGAGAGCATACTCCATCTCGACCCCTCTTTTATAACCTTGATTGGGGCATCTTTGGCCCTTGTTCTGGTGCAACCGGACATAGAGAGACTTCTGGCGCATATAGAGTGGAGTGTAATACTATTTTATGCCAGTCTTTTTGTTTGTGTGGGGGGGCTTGAAAAGGCGGGAGTCCTTCATTTTGCCGCCTCGCAGGTTGTAATATTCACACAGGCAAATATGATAATAGCAGTGTTAGTTATAGCGTGGTTCGCTGCTTTAATGTCTATGGTTGTAGAAAATAGTGTACTTACTCTGGCATTAATACCGGTTTTTCTACATCTTAAGGATGCGGGTGTAAACATTACGCCTCTGTGGTGGGCATTGGCTATGGGTGTTACTTTTGGGGGTAATGCTACACCAATTGGGGCAACAACAAACATAATTGTAATGTTTTTAAGCAAAAAAACTAAACATCCAATTACATTTGGATACTGGATGAAGGTTGGCATGCCATTGACCTTTGCGATTGTCACCATCGGCTCTGGCTTAATAATTGCATTTGCAAAATTCTACAGTTATTGACCTGGGAGTAAAAATCGATGACGGTGAGATCTCTGACTTCCGTGCTAACTGGGACTCCTCAGAAAGCTTAGCTATAGCCAACTACTAAAGTGACTTTTGAAGGCGTTTCATCTTAAATAATTGAACAAAAAGAAATGGGGAATGTTGGAAATGAACTATATCAAAAAACCGTTATTAGTCACTGCCTTTATCATTTCTATTGGATTCGTTCTTGCAAATAATTGGTGCTCATTGGAACCACAGGCATTTTCAGCCCATGCAGCCTCAATAGAGGAGAATAAGGACAGGCTGCTACGTACGAGGCTATGCCCGGGATGTGACCTTACCGGTGTCAACCTGAGCTATGCTGACCTGAGGAGTTCCAACCTAGGCGGTGCTGACCTGACAGGTGCCAACCTGGAAGGTGCCAACCTAGTGGATGCCAACCTGAACGATGCCACTCTGAACGACGCCAACCTGGAGGGTGCCGACCTGAGATATACTGACATGGAGGGTGCCGTCCTGACCTATGCCAACCTGAGCGGTGTTGACCTGAGACATGCCGACCTGGAGGACGCTGACCTGAGATATGCCAACCTGGTGGGCGCCAACCCGGAAGAGACCAACCTGGAGGGTGCCAAACTCGTATATGCCAACCTGAGCGGCGTTGACTTGAGACATGTTGACCTGGATGACGCTGACCTGAGATATGCCAACCTGGAAGGTGCCAATTTGGAGAATGTCAACCTAAGACGTACCGCAGTT
>JBHIBD010000052.1:0-15458 GCA_046758865.1 Candidatus Brocadiales bacterium | reverse complement strand
GAATAAATTACATATCCCTTTTTTCTAGCACAAGGCAGGTGCAATTCCCTCTCTCGTCGAGAGAGTTAACCATTGCGACCTTTGTATCCTGCCTGCGTTTTTCTTTAAGTACGAGGTTTAGGTTGCATTCTGGGTCTGGCACTTCATAGTTCCTTATGGGGGGGATGGTCGATTTGCCCATAGCCAGCAGGCAGGAGGCCATTTGCATTGCCCCAGAGGCACCGTAACACTCACCGCTTTGAGACTTTATCGAACTTATCAGAACATCTTTCGAGTGGTCTCCCAGCAGGGCTTCGATGGCCTTGGCCTCTATTAGGTCTATCACTGTTGATGAGTTTCCGTGGGCGCAGATAAGCCCCAGAGAGTCTTTTGATAACCCGGCCTGTCCAAGGGCCTGTTCCATGGCGCTCTTAACCCTCTCGACCCTTTCTTCCAGACCAAATCTCTTTACCCCCAGGTAAGTGGAACCAACGCCTGTTATCTCTGCATATACCCGTGCGCCTCGCTTGTGGGCAGATTCCATGTCCTCTAATACAAATACATAACTGCCCTCGCTGAGGATGAAGCCGTTCCTACGCCTATCAAACGGTACGCTTATCTCGGGTCCAGAGTCCCGTGAGCCTGCCAAGAGTTTTTGCATAAGGAAGATAAGATAGATGTCGAGCGAAATTTGTTCTACCCCGCCGGTGATAAGTAGGTCTGCCCTGTTTTTTTGTATCAAGGTGAAGGCATTACCTATGGCATCGGTGCTGGAGGTGAATCCAGAGGAGACGGTCCTGGCAGGGCCTGTGAGCTTAAAGAATACTGAGGCAAAATTTACAGAGGAATTTAGGGCCACATCATAGCTGTCCATGGGAAGGAGCTTTTCCGGCCCGTTTTTAAAGATGCCATATGTGTAGTCTGTTGTTTGAGGATAGTTGCCAAGCGCCGAGCCGACCACTATACCCGCGTGCTTTGGGCCATGGCCGTTTTGGATGAGCCGGGTGTCCTCAAGGGCAAGTTTTATAGCGGACGCAAGGAATTTGGTGCCCTTTGTTAGATATCTAAGGCCCCTGTCACCCAGATAATCTGAGGGGTTTAGGCCCTTTATTTCTGCAGCCAGCTTGCAGGGGTAGGTGGAGACGTCCAGGGATGTTATTGGGGCTATGGCGGAACGGCCTTCGATAAGGTTCTTCCAGAATTCCTCATGTCCAAATCCTAGGGGGGAGATTATACCAATGCCGGTTATTGCAACCCTTCTTTTCATACCCTACCAAAAACAATGCTGGCGTTGTTACCGCCAAAGGCAAAGGAGTTGTTCAAGGCGAATTTAACCTCAGCTTCTCTCGCCTCGTTTGGTACGCAGTCGATATCACATTCTGGGTCCTTTGTTTCATAGTTTATGGTGGGTGGGAGAGCTCCTGACTTTATAGCCAGGCAGCAGACCACCGATTCAATGGCGCTTGCGGCCCCCATGGTGTGGCCGATCATTGACTTTACCGAGCTGCAAGGGGTCTTTTGGGCCATTTCGTTAAAGACGGTTTTGAGTGCAAGGGTTTCCATCTTGTCGTTTAGTGGCGTGCCCGTGCCATGTGCGCTTATATAATCTATGTCTTTGTAGGATAGTTTTGAGCTTGCGAGGGCTGACTCCATGGCCCGGATGGCACCTTCGCCCTTGGGATGGGGGGCGGTCATGTGAAAACCGTCGCTACTGAGGCCGTAGCCTTTTAGCTCGGCGTATATATTTGCACCGCGTTTTGTTGCGAGCTCCAGGGTCTCGAGGATTAGCACCCCAGCCCCAGCCCCCACTACCAGGCCCTGCCTGTTCTTATCAAATGGCTGACATTTCTCTGGTGCCAGGGCCTTTAAGTTGTGGAAGTGGGTGAACTCAGTTTGCGGTACTACATCGCTCCCGCCCACAACCATTGCATTGGCCTTGTGTTCTTGCAGTATGTCGAATGCCCAGCACAGGGCATGGTTGCCAGAAGAGCAGGCATTAATCAGGATGGTATTAGGGCCTTCTATGTGGAACTCTTCTGACAGTTGGGTGGATAGGGTCACTGGTGGATAACTTAGGACAACGTCCATGCTAAATCCGTCTTTCTTGCTGTACGGGTGGTCCCTTAACCTGTGTTCAAAAATGGAGAGCTCCCCGGCAAGTGTCCCTATAGAGGTGCCTATTTTGTCCCTCTCAAGGCCCTGATAACTGAGTATGTCGCTATCCTGAAGCGCCTCCTTGGTGGCGACGTATAGACAATCGTAAACCGTGTACCTCCTTTTTGTCTCCATTATATTGCTGGAGTTTAGTCTCTTCACCTCACAGGCGCGGTGAACCTTATATCTGGAGGTATCAAAGGAGGTAATTTCCGCTGCACCATCCTGGCCATTAAGCATTGCAGCCCAGGATTCTTTTATGTTAGATCCAATGGCTGTTACTAAGCCAAGGCCTGTTACTACTACTCTGGGCATGATATGGGTATCTTTTCTACACCTTTGTGACTATTAGGCTGGAAGACTCGTCAAACTTTTCCTTCTTTCCGATGCGCTCCAAGGCTTCATGGTATATCCCAGAGGCCTCCAGGTTTTTTAGGTTCTCCACCAGGTGCGTAATGACATGCCTCCAGTCCCAGTTAACCTTAAGGGCAAACATGGCAGAGTTATTATTGTTAAGAACCTGTCTTGAGTTTTGGAACCTTTTTCTGATAACCTCTGTGGACCACAGTCGCTGTTGTAGGCGCTTCATCCCTTCGATAAGTTCCTGGAGGGAGAGGTTGTTGAGAATGTGGACAAGGTGGTGGGATGTGTAGTATACCCAATCATCTGGGAAATTTGTTTTGAAGAGCCTTCCTTCTTTATCTAGCCGTTTGTAAAGGGGTGTGTTGATGAATGGGCAGAGTATGCCACAGGTCATTATATCTAGGTTAGACCCCAAAACAAAGTCTGCTACTTCGTCAAAGGTCTCTACGGTGTCGGCGTCGTTGCCGAATATCAGTGTTCCCCAAACAGCTATACCGTGTTTACGGATATTCTCAATCGCTTCATAGTATTTATCTATGGTTATCCTTAGGTTGACATTTTTGTTCATGGATTCCAGGGCATCTTTGCTCAGGGATTCTATCCCTATGAGTACTCCCACGCATCCGCTCTTAACCATGTAATCAAGGGTCTCGTCGTCCTTATAAATGTTGAGTGATGTAAAGCCGAACCAGTTCTGATAAATGCCCCTCTCTACCATTTCCTTGAAGAGGCTCCTGACCCTTTCGTTGGATTTCTTACTGTGGCCGTAAAAATTCTCGTCGGTGAGTACTAACCCGCGGAATTTGCCCTGAATGGCCTGCATTTCATCTAGCACGTCTTCGACGGGTCTTTCACGGTATTTTCTGCCCTGGGATTGTGGAACGGAGCAGAACTCACAGCTGAATGGACATCCAGCCGTTGTAGTTATTCCAGAGTAACGATATTTATATTTCTTTTTTAGGAATTCCCTGTTGGGGTAAATAATCTTAAGGCTCTCCAACGGTGTAAGACCACCTTCATAGAACTTCTGGAGACGCCCATGCTCAAAATCCGATAAGACCTTATCCCAAATGGATATAGCCTCCCTTATTACAACGGAGTCTACGTGTTTGGCTACCTCATTAGGATAAATAGTGGCATGTACGCCACCCATTACCACGGGGATTCCCTTCTTTCGGCATGCGTCTGCAATTTGATAGGCCCGGGGGGCCTGATAGCTGACAGACGTTATCCCCACTAAATCTGCCCCGGGGAAGGTGAGGTTGTTATTGTCGTCTATGACCAGCTCCTCAGTCTCGTCTATTACATCTACCTCCCAGTTCTCAGGGGTTAGCGACACCAGATAACCCAGGTTTACTGGCATCTGGGTTAGCACGGAGACGTTCTCTTCACCTACATTTCCTAGTGGATGGGGGTTTATGAGTACAAGCTTTCTTGTGTCCGTCATTATGTTTCTCTTTCTGAGAGGTTCTTTATCATTAAATTTTTCGCTTAATATCGTCCTGCTGTCAGGCTCTCACACACAGAATATTTGAACATGTTCTACTCTCGGGAGGGCATATTGGACACCAACAATACTTGCCCTATGGCGTGGTCTTTTGTGTGGGTTATGGATACGTCCCAGTTGCCTATGCCTTTCTCACTGGCCAGTTCATTTGCCCTTCCGTAGAGTTTAAGGTAGGGCCTTCCTGAAGGGTCATTTAGTAACTCGATATCGGTCCACTTCATCCCTGTTCCCAGGGCCTTAACCACCGCCTCTTTTATAGCAAATCTAGCAGCAAGGTGCTCGAATTTATTCTTTTTAGAGAGGCAGTACTCAACCTCTTTTGGGGTGTATACTCGGCCCAAAAAGGACTGGTAACGAGTGAAAAGATTCTTGATTCTCTTCACTTCCACCAGGTCGATGCCTATGTACACACCTACCTCTCTAAAGCTATGTGGGAGAAAAACAATTTAAAAACAAATTCTACATATTGCTACGATGGTTGTCAACGGGAAATTGCTTGCCGCACTAAATGAAGTTGTGTGCTCTTAGTGTTGACAGCCCAAGGGGATAACATATAATGGCCACTCCACCATGTACACGCTGGAGCCCACAAAGGAAAACCTCAACAAGAACATAGCCCGCTTAGCTATCCCTGCCGCTATGGAGAACGTACTGCACATGATGGTCTTTGTCGTGGATATCATCATGGTTGGCAGGCTTGGGACAGAGGCAATTGCTTCGGTGGGTATGGCGGGGGCGCTGAATTTTGTACTGACCATTGTATTTTCCTCAAGTTCTGTTGGCACGGTGAGCCTTGTGGCCAGGCACACTGGGGCCAAAGAGAAGTCTGTCGCTGAACGGGTGGCAGCCCAATCGCTGTTGTTGGCCACAATCGTGGGCATTTGCGTCGCGCCGGTACTTTTCTTCTCTGCCGTAAACATTCTCTACCTCATGAGTGCAGAGCCAGAGGTGGCAAACCTTGGCGCCCTTTACTTTAGGATAGTCATATGCTTCCTGCCTTGCAGGCTAATAATGTTTGCCGGTCATGCGGCCTTTAGGGGCTCGGGTGACACACGGACGCCCATGCTTATTACTCTGATAATGAACTGCCTAAATGTCCTCTTTAACTGGCTGCTTATATTCGGCATATGGATATTTCCCAGGATGGAGGTGGCGGGTGCTGCTTGGGGTACCGTTATATCTTATGTAACGGGCGCCCTCTTGGTTGTTGTCATCCTCTTTGGCGGGAGGGCACTGGTTACGGTAAGGATAGGCGACATGCTTCCTCCAGATTTACATATAGTAAAGAGGGTGCTCAGGATATCCATACCGGCGGCCCTGGATGCCTTTCTCACCCAGATAGGCTATCTGGTCTTTTTAAAGATAGTGGCCATGTTGGGCACATCCTCCCTGGCTGCCCACCAGATAGCTGTTAGGATAGAGGCCTTCTCGTTTATGCCGGGCTATGCGTTGGCCGTCTCCACGGCCACACTTGTCGGGCAGAGTCTGGGTGCCAAGAAGGAGGACCTGGCGCGGCTAAGTATGAGGCGAAGCTGTGTCTATGCCCTGATTTTGATGTGCACGTTTGGCGTCTTGTTCTTGCTTATTCCGGCTCAGTTGGCCAGCATATTTGCACCCGAAGATGACGTGCTCAAGTTGACCATCATTTGCGTAATGATTGCTGCGATTGAGCAACCGGCACTTGCCATCTATATGGTCTACGCTGGTGGGCTGAGGGGGGCGGGCGATACGCTGAGCCCGATGATTATCACCATTATCGGGACGCTCTTCTTCCACGTGCCCGTCGCGTATCTCTTCGGGATTGTCTTTGGTTGGGGGCTTCCGGGGGTATGGTTCGGGGCAGCCCTGGACTGGATAGGCCGCTCCATAGCGGTTTACATAATGTTCCGTCGAGGCAGATGGAAGCGGATAAAGGTGTGAGGATGACTACCTTTTGAGCCTGAACGTTGGAGCAAGCTCCAACGCTACATTGCTTAGAGGTTCTATTTTTTTATAAGAATAGCCGTAGGGGCATTCAAGGAGAAGTTAATGGATAAGTATCAAGATCTCACCAAAGATATTCCTTGGAAATCATTTGGGAGAGAAACCGTTACTGCGAAGGTTGGAAATAGCCTTGTACCTGTAGGAATTTTCCCATTTGACCTACCGTCACTTCCCTCGAGTGGTGTACCTGTAATAGAGATAAATGCACGAAATGCTGACAAATACTTAATGAACATTGTCGGTACTGCAATTCAGGCGGGTGATGGAAAATTGGTAACATGCGCCCATGTTGTTACGGGACTTGTAGAAGAAAGAAGTAAAGGGTACATTCTTGCACGAATTAGTAGAGATGGCACCGTTATTTGGGTTCCCTATCCAGTTCAAAAAGCTTTAAGATTTGTAGACCCACGAACTAATAAGGTAAATATGAATGTTGATTTGGCAGTTCTCATTTGTGCTGCAAAAAGCACTAAGGAGCTTCCATACGAAGTGCCTAATGTTCGCTGGGGTGACTCAAGCGAATTGGGGATTGGTGACCAAGTTGTTATTGGAGGCTACCCATATGGGAAAGAAATGTTTTTATTTACTAAATCAAACCGTGGGATAGTTCAACCCACTTTTTACAGTGGAATTGTTAGTGCTATTCTTCCAGCTACAAACCCTCAAGAAACGCGGATGATACAAATAAGCATCCCTGGTGCAGGTGGTATGAGTGGTGGCGCCGTTTTTGACCCTAAAACAGGTGAAATTATGGGAATGGTAACTTCAGGTGCTGTTGACTCTCAAGGTATTCCTCTGCCTATGACATATGCTATACCAAGTGAGATAATTGCTCCATATGTGAAAGTGATTACATTTAAGATAGGTTAAAAAAGGATTAATAATGACTCCCATTTCAGGCAGGCAGGTCTTCTTGGCCTACCCTATGTACAGGACAATAAGCCCTTCGTTACTCAGCGTCACTTGTCATTGCGAGCGGAGCGAAGCAATCTCATATTTCTTCGTACAAATCCCTCCATCCACTGTTAACCCTGTTTACCAAAGCTGCCTTCTTTTGCCTTGAACCGCTCTTGATTTGTTTCCCCCTGCGTATGGCGCCTTCCACGCTATCAAAGACCTCACAATATACTAACTTAGCCACGTTATACTTTTTAGTGAAGCCATCAACCAGTTTGCCTTTATGTTCATAGGCCCGCTTTTTTAGATTGTTTGTTACTCCGGTGTATAGGACGGTGTTTCTCTTGTTGGTCATCATGTAGACATAGTACTGCTTGCTTTCCACGGAAGAATTATATAAAAAACCGTTGAGATTGCTTCGGGGCTACGCCCCTCGCAATGACAAAATGGACTTCACCTCTCGCAATGGCATGGGGCAGTATAAAATGCGTCAAGACACAGCCTACGGACTATCCCTGCAAACAAACTAGGTTAGTATATCCGTGCAGTTAAACAGTGAGAGATTTTAGTCCTTCTTTGCCACGCCCTTTTTGGGTAGTGAGACCCAGTCAGACCACTCTTCCCACTCCACAAACCTGGACTTGTCGGTGAGCCAGTACTCGGTGCCCTTTCGTGTGCGGTTGCATACCATTATGTCGGTGGTCCTGGTTTGTCTCTGGATGACGGGCCGGTAGTAGAAACACTCCACCTGGTGGAAAGTAATCTTGGATTTGTCTACTACCTCTATTAGCTCCAGGTCCTCTGGGCTTATTTCACCCTTACTGAGTTTTTCTTCGGGTACCGCCACCTCATAGGTAAACCTCTCCTCCACCTTCAGTGTGGTCATCTCCGGGTTGTATACTTCGTCTGGTGCAGGTATAGTGGGGGCATCTCCCGTCATAAATATGTCCCGACTATAGGTGCCCTGGACAGTGGTCTCGTAGGCTATAGTTAGAGAAAGCAGGAAGAACGCAGATACTACTAGAAGGTATCCCTTTTTTAAAGACTTCATTTCTTAAAAACCCTCCGTTGATACGCACCATTAGAACCCGCGAAATCGTGGGTATTATAGCCCTAACGCCAGGCCCAGTCAATAAGCCTTTTGGTGATAAATGTCCTGCTGTAAAGCGATTGACGCAAAGGGCAACAGGTGCTATATTTTCCTTAGACGGTTTTTTTGCGATGGAAATAAATTAAATAATGAAAGAAGCTATCCGCAAGGCTGACATACTTGTAGAGGCCCTGCCGTATATTAAGGCCTTTAGGGACAAACTGGTCGTGATAAAGCTGGGTGGTAGCGCCCTGGCTGAGGCCAGCGTGCTCCGGGGCCTTCTTGAGGATGTAATCTTCATGAAAACGGTGGGCATGAGACCCATACTTGTCCATGGTGGTGGGCCCCACATCAGTGAGGAAATGGCCAAGAGGGGTAAAGAGCCCAAGTTTGTCCAGGGACATCGCGTTACCGACCAAGAGACCCTCGATATAGTGGTGGACGTCCTGATAAATGATGTAAATAAGGGGATACTCCAGGAGCTGGAGGGCCTGGGGGATGGGGGCGTAAACATGTGGAGAAACGGTCATCCTCCGTTAAAGGCAGGAAAATATGTGGAAACCGATGAGCGGGGCAATAAAATAGACCTGGGCCACGTTGGTGAACTCTCGTCGATAGAGGGAAGGTTGTTTTATAAGGCATGCAGGGACGGTAAGATTCCTGTCATTCCCCCGGTGGCGCGCGGACGGGGCGGCCTGCTGAATGTAAATGCTGACAGTGTAGCCTCCTTTATAGCGGGTTCTTTAAAGGCGGAGAAGTTGGTGTTTCTCTCAAACACGCACGGTATAATGATGAACCCGTCTCGTGAGGATTCTATAGTCTCCAGCCTGTCGAAGGCAGAGGTGGTGTCACTTATTGAGCGTGGAGTGATAACGGGTGGTATGCTGCCGAAGTCATGGGCATGTCTCAGGGCCATGGAATCTGGGGTGAAAAAGGCCCACATAATTGATGGCCGGATACCTCATTCCCTTTTACTCGAGATGTTTACTGACGAGGGGATTGGCACACAGATAGTATTATGAGCAAGCCGGGCAAGACAAAATTCGGTAGATTCTTAATCTACCTTGGCAACGGGCTTTTGAATTTCTTCCAGTCCGTGGGCGAGATGTGCCAGCTACTAGCGGCGACCATACTATGGTTCAGGGCGGTGTTTAAAAACCTGGATAAGGTTTTCCCCCAGATGGGTAAGGTAGGTGCAGATACACTGCCCATTGCAACCCTCACAGCGGTATTTGTTGGTTTTGTACTGGCCCTTCAGACGGGCGTTGCATTAAAGGAGTTTGGCCAGGAAGAGAATATCGGTGCCATTGTGGCTTTGTCTATGGCACGGGAGCTTGGCCCTGTTCTGACGGCCATACTGGTTATTGGGAGGATAGGGGCCGCCATTACTGCCGAGATAGCCACCATGAGCGTCTCCGAGGAGATTGACGCCTTGAAGACCCTCGGTGTTAATCCCGTACGCTATCTGGTTATGCCCAGGTTTATTGCCTGTCTTACCATGCTGCCTGTACTGGTTATCTATGTAAATCTGGTGGGTACGGCAGGCGGAGCCGCGGTGTCCAAGGCCTATTTTGGGGTGCCGTTTGCGATATATATAGAGAACGTAGAAGAGTGGCTGACTTTTGAGGATATAGCAAAGGGGTTGGTAAAGGCGGCGGTCTTTGGTATTATTATCGCTATAGTTAGCTGTCACCGCGGCTTAGTTACCGTAGGTGGTCCTGGGGAGGTGGGCCTTGCCACGACCAACTCAGTGGTTTTTTCATTTGTCAGCGTGTATGTCTTTAATTATTTTGTTACCAGGCTATGGTTAGAGTAGGTCTTGATATAAAAAAGACGACTAACAACACGGCCATTGAGGTGCGCCAGCTGCACAAATGGTACAGGGACAATCATGTCCTCAGAGGCCTTGACCTGAAGATTCACGCTGGAACGGCTGCAGCCATAGTGGGCAGCAGCGGGGCGGGCAAAACTATACTGCTCAAGCACATGATCGGTCTAGTCAAGCCCGATTCCGGCCATATCTTCATCTTGGGAGAAGAGCTGACAGGCAGGACGGGTAAGAGCCTGGAGGCGATTCAGCAGAGATTTGCGATGGTTTTTCAGGGTTCGGCCCTCCTGAACTCTCTTACGGTTGCACAGAATGTTGGATTGGGCCTAACTGAGCAGCGAAGACTTAGCAAGAAACAAATAGACGACATTGTTAGGGAAAAGCTCGTACTTGTTGGAATGGAGGGCAAGGAGCGGCAGCTCCCTGGGGAATTGAGTGGTGGAATGAAAAAGAGGGTTGGAATAGCCAGGGCGCTGGCAATGGACCCTGATATTATTCTATTCGATGAGCCTACTACGGGCCTTGACCCTGTAATGGCTGAGCGCATTGACGGGCTGATAGTCGACTTGAAGAATAAGCTGAAGAAGACGACGGTCATAGTAACCCATGACATGGATTCTGCCTTTACGATAGCAGACCACATTGCAATGATATACGAGGGCAAGATAGTAGAACAGGGTTCGCCGGATGAATTTCGACGGAGTACAAACCCTGTAGTTGAGCAATTTATAAGCAGGTTCAAGAGGCAAGGGGCTAAAGAAACCCCTTGAAAAAGGGAGGTGTGTTGTTATGGCTTCGCCGGCGCAAGCAAAGAAAGTCGGTATATTTTTTATCGTTGGCATGGTTATCCTCGGACTTATAACCTTTAGGGTGGAGCAGGTAGGGCGCTTCTTCAAGAAGCGCAATGAATACAAGGCCTATTTCCAGAGTTCCAAGGGTCTGAAGAGGGGTTCAAAGGTCTCTCTCTCCGGAATGAGCATTGGGGAGGTCAAGCGCGTGAGCGTTGAAGACGGTAGAATGCTGGTAACAATGGTTATCGATAAGAAAATTCCAATACGAGAGGGCTCTGTTGCAACAATCGTCCCTGATTTTCTATTCGGTAAGAGCTACGTAGACATAAGCCTTGTGTCACCTGATAGGCCAACACTGCCCCCTGGTAGCGTGATAGAGGGCGTAGATGTCCCCGGATTTAGCGACATGTTGGTGAGGTTTGACCAGGCCATGGGTAGTATTGAGATACTTACCGAGACCCTGGAGAGTGCCCAGAGAATCTTGGCCAAGTTGGAGAGGGGAGAGGGTGCAATGGGGCAATTCTTTACTGATGAGGAGATATTTGACGAACTGAAGGGTGCACTGGCTAGCGCTAACGACGTTATGGGCAAGATGTCCAGGGGAGAAGGGACGATAGGGAAACTCTTGGAGGATGAAACACTATTTGAAGACCTAAAGGAGACGTTAAACAGTGCAAACATTATCCTGGCCAAGATGTCCAAGGGTGAGGGCACTATGGGGAGACTTATTGCGGATGAAGCGCTCTTTGTGGACCTAAAGGAAGCGGTGGAAAATGCCAACTTCATCTTGGGCAAGATGGTCAGGGGCGAGGGAACCCTGGGTAAGTTGGTTAGAGGTGAGGACCTTTACGAAGACATACAGAAGATGATGGCCAATCTGACAGAAACGGTTAACGGGTTTAGGGCCATTATGCCGCAGGGCGCATTTAGCAGTGTGATGTATAGTTCCTTCTAGGAGGATGTGACCGCTAATCTACCACTCGCTTATATCTGCTAGCAGCCTTCCGCAGGAGAAAGCTTGTAACCTCTAGGGAGGCCTCTTCAACCATAGTAGGGAGCTGGGCCTTGTCAATAAAGGTCTTTAAGGGCACGCTGTAGACCTTGTGTCTCTCCTCATCTCCCCAGTAGGTGTATACCCATATATTTGCAGTCTTGGTAGTACCATCGGAGAAGAATCTGAAGAAGACCAGCCATCCCTTTAGGTCTGACAGCTCGTTCTCCTCTAGTTTTCTATTCAATTCTGCCCTGAAAGGCTTCTCAAAGCGTACCTTTGCCTCGATTGCCTCTTCCCTTTCGTCGGAGGTGAAGTCGCGTTGGGGGAGACTCCTCATGCCCTTCATAAAGCCGACTCCCCAGTCTTCCGTTGAGCAGCCAATGAGGAGGAGCGTTAGGAGCGTAGCCAGGATTAGTCTCATTTCGTGTCTTAAAACGAACATATTCTGTTTCGCTTATGGCTGAAAAGTAACATCTTCTGGATTAAAAAGCAATTATATTATTTATATGAGTATGGACCAATGTGACATTTCAATAATTCAGCTTGATTGCCCCCCTTTTGGTGTGTAATAATACCTCAATCTAATCCCCGCGTACAGGTAAGGTAAATGAAAACTGACACTAACAGCACGATAGAGAGTTTCAAGAAGTACGTTATACCCAATTATATCAGAAACCCGGTGGTCCTGACCAGGGGTAAGGGGGTATATCTCTGGGATAGTGATGGCAGGAGGTATTTAGACCTCTTTTCTGGTTGGGCAGTGAGTAGCCTGGGTCACTGTCACCCTAGGGTGGCCGGTGCTATTAGCAAGCAGGCCAAGCTCCTCGTTCATGCCCCAAATATATTTTACACCGAGGCTCAAGGGAGGCTGGCCAAACTCATATCGAACAACTCCTTCGGGGGCCAGTGTTTCTTCTGCAACAGTGGCGCTGAAGCCAATGAGGCCGCCATTAAGCTGGCCAGAATACATTACAGCCCCCAAGAAAGGTATAAGATAATTACTATGTATAATTCCTTTCATGGGCGCACCATGGCTGCCCTCTCCGCTACAGCGCAACCCAAGTATCACAAGGGTTTCTCGCCGATGCTCGAGGGTTTTACCTTTGTACCCTTTAACGACCTTGGTGCAGTGAGAGAAGCCGTGGATGACAAGACCTGTGCGGTGATGCTGGAGCCTGTACAGGGAGAGGGTGGAATAAACATCGCTTCCCAAGAGTACCTCAGAGGTTTGAGAAATCTCTGTGATGAGCTCAGACTGCTTCTCATCCTCGACGAGGTTCAGTGCGGCATGGGACGTACGGGGAAGTATTTCGCCTATCAGCACTATGGAATAACCCCCGACGTAATGACGCTGGCCAAGTCTTTGGGAAATGGCACAGCCATTGGTGCGATGGTGGCCAGGACGGAACTTGCAAAGAGCTTGGTGCCTGGTAGTCATGCCTCTACCTTCGGCGGCAACCCTCTTGCCTGTGCAGCGGGTGAGGCCGTCTTTGAGATAATTGAGAGGGAAGGGCTTTTGGATAACGCTTCAGAGATGGGCAGGTGTTCTATGGAGGGGCTTAATTCCCTGGCTGAAAGATTTCCTGACCTTATAAGGGAGGTAAGGGGCCTTGGCCTTATGATAGGTATAGAGCTCAAGAAGGAGGGCACAACTTTGGTGAAGAAATGCATGGAAAGGGGCCTTATCCTTAACTGTACACACGAAAGTGTTATCAGGTTTATGCCACCCCTTAATGTGAGGAAGAAGCATATAGATGCTGGAATATCCATCCTGAAAAATGTGCTTGAGGATATGAAAGAACAAGCGTAGTATGCAACCGAAACATCTCATTACTGTAGCCGATTTGTCCCTTGATGACATAGAGAAGGTCTTCTCTATGACCAGGGAGCTGAAGTCGTCGCGGGCCGGAGAGGAGGTGGCCAAACCCCTTGAGGGAAGGACCCTGGCACTGGTGTTTGAGAAGAGCTCGCTCAGGACACGGGTCTCTTTCGAGGTGGCCATGAGGCAGCTAGGGGGTGATGCCATCTATCTGAGCCGTCAGGATGTAGACCTGGGTCACAGGGAATCAGTCCGGGATGTGGCCACGACCCTTTCAAGATATGTAAATGCGATAGCCCTCAGGACATTTTCCCATGAAACCGTGATAGAGATGGCGAAAAACTCTACTGTTCCTGTAATCAATGCCCTCTCTAACTACTACCACCCCTGCCAGGCACTGACTGACCTTTACACCATAATGGAAAAGCGCGGGACGCTTAATGGTATGAAGGTGTCCTTTGTCGGCGACGGGAACAACGTGGCCCGCTCCCTTGCGCTGCTTTGCGCAAGGTTGGGTATTACCTTTAGTATTGCGTCTCCAAAGGGGTACGAATTGGATAAGGCGTTTCTTGATGAGGTAAAAACACTAGTAAAGGGAAATTCTCCGACAATAAGCAATAATCCAAGGGAAGCGGTCAAGGGCGCTGATGTCATCTATACAGATACTTGGGTGAGCATGGGCCAAGAGGCGGAGGCAGAGAAGAGGCGGAGAGATTTTCAGGGCTACTGTGTTGATGCTGCCCTGGTGGCGCGGGCAAAGAAGGGCACGCTGGTTATGCATTGCATGCCTGCCCATCGGGGTGAAGAGATAACTAGCGAGGTATTGGACGGCCCCAATTCCATTGTGTATGACCAGGCGGAAAATCGTTTGCACGTACAGAAGGCGATACTAAAGCTACTCCTTCTTGACGGTGAGTGATAGTATGCTATCGGTGGGCAGTTGTAGGGTGTGCGCCAGAGGCGCATCTGCCTGTGGCACGACGTCTCGACGCACCTGTGGACCAGAACTGCCCCTACGGTACTTTTAAAGGAATGGACAGTTGAGAGTAGATGGTAGAAAACTGGCCGAGCTCAGGCCAGTGGTGATACAGAGAGGCTACACTAAATTCGCCGCGGGTTCTGTACTGATAGAGACGGGGGATACAAGGGTAATCTGCACCGCCAGTGTGGAGGATGGAGTGCCCCGTCACCTTTTAGGCGCGGGTCAGGGCTGGATAACGGCGGAGTATTCACTCCTTCCAGGTTCCACCCACACCCGTACCCCCAGGGAATCAAGCCGTGGCCGCCTCAATGGGCGTACACAGGAGATACAGCGCCTTATCGGGAGGTGCATGAGGGCGGTGGTAGACATGAAGAAACTCGGAGAGAGGACCATATGGATTGACTGCGACGTCCTTCAGGCCGATGGTGGAACACGTACCGCTGCCATAACAGGCGCATATGTGGCCATGGTTGATGCCTTTAACAAAATGAAAGAGGATGGGAAGATTACCGAGCTTCCACTAAGGGATACTATCGCCGCCGTGAGTGTGGGTATTGTAGGGGACGAGGTACTGGTGGACCTGAACTATGCTGAAGACGTGGCGGCCCAGGTGGATATGAATGTGGTCATGACCGGTACGGGAAAATTCGTCGAGGTACAAGGCACGGGAGAGGAGCACACGTTTAGCAACGACCAGCTAATGGAGATGCTTACACTGGCCAGAAAGGGTATAGAGGAACTGACCAGGCTACAGAAAGAGGCACTGGGCAGTATAGAAATTAAAACTTGTTGAGTAACTCACAACTTCTGAAAAACCTGCATGATTATCATTCTGATGTAGCGTGCGAGCTTGCCAGTCCTATGCGCAGCTTCGGATGGCTTGCTCGCACGTTGGCATTCTAGTCTGAGCGTGGCAGTTTGCTGCCAAGCTACATTAAAATGTTTTTATAGCCTATGTAGGGTGCGTCTTGACACACCTATGGACTGTTCCCTCCCCCTTGATGGGGGAGGGTGAGGGTGGGGGTGAACAATCACCCTCCCCCTACCTCCTCCCGTCGAGGGAGGGGGGGA
>JBHIBD010000051.1:0-15565 GCA_046758865.1 Candidatus Brocadiales bacterium | reverse complement strand
GCACTTGTGACGGCGCCCATAAGCAAGGAGGCCGTGCGTATGGCAGGGTACCCGTACCCGGGACACACCGAGATGCTTAAGGAGCGCACCGGCTCTGATAGGGCCGTAATGATGATGCTCGGCCCAAAAAATCTCAGAATATCTTTTGTGACCATCCACGTGGCGCTAAAAGATGTGGTTGGACTGATAAGCACCGAAAATATTTTTTCTACTATTATGGTCACGGCAAATGGTCTGGAGCAGTTCTTTGCCATCCCCAGGCCACAGCAGAGGATTGGAGTCTGCGCCCTCAATCCCCACTCTGGTGAGGGTGGATGGATGGGTCCTGAGGAAAGCGAGGTAATCCTGCCGGCCCTGGAGCTTGCACGGAAAGAAGGGGTCAATTGCAGTGGCCCCATTGCCTCAGACGTAATCTTCCATAAGGCCGTCGAAGGTGAATTCGACGCCGTCGTCTCCCTATATCACGACCAGGGCACTATTCCCATAAAGCTCCTTGCCTTTGATAGTGGTGTGAACCTCACCCTGGGTCTTCCCATCGTGCGCACCTCCCCCACCCACGGCACGGCCTTTGATATTGCGGGAAGGGGTGTTGCTAATCCTGGCTCTATGCTGGAGGCCATCAAGGTGGCAGGCAGACTTGCCAGAAGAACCTTGACGACCTCAAAACGAGGTGAAAAAACCCTGACTTCGTCTCTCTCTAAATAATCTACGCACTCACCCAAAGGGAGACCTATGAAAAAGCAAAGACGTCCGATACGGAGATCGGACGCTACATTCTTCGGCCGTTTAACTCCCTCAGAATGACAATTGTGCAGGATTTTTCAGATGTCTCAGAGGATTTATTGTCAATGGCTTACGATACTATAAGTACTGTACCCAGTACGGTTTCCATGTTAAAGGCCGCACTTCGAGAGAGGGGGATTTTCCCCAAAAAGCGGTTAGGGCAGAATTTTCTTATAGACCAGAATATCCTGAGGCTTATAGTGAAAACAGCGGCTATCTGCGAACGCGACATAGTGTTGGAGATAGGCACTGGGGCGGGTTCTTTGACAAAACTCCTTGGAGAGAGGGCCCACAAGGTTCTGGGTGTTGAGATAGACCAGGGGCTATTTAATCTATCGAGGGAAGTTCTAACACCATACAAAAACATCCACATTGTTAATATGGATGTCCTCAGTTCCAAGACGGCCATAGACCCTCGTGTAGAAGGGCTTCTCAAGGGATGGCTTGAGAGTAATAGGGGGCTGGTGCTGAAGGTAGTATCCAACCTTCCGTATTCCATAAGCACCCCAGCGATAATCGCCCTTTTGGAGGGAGAGCTGCCGGTAGAACTGATGGTCCTCACATTACAGAAGGAAATAGTGGACAGGCTGGTGGCAAGGCCTGGGACAAAGGAATATGGTGTACTCTCTGTCATGGCCCAGCTATTTTCTGAGATTCATATAATACGGACCCTCCCCACCGAGGTTTTTTGGCCGGTGCCCCAGGTTGAGTCTGCTATAGTGATGCTTAGCGTGGACAAGGAGAGGGCACGTGGAGTCGTGCCCAACTATGAACTTTTCAGTATAATAGTAAGGGCCGTGTTTCAATCAAGGCGGAAGATACTCCTTAATAGCCTTCTTATGTTAAATTTGCCTTCCCTTAGTAAGGAGGCTTTGCTGGAGGTCTTCAAGAGGCTCGACATCGATCCGCATCTAAGAGGGGAGGCATTAGACCTGGAAGGGCTTATAGCCCTGACCGGGGAAATAAGTACTTTGACCTAAGGGAGAGACAAATGGTAGAGGTAAAGGAAACTGAACTACCAGCGATAGGCAAGAAATTTACGATAGAAACCGAATCGGACGAGACTGTGGTAATTGTTGTGCGCTTGAACGGTGATAGGGAAGTCTATCGCTTCACCGAAGACAAGGAGATACCCATCTCAGAGACAACCTTTACAGAGGAAGAGGCCCGCACAATAGGCTCTATATTGGCCGGGGCGTACTTCCAGCCAGTACAGGAGACGGCCGTCAAGTTGTTAATGAAGGAGATGGCGATGGAGTGGGTAAAGGTGGAGGCCGGGTCAATACTGAAAAACAAGACCATCGGAGAGCTGGCCATAAGAAAGAGAACGGGTGCCTCCATAATCTCCATCTTGAGGGGAGGTAAGGTAATCCCCAACCCACTACCCAAAGAGACGATGTACGAGGGTGATACCATAATAGCGGTCGGCAATAAGGAACAGATTAAGGCGTTCCTCTCCCTGGTTGAAAAACCCGTCGAGAAGACTTCTTAGAAGCCTGCTAAGAAGTCCCCAGAAAAGTCTAAGGATTAGTAAATGGAAGTACATACCCTAATCTCCCAGATAGGAGCCATCTGTTTTATCCTCTTTCTCAGTGGCCTGCTTGCAAGAAAGATGCGTCTCTCACTCATCCCCCTTTACATCCTGACTGGCCTCTTTATGGGCAGGTTTATCCAGAAAACAGTGGTCACTGATTTTCTGTCGGAGATTGGGATAATCCTCCTGCTTTTTCTAATAGGGCTTGAATTCTCCTTTGGGGGGCTTTTAAGAAACAGACAGAAGCTTGTGACTGTCGGGCTCTATGATTTGGCACTTAATCTGCCCGTTGGACTGATAGCGGGCCTGGCCCTCGGTTGGGATATTATTACATCCCTCTTTCTTTCGGGTATTATCTACATCAGCAGCTCTGCGATAATATGCAAGAATATAGTAGAACTTAAAAGGTCAGTCTACCCCGAGACAGAATGCCTCTTGGGCATACTGGTATTTGAGGATATTTTTATTGCCATATACCTGGCAGTTCTCTCAGGTATTATAACGGTGGGTAGGTTGGAGATGGTCCCCCTCACCCTCGCCATACTTAAGGCCCTGGGATTTTGCGGTGGTCTTATGCTTATAGGTAAGTTTCTAAAAAAGTATCTTGAGGAGCTATTAGATGTGGAGTCCACAGAGCTATTCGTCCTTCTTATGTTCTCTATCATAATCCTTACGGCATCTGCAGCCAGGATGTTGGGCCTATCTGATGCTATAGGCGCATTCTTTGCTGGAATGGTGATAGCAGAGACACGGCAGAAGGCAAGAACCTTGGAGCTCATTGCGCCCCTTCAGTACATCACTGTTGCCATCTTCTTTGTGTCCTTTGGTATTATTACCGATTACTCTGCCTTCGGCGAGGTCTTTTGGTGGGCACTACTGTTGGTGGGGATATCAATCCCGTTTAAGCTGCTTACAGGGTTTTTTGCCGGCCGTACCTACGAGCTAAACAAGAGGGCCCAAATACGATTAGGGCTCAGCCTGCTGCCACGAGGGGAGTTTTCCATCGTCCTTGCGGCCGTAGCCACCACCTTTGTAGGCGGTTTCGGCCATCATATACAGGCGTTAACCATTCTCTACGTCCTCATATTAGCTGTGCTTGGGTCAATCCTGATGAGGTTTTCTGATGTCCTGGCCACCGCTATCGCCGGTAAAAAGGTCAGCTAGCAATACAAGGAGGCTCGGTATATGTCGGAATATTCAGTGGTCTTGATAACAGCCTCCTCAAAGGAGGAGGCCCAGAAGATAGGACGTACCATGGTGGAAGAAAGGCTCTTTGCCTGCGTCAACATTATCTCACCCATACAGTCTATATTCCACTGGGAGGGAAAGCTAAACGATGAGAAAGAGGTCTTAATTATAGCAAAAACAAAGACGGGTCTTTTTAATGAGGTGGTAAAGAGGGTGAAAGAGCTCCACTCCTACACCGTCCCAGAAGTCTTGTTTCTCCCCATACTCCACGGCTCTGAGGATTACCTTAACTGGGTATATGCTGAGACCAAGACAGTAACCGAGCAGAATACCGACGCCTAACGTTGTGTTTGACTTCTGGATACAAAATCCACTAAAATTTAAAAAGCGTATTATTTCCTTTCTAACTCTCGACCCACAGGCAAAAATTCAAAGGAGAATAAAATGGCTGAAAAAACCCTGTTTTGTGGAACTAACAGACCAGCAGACCTTTCAAACATGACCGAGGTCGAAAAAAAACACACACCTGTCATTGAGTGTCCAGACACTGTAAAGGCAGGGGAGCCTTTTCAGGTAACGATCAAGGTGGGTAAAATTCCCCATGTGATGGAAGAGGGACATCACATCCAATGGATTTGTGTACATTCCGGTGAGAATTTCAATGCATGCGTCAATCTTACCCCCGTATTTACAAGACCGGAAGTAACGGTAACCCTTGTGAAGGGTGGTAAACACAAGACCTCGACTCTGAATATAATGGAACGGTGCAATATACATGGACAGTGGGAGGCAACTAAGGAGGTCACAATAACTGAATAGAGACGCACAGTGTGGTGCCAAGTAGGAGGACATGTTAATGGCCAGGGTACTTCCTGCCTGCTTCACACTATGTGTTGTTTTTGCTGGAGCCCTGTTCCACACTGTCAGCCTTGCCCTTGCCAAAGAAAAGATAGACGCCAAGAGGATTTTTAACAACAACTGCGCTAAATGCCACGGCAAGCTCGGCAAGCCCACCAAGAGGGGACAGAGGCTGGGTGCACCAGATTTTACAAGCCGCTTCTGGCAGGTGTCAATTACTGACCAGCAGATAACCGAAGCGATAACTTACGGCAAGAACAAGATGCCGAGCTGGAGACAGGTCCTTACGCCCGAAGAGATAAAGGCCGCTGCCAGGTGGGTCAGGGTGCTGGGGCCAAGAAAGAAACGCTGAGTAAATCACGGTGCATCTTGACGCACCTACATCTATACGCAGCCGGGCGTTATTACAGCTTCAAATTTCTCAGGTGCTCTGCGGCCTCGTGGGTCTTCTCTATACTGGGCACCAGCGCAAATCTCACAAAACCCTCCCCTGGGTTATGACCGGAGTCTGTCGGGTCGCTCAGCCACTCGCCCGGGGTGGTGACGATGGCCACCTTGGGGTCGAGTAATCTCTTAGCAAAGTCCACAGAACTCATTCCATCCGGCACTCTTTGCCATATATATAGCGTGGCCTCCGGCGTGCAGTCGGGAAGCCCAGCCTGGGCCAAGGCCTTTACCAGAATATCCCTTTTTTCCCTATATTCCTTGCGAAGGGCCTCTACATGGCCCTCATCTTCCAGGGCAACTGTGGCGCCATCCTGGATAAACGTGGCAGTACCCGAGTCTATGTTGGTCTTTACCTTCTTGAATATATCCACTATTCGCTTATCACCAGCCACCCAGCCCACCCTGTAGCAGGTCATAGCACTCCGTTTTGAGAGTGAGTGGAAGGCTACCACCCCCTCCTTCGTAATCTCCAGAATGCTGTGTGGGGGGTCGTTGCTGAAGTAAATCTCTGTATACGCCTCATCAGAGGCGATGACAATATTGTGTTTGTGGCCAAAGGCCACCACTTCTTCCAGGAACTTTAACGGTGCATTCACGGCGCAGGGATTGTTAGGGTAGTTTATCCACATAATCTTTGCCTTCTTGAGCACCCTCCTGGGGATGGCCTCCTCAATGTCGGGCAAGTAGTGGTTCTCCGGCAGCAACGGTACAAAGTAAGGTATTCCCTCTGCGAAGATAGTCCCCCTGGCGTAGGGCGGGTATCCTGGCGTGGGGATTATCACGTAGTCCCCCTGGTCAACGAGGCCCTCCGGGAAGTTAAAAACCGCCTCCTTTGAGCCCATGGTGGATGAGATTTCCGTCTCCGGGTCTAAATCCACCCCAAATCTCTTCCGCATCCATTTACTTATGGCAGTGCGATATTCCTCACAGCCTACGTAGCTGGGGTATCCCGAGTTCTTCCTGTCGTCAATGGCCTTCTGTGTGGCCTGTCTCACAAGCTCGGGGGTGGGGGATGTAGGGTCACCCACACCGAAGTCGATGGGCGAGATACCCCGGGCCTTTAGCTTTACCACCTGCGCATCCACCTCCGCAAAGGCATATGCTGAGATGGACGATAACCTGTGGGACGGTTTTATCTCTACCATGCCCCGATGCTCCTTAAGGATATTTTATATATCCCTGCCTACGGCCAGTGCCACAGCCTTGAGTTCTTTCATCAGTGTGCCGAAATCGTCTGTCGTTATGGTCTGTGCGCCATCTACAAAGGCCTTCTCAGGGTCCATATGCACCTCTATGAGCAGCCCGTCTGCACCAACAGCTACAGCACCCTTGGACATGGGGTTTACCAGTTGGCGCTTTCCCGTGCCATGGCTTGGGTCTACGATAACGGGCAGGTGAGTGAGCTGTTTTAACTGTGGCACCACGCTCAGGCTCAGTGTGAAACGGGTATGATTCTCAAAGGTACGGATACCCCTTTCACAGAGGATTACATTGGCGTTGCCCCTGGATAATATGTACTCGGCGGCAAGGAGGAATTCATCGAGCGTGGCGGACATACCCCTCTTTAGAATAACTGGTTTTGGCTGCTCCCCCACGGCCTTGAGCAGCACAAAATTCCCCATATTTCTTGTGCCTATCTGCAGGATGTCTGCGTACTTGGCCACCATCTCCACATGCTCAGGGCTTAATACCTCTGTCACAATGGGAAGACCCACTTCCCTTCTTGTTTCCGCCAGATACGCCAGCCCCTCTTCCTCCAGACCCTGGAAGGAGTAGGGGTTTGTCCTTGGCTTGAAGGCGCCTCCCCTGAGCGCAACCGCCCCAGACTCTTTCACCCTATTTGCGATGGAGATGAGCTGGGCCTTGTCTTCCACAGCACACGGTCCAGCTATTACCCCAACCTTTCTCCCACCGATGGAAAACTCTGCGCTTATGGGTATCTGTGTAGGAGTTGGCTTTACCTCGCGACTGGCCATCTTATACGGAGAGAGTATGGGCACGGCCTTCTCCACCCCTGGTATTGCGTCCCAGAAGTCCTGGGCTATATCGCGCTTGTCACCCAGGCAGGCAATAACGTCCCTCTCTGTACCGTGTAATAGTTGGGCCTTTAACCCCACCCCCTCTACCATCCTTATTACGTGGTCTATTTCCTTTTTCGAGGACCCTGGCTTCATTACTATAATCATTGTCTCACTCCAAAAAAGGCCCTGAAGGCCGACAGCAGCTCTCAGGGCCATAATACTGAATAAGCGTTGAAAAGACTAGAGCTATCTCATGTCATAAGTTAGTGCCGTACCTATTCAAGTTTAAAGGAAAAAAGCAGCTTGTCAAGGGTAAGGAATTGCCGCCATACGGACTGTTAAGCCAAGAGCTTGACAATTAGGCTGGTGTTGATAGAATTTGTTGTTGTTAACACAACATGGTGGCCGTAGCTCAGTTGGTTAGAGCATCAGACTGTGGCTCTGAGGGTCGGGGGTTCGAATCCCCTCGGCCACCCCAGCTTTTCAAGTCCGTGCAGACAGCCATCCATCCGACGTGGACTGTCTCTACGCAGACTTCCTCAACAGCCTACCTATCATACTTGACAACCCTTCCCGCTAGTAGTAAATTTCCCCAATGGATGTGCCCACTTGAGAAGCAAACCTACAATTAGAGATGTAGCGTGCGAGCTTGCTCGCACGTAAGCGTGGCAGTCCGCCAGAGGCAGCCCTGTGGGCTGCTTCAAGGCCCCACCGCGGGGGCGGGATGACACCTGGGTATTTTGCAGAGGTCTCAATTAACAAATAAGGCTCAAAGACAGCCCATTGGGTGCCACGATAGACAATCTCTTTGATGAATAATGCCAAGTGCCTTACAGATATACACTCCTATATACTCCCACTCAAAAGGGGGTGTTTTAGGTGAAAGAAGGACAATTCGGTAAAATACACGAGGTTGCTAGAAAACATCCCTTCTGGCAACGTGTAGTAGATGCCTTAAATAATAGTGGATGTCCAAAAAAACCTATAAAGGAAGTCGAAAAGGTAGTTTTAGACACTGCAGACTCCAGGGAGAGACTTCCCCATTCCTTCGCTATCGACGAATATAAAGCCAATATAATAGCAATGACCAAAGATGTCCTATTAAGGCAATTCTTCCAAAACGTTATCAACGGTAATTTCTATTGTAATCCTTCATTGATAAAGGACCGTTATGGCAGTAGTCCAGAAGAGTTGGGACTCAGTGGCAATTACAAACACTTATTCGTATGTTATTGGACTTTCAAAATTGTTCTATCCGACCTGAAAGAACGCAACTTAAATAAACATGGCAAGACACAGGTTTTCGTCCTAGATACAATCTTATCGGAGATAGAAGTTTTACTAGCTTCTGCGTTCTTTCCTGCACCCGGGCCGTACGCCCTTACTCCTGAAGAAAGAAGGCTTATACAAGAGGAACTGCTGCGCCGATACGCTCCCTATATTAAGTTGGATTCGTTATGACAATAAACGCATACTTAAGTAATGGAAATGGGGTTTGTCAGTCCTTATGAGGTAATGACTCAGGAGAATGCAATCTGACATGTCAAAAAGACTACATTTTTAGACACTGCGGGAGTTCCCCCAAGTGTCGTTTTTGCTTAGCATTTTTCTAATTTGATGATATAAACTGTCGCTTAAGGGTGGAGGCGGATGGCTTACTGACTACAAATGCTTAATTGGAGGCTAAAATGTTGTCAGACACATCCATGATAGTAGCTATGATAATAGCTAGTCTCGGACTCCTGGGCCTGGGATACATGCGGATTATAAGACGAAGAAGGGCAGAGAAAAGGAAGCGGCCGGGGGAAAAGAAGAGCGGCCTAATAGGGTGACACGTTTGTTGGAGAAGAAGTTAAGTTGAGGGGGCTAGCGCCTTAGCCCGCCTTCTTAAATAGCCTCTTTCTACTAAACCTGTATAGCCCGGCCCGAGGCCTTATAACCTTGACTGTTATTTGTGGTACTTAAAGGAGAGATTAAGCCTTGCCCGATAGGCTATCACCTTTCCGTTCTCAATCTTCATATCCAACTTAGTAATTTCAGCAATCCTCAGGTCCCTGAGGCTCTTTGACGCCTGCTCCACTGCATTAGTGGCAGCATCTTCCCAGGATTTATCACTTGTCCCCACCAGTTCAATGATCTTGTAGGTGTTTCCAGGCATTCTCTTTCTCCTTTGCTAAGAGATATACTCGTTTGGGATTATGCACTAAACCGCTATCACGTGGGTTCCCTGGTTAATCACGCAGCAGTCCTGATGTCTCTGTTGAACGGTAAACTGCCCCAAGCGCTGAATTAGAGTTCTATTGATTAAATTGTCGGTGTGCTTCTCAGTCAGGCCTATCTGATTGTGAAAAGGTACTGCTAGCGGTAATGATTGTCAAGATAGGAAATAATATTAACAAGGGGCAAGGGCTGTTTGGCAGGCAATGAACTCATGAACCTGTGGGGAATGGCCAATCCCCTAACTCTATCACCGACCTTCACTATGTGCACCCTGCGCTACGCACAGTGCGCGAAATCGCCCATTTTCTTTGGCGATAAGCGAATCCCAGGGCCCCGACTCAACTAGACGCCCTTCCTCTAATACATATACGATGTCCGCCCCCCTGACAGTGGATAGCCGATGGCTTATGATCAGTATCGTCATATATCCATGAAGTTCTCCTATGGCACGTCGGATCCGCTGTTCGTTCTCGGAGTCCAAGGCGCTAGTAGCTTCATCCAGAATCAACAGGGAAGGCTTGCGCAATAAGGCTCTGGCCAAAGCCAGACGCTGCCTTTCACCCCCAGACAATAGTACACCACGTTCACCCACCACCGTGTCTAACCCGCTGGGAAGCTTAGAGACGAACTCCTCAGCTGCGGCCAGTCTCAACGCCTGGTAGATCTCTTCTTCCGTGGCATCAGGTTGCGCCCATAGGAGGTTGGCACGTACAGTATCGTTGAATAGAAAGGTATCCTGAGCGACATATCCGATCTGGTCCCGCCAGGATCGCATCCGCTCAGGACTCAACGGTATCCCGTCCACCAGGACACGACCTCTATTTGGTATAATCAAACCCATAACCAGATCAGCAATTGTACTCTTACCAGCACCAGATGGACCAACAATGGCAGTGGTCTCACCGGCGCAGATAGTTAAATCGAGATCACGGGTCACCGGCGTATCTTCATAACTGAAGGAGACACGCTCAAAACGGGTGGCGTGTCGTAATTCGACCTTCTCTGTTTTTTGAGCCTTAGGCTCAGCGGCAGCCTCACAGCGTGCTTGTACTTCCATGACGGTGGCGAAGGCCGGCAGTAGATTCACAAATCGCTGATAGCTCAGTTGCATGTTGGCAAACATTGGCGTGACTCTGGAAAACAGGAACAGCAATAATAACACCTCTGCAGTGGGGATGGCTAGGACTTCAATGGAGACATAAAGGACGAGGCTCAGGATTAACACCGAACCTATATCGAACCAGTACTGCACATCAGCCTTATTCCGGACGGCGCGGATGTACATGTGTTGCGCTCTCTCAGTCAGTCTTGCGAAGATATCGGCATGACGGTCCTCGGCGCAATAGCTCTTGGCCGTTTTTATGCCACCGAGGTGCTCCGTTACGGTGGCGTAAAGGCTTTTCATTGTCTGTGAAAGCCCTTCCCCGGCCGCGCGCGCCACCTGCGTCTTTCCTTTAAGCACCAGCATCAACCCGCCACCACTGGCAAATGCCAGTGCTGTTATCACCACTGACAGCTTCAACGCAAATAAAATATAAACCATTGCCACCATGGCAGTGGTGAACAGGCGTAAGAGGTGGTACGTTAGCTCACCAACCCGTTCCATCTCAGTGGTTAAGACGTGGGTAAAATCGGAGGACCTGCTCCTGGATAAGAAGGCCCAGTCGGTATTAGAGATTGCCTTGTACAGCCGCTGACGCAGAGAAGCCACGAACTCATGCTGGAGAGAGAGGTTGATGGTGGTCTGCCAGCGATGCAACATCCCTTGAAAGCTAACGATAAGCACGTAGACACCGAGCACCTTGATTAGAGTTGGGTGCACACCTACAGCCGCGAATATAGATGATAGGAACTGAGCGACCCTGCCCAGGGTATCCTGCTGCACATCCAGACCGACAAGTTGCAGAAGCAGCACCAGCATCAACAGCACAACACCATTCGACAGGCTAAGGCAAACCATCAATCCCAGGGCCAGCGCCACCTTCCACGACATGAAGCGGACCAGCGTCGAGATATAAGGCCAGAAGGCCTGGTCCATCCATGTGCTAGCCCATTTACCTTGCAATATTCCCATGGTAGATACGCCTCACCAGTGCAAGCCCATACTTTCCCATCAAACGATTGGGCCGCAATAGGTAGTAAAGGGGGAAGAGAAGATCGGGCAGCGGTAGAAGCTGCCAGTCTTCAGGCGTTGTAGTCAGGACAAAACGGACAAGATACCGGATGCGATCCTGCAGGCGTTCCCTGGCCTTCAAGTTAAAGAGGCTGAGTTCCAAGAGGCCGGGTGCGCCGTCAGGCCCCTGGAAAAGCCGTTGCCGTACCTGCTCAGCAAGTTTTCTCATTACCGGGTCTGCCTCGACCTGGTGCACAATCTCCTTCGGAAGGGGTACATGCAGCAGGTCCTTGGCCAAAAAGAGGCCGAGAAAGAGTATGCGCTCACTGCCTAGCGCCCTGGCCTGCTTCATGACCCGTTCCCAATCTATCCCCTGACTGACATGGATCATTTCGGAAATGTCGCAAATCCATCCCAACCGTGACCAACGGTGCATGGACCCATGCACGCAGAGGATCAGGAGCAAATCCTCCTGCGAGAGGTTGAGCACCGTCCTGCCAGCAAGGGATACAGGCTCAAGACCCTCCCATAAGCGCTCGTAATCAAGTGGTAAAGAGAAGTACTTTCTTGTGATTCTCCAGTGAAGCTCCACAACGACACTGCGGTCATCTCGCACAAATTTATAGTGGTGTTGGGATTGAAGATAGGCGGCTTCCTGTGCATCTGTGAGCTGAAATTTGGGTCCGCAATGCCGGTAACCAAGTGATATCAGCAGATCTCTAGCCCTACAAGCATTCTGTCTGCGAACCAGTATGTCTAGGTCACTGAATTCCCGTAACCCAAGGTTGCCGTAGACGGAAGCAGCCAGGACGGGCCCTTTCAACGGGATGGCAGGGATCCCATGTGCTTCGAATAGTTTTAGGAGCTTTACTAGTTCCTCAGTTAGCAAAAGGTTGCGCCGTGCGTTGCCGTAGAAGTAGCTCCGGAGTTGATCCATGGTATCCTTAGGAACAGCGTCGGGGCAGGTGGTTTGAAGATTCCGGTACAAGAGCGGCGTGACCCTGTGCCACAGCGCTATACGGATCATATACGCCCAATCTATATCTTCCCGGAGTAGAGCCCTGACCCGCTCGGCCCTCTCGGAGTTCATGTGGGTCCGGGCACAGCAGAGAAGCAACTCGTTTTCAGGGCGAGTACCCCCCATCGGAACTTCAGCTCTTGTTTCATCAGGACCCACATCTGGGTAGTAGCGCAATGATACGCCTTCCGTTTTTTTGATCAATTCAAGTGCCTCAAAACGGCGCTAAGGCCTTTAGCGATAATATGGAGTTGTGTTGCGAACGAACGCGCATCCGCTATGCTGCGGTGAACCAGTTAGTTACGAGCGCCACGTTTTTAACAACCTAAACCATCCAAATATCTTTAATCGCATCCTACGAGCATATGATTCTCTGAATTATCAGAAGCAGATGTTGCGATCAGTGTACAAATACTGAGAAAGTTTATGCAAGGAGACGAAAGAAAAGAGATTGTCCTAGCTGCAATAGCTTTTAAAGTAATGCGAGTGGTATGTCGTGTGATAGCCATATTTGCGTGCGCTTCCCATAGTGACACAAAGGCAATTATTTTTCCCAAGAAACGGCTCCAATATGTATTTAACTCGATAGTTTGAGAACCATGGATGATTCTTACCACTTTTCCAAGGATAAATTCTTCGCTAATGTATTTGTCATAATGTGGTCTGGCGTCTCCTTTCGCGAGGTATAAACTTCTGGAATTATCTGACTTTATCGCCACTATACGATGTACAATTAGACTATCTCGATGCCGAAAGACAACCACGTCACCAATATGCAACTGGTTAAAAAAATCGGTTACCACTAGTTGGCAATCTTTCTTAATCAAACGCCCCATGCTTCTACCATAGCCGCGGATTTTAACAGAGCACCCTCTTTCTTTCAGTACCAGTTTAAGAGCGCTTAAAGATGCTTCATTCCATGTTTTCATAATTGTTTGTCTGCTTATCGTTGGCTAAGAGACATTACGCAACGCGCTGTTTCTTCTGGTGTTCCATGCCATATTTCATAAGCGACTACTTCTGAAATTAATTTTTTGACGCCGCGCGCTGATTTAATTATTTCTCTAGGAGGGGCAACAAGTTGAAAATAAATATGTTTCAATACTTCGGATTGTTTCACCACATTGGTTACCACTGACTCCTTGAATCCCTTTAAAATAAATATTGTTTTCACTTTCTGCGGTCTTACAGGCCAACCAATCATTTTTCGAGGATCGATCACTCCGGAGATTCTTGTTTCTTTAATCAAACGTTGAATTGCTGGAGTATCTCGTAGATAGTTCACCGTTTTTCGTCGTAACGATATACTTTTGGGAAAACAAAACAGTTCGCCCGTTTCCTTGTGAATTGCTATAAAGTCATCTCCCATGACAGGACACCCATGCACATAACATTGCGTAGCCAGCGTACTTTTCCCCGACATTGACGGACCAACAAAAAGAATACCCCCGCTTGTTGTTGCAACCCCAGCAGCATGAATTAATACATGATTTTTTAATCTACTAGCAATATAGCCGAGGAATTCCATCTTGGTCACTTCTAGGCTTGAAGCTGTTTTGATAACCCGGGCTATTCCATCGTTTGAAAACAAACCTGTCATACCCCTAGCCGCAGCTATAATGATTTCATGGTCAGCGCCAGATTGAGTCTCGAAAGCACTAAAATGGGTGTCAATCCAATCAGCTACACCTACGCCTGCCGCTATACATTTGATTCTACTCCCTAAAAAGTTGTATGTTAAAGAAGGCCACTGCGATTCCAGCCTTTCTTTAAGGTCTGCCCATAATTCATCCGATGTGGGCTCATTCTCTCTTGAATCCTCAATGAAACGTGTCAAAAGTTCAGCAAGAGCAAGGTCAGATTGAGTAGGAAATTCTTTCTTTTCTAAGACTCCTACTGTTACATTATCTGGGACCTCTCCTGGCATTCCCGGTTTCGACTCTTTCGTATCACACAAATTATGGTCACCCATCTCCATGCCGCCTCGTTTCTAACGTTCGCAAAAAAGAATCAAACAAGCCCTTTCTTCGTTAAATCCGTAATACATTTTTCTATATCCCGTTTGATCGCTTCACGATCGCCCTTATATTCATTCACCGTCATTTCTACAAGTTCTTCACGTTTTGCCCCTCTTTTTAGTGTCCGGAAGATAGAAGCTGCTGAATCATTTAAGGAGTGAATTAAGCGTGCCTCTGGATCGTAGATTATAATTTCTTCTCCAAGGTCTTGGACTACAAACCCGTCTCGTTCTGATTTTAGGGTATTTCCCATTGCTACCTCCTTTACGAATTATTCAATTTCTTACCTTTTTTCACAGCATCAAACACACATCAACTATCCAGCCTTAGACAAATAATCATAAGCAGGGAACAAATTAAACCATTGAGAAATTGGCCTGTTTTTACCATTTTGCAGATTCATAGTAAATTTAGTGTGCAGGACCATTTCAATATAAGCTATTCTCTTGCTAATATCTTTTTTCCGGAGCTTAGAACGAACTTCATCCGAGAACTGCTTATCGGCAAACAAAGAAGCACATTCCTCGCACTTTGTTTTCTTAGTAGCAGAACTAGTATGCGGAATGGCTGATTCAGGGGTAATCAACTTAATAAGATTTCGCGGCCCAAGGATTCGAAGTGCATGTAACAGTGGATCCTCGTTCATTTGTGTAATAGTCGTTGCCAAATCATCGAATAGAATCGACCCAAGCCACAAAGGATGTGAGTCCGGAAATATCTCACTAGGGCCACAACATCCAAAAACTCGTCCATTTGCCTCTACATTAATAATAAAAGCACCTAAGCAACTTTTTGAACAGTCATAGGAGTTGTCAGGAACCATTCCGTGCGGTGCAGTAGTGCTCCTCCCGAACGGCTTCAGCGATTGTGAGGCAACCTTGAATCCCATTTTGTGAAACGTTTTTTCAACTTCATCAGCAATATTATCGTTAGCGGCCTTAACTACAGCGATTTGACACGGTATCCCGGCTGCACGCGAGGACTCTACAACATTTTTCACATGAGACAAAGGGACAAACTCTTGGTGAAACCTGTCTGTGCTAACTGATAAATAACATAAACCGGCATTCTTTAACTTGGCAACCATTTGTCTACATTTGGAAATGTTCTCTCCCCAAAAACCGTTAGTCCCCACAACTGTGTTCAACCCAATAGCGGTTGCAAAACTAACCAGCTCAAATACGTCCTCGGCATAAAGAAAAGGCTCGCCCCCTGTTATCCACAACGTTTTATATCCAAGGTCTCTAAATTTTCTGACAGTTTCTTTGCATAGACCCAAAGATATTTTCTCGGTCCTATCAGGACCATACCCGCCAAAACAGTGAGCGCATCTAATGTTACACCTAGCAGTCAAAGCTAGAGTAA
>JBHIBD010000050.1:0-16001 GCA_046758865.1 Candidatus Brocadiales bacterium | reverse complement strand
GAATACGTCCAAAATCATACAAATTAAGACAAATTGGATTTTGACATAAAAAAGGTGCGGCAACCTAATATATTGTTGTGCCTTAACTTATGAAGACTCCTGGTGAAGGTTTAGGAATCCGTCGCTCTATCCAGCTGAGCTGCTGGCGCACCTCAACCGTGACCAAAAGGATTATAACACCGGATAAAATCTTGCACAAGACCCGACGAGCCGCAACAAAAAATTCCTCCCACACGTAGTACCATACGCAGCTTTGGCTTGATTTTCACACGCAAAGAGTGGATTATTGTATGTATGGCAGAATGGGCTCATGTCTGGTGAGCTCATCATCGGTTGAGAAACAAACTCACATTATGGATGGGAAATCATGAAAACATGGCTTTTTTACTCAGTATTAACGCTTGTCTTCTGGAGCGTGTGGTCGCCCATGATGAACTACTCCACTCAGGCCCTGGGCAACCCCTTCCGTGTATTGGTCTTTGAGGCGATGGGCTTCCTGATAGTGCTTATATCCCTGCCCTTCCTCATGAGCTTCGAGGCCACAACCCCTTCTACTAGGGCAGATGTGGTTGCCTTTGGTGCTGGATTTTTTGCAGCGGTGGGTACACTGGCCATAATCTATGCATTCAAGGGCGGGGGCAGACCTGAGATAGTAACGCCCCTTGTGAACCTCAGCCCGGCGCTTACTGTCTTATGGATGTGGCTATTTTTTGGCGCCAAGTTGAACATGATGCAGGGACTCGGCGTATCCCTGGCTATTATGGCCGCCGTTATCATTGCAAGATACTCACCATAGAATTACCCATGGAGACGCTGCAGACTGCGACTTAAAGACACAACCTGCACAGGCTTGCTTTAGACCTATACCTTTGTCTATTTTGGAGTAAGGCTGGTTCACCTATGCGAATGTGCCTTTATATGGCCCTGCGATACCTGACGTCCTATACGGACAGACCTAAAGGTCTTTTCCTATAGCATCACAAACTCTCTTGCCTTTAAGTTACCTGCACACATATATTAAAGACAATTTTTGGCTTGACAATCGTCTACTATCCCACTAATCTTCTGGGAATACAGCTTATTTTTACTGATTGATTAGTAAACTGCCTGCTTTATGTAAGAAAATGAAAGGCATGTTACTCTTCTATTTTTGACCATTTTTCTAAGGCCTTAGTTCAGGGGTGGCTGGATTGTAACCGAAGTTAGCGGGCAAATGGGCGAAAGTGAGTTAGTGTGAATCCTGAAATCAGTGAAAAGGAAATAGCCCTCCGGAAGCGCTATACCGAATTAACCGAGGAGCATGTTGCCCTCCTTAAAGAGGTACAACCCATTGTGACAGCCCACCTAGACGAACTGGTGGAGGCCTTTTACTCTCATCTCATATACTTTGAAGAAACCAAGAAAATCCTTAAAGACGAGGCCACAGTAAACAGGCTCAAGGAGGCCCAAAGACGTTACCTCACAAGCCTCTTTTCTGGAGATTACGGGCCAGAGTACGTAGAGAGTCGCTTGCGTATAGGGGAGGTCCATCATAATGTTGGAGTGAGCATCCATTGGTATCTTGGGGCTGTCCACCGCTACGAGTGGCTCCTGGTGGGGTTAGTATATCAGCATACTCAGCTGGATGAGGAGAAGCTACTGAAGGTGAGGAAGGCCATCTGTTCTATCCTTTATTTTGACGCCCAGTGGGCCCTGAATGCCTATGAACTGGCCTACACCAGGGAATTAAGAAAGGGGCTAGAGAAACTCAGAGCGCATACATGCGCAGCTGCGTTGGGTGCAGATGTGGGCGTTGCTCTTACTCAAAGTGACATCTTGCGTAGCTTCTTGCAGCAGTGTACCGAAGCCATGGTCCGGCAACTCGATGCGGCGTTTGCTCGTATCTGGATACTCAACAAAGAAGAGAGCATGTTGGAGTTGCAGGCTAGTGCAGGGATGTACACCCACATTGATGGCTCCCATGGCCGCGTGCCCGTTGGGAAGCTAAAAATCGGCCTCGTTGCTCAGGAGCGTCAACCACACCTGACTAATGCTGTCATTGACGACCCCCGCATTAGTGACAGGGAGTGGGCAAAGCGTGAGGGTATGGTTGCATTTGCTGGCTATCCACTAATGGTCAAAGATCAGTTGGTGGGAGTCATGGCGATGTTTGCTCGCAAGCCGCTGATGAAGGACGCTCTTGACGCGCTGAGATCTGTAGTAGATGAGATTGCCGTGGGCATCAGGCGCTATCAGGTTGAAGAGGGCCTTAGAACGCATACCCACCAACAGGCAGCAGTTGCCGAAGTCGGTCTGCGTGCGTTGGCGGGCATTGACCTTTCCACGCTGATGGACGAAATCGTTGCCCTCGTCGCCAAAACCCTCGGGGTGGAGTATTGCAAGGTCTTGGAGCTCCTTCCGGACGGCAAGGCCTTGCTGTTACGGGCGGGTGTGGGCTGGAAGGAAGGGTACGTGGGGCATGCGACAGTAGGCACGGAGACCGATTCACAGGCTGGCTATACCCTGCTTTCCAGTGAGCCGGTGGTGATCAAAGACCTCCGCACGGAGACGCGATTCAGTGGGCCGCCGCTTCTTCTCGACCACGGGGTGGTTAGCGGTGTGAGCGTTATCATACAGGGCAAGGAGCGGCCTTTTGGCGTTATGGGAGCGCATACGACCAGGCGACGTGCGTTCACCAAAAATGATATTAATTTTCTTCAGACCATCTCAAATGTGCTTGCTGAGACAATTGAGCGCAAGCGGGTGCAAGACCGCCTCGATTATGTGGCCCGCTACGATACCCTCACCGGCCTGCCCAATCATATCTTGTTCCGTGACCGCCTGAGTCAGGCAATAGCACGGGCCCACCGCATGAAACAACAGGTGGCCATTCTATTGGTTTACCCAGGCAGCCTTACCCAAACATGTCTGATGGCTGGACGCGAGGTTTGCGATAGCTTGCTTCAGACCGCGGCTAAACGGTTGACAGACACCGTGCGCGAGAGCGATGACGTTGCCCGTTTAGGTGGGGAAGGGCCTGCTGCAACCGTGAGTCGTTTGGGAGAGAGCGAATTTGCCGTGTTGCTGACGGAAATTACCGGTGCACAAGATGCCGCTAGGGTGGCGCAGAGAATCCTCAACGCATTGCCAGAACCCATTGTAGTGGATGATAGGAAATTTACCCTCACCTCCAGTGTCGGTATCGCTATATACCCGCCAGACGGCGATAACGAGGAAACCTTGCTCAAAAACGCCACCATTGCCATGTACTATGTTATGGAAACGAACAAAAACGATTTTCAATTTTATTCCCCTGGAATGGGCGGCAGGGCCTCAGAGCGGCTGGCGTTGGAGGATAGCTTACATAAAGCGCTGGAACAAAAAGAGTTTATAGTATACTACCAGCCTCAGGTGGACCTCAATACCGGGCAAATCATGGCTATGGAGGCCTTGGTGCGTTGGCAGCATCCGGACCGGGGCTTGGTCTCCCCGGCGGAGTTTATCCCCTTGGCGGAAGAAACCGGCCTGATTGTTCCTATCGGCGAATGGGTGCTGGGTACCGCCTGTGTGCAGAACAGAGCATGGTACGACGCAGGCCTTCCGCCCATACGCGTGTCGGTTAACTTTTCCGTGCATCAGTTTCGACAACAAAATGTAGTAGGGATGATTACAAGGGTCACGAAAGAGACTGGACTTGATCCCCACTACCTGGAATTGGAAATCACCGAAAGTGCATTCATCAAGGGCAAGGGTGTTACCATTGCGACACTGCATGAATTAAACGAAATGGGAGTTCAAGTCTCAATTGATGATTTTGGTACCGGTTATTCTTCGTTAAGCCAGCTAAGACACTTACCGATAGACAAGTTAAAGATTGACCAGTCCTTTGTGCGCGATGTTACGATACATCCCGATGATGATGCAATTGTGACAGCAACTATTGCCATGGCGCACAGCCTGCGCCTGAAGGTGGTTGCCGAGGGCGTGGAGACAATGGAACAGCTGGAATTTTTACGTTCGCTCAAATGCGATGAGATGCAGGGTTACTTGTTTAGCCGTCCTTTGCCGGCCGAAGAGGCCACAAAACTACTGACCGAAGGAAGGCGTTTGAAACAGGTAATCAATGGCCTTAAAGGTCATTGATTTTTTAACCATGTTGTTTGCGATTGAAATAATCTTCTGTCTTTTCTTTAACCACACCGGAGAGCAAGAGTAGTGCTATCAGGTTGGGGAGCGCCATCATCGCATTGGTTATATCGGCAAGATTCCAGACTATATTCAGCCTGGTAATCGCCCCTATAAATAGCACAATTAGGAACACCACCTTGTAGGCAGGAATCCATCCGCTGCCGACCAGATACTCTATACTCTTCTCCCCGTAATAATACCAGCCCATAGCAGAGGTGAATGCAAAGAGACAGAGGCTGAGGGGCACCACAAGTGACCCAAAGACGGGCAGTTGAGTTTCAAAGGCCCTTGAGGTGAGTACGGCACCGCTGAGCCCCGTTTCCCACAGGCCACTGGTGATGATAACCAATGCGGTTATGGTGCACACAATAATCGTGTCAACGAATGGCTCAAGCAATGCCACCAGGCCGCCCTTTACTGGGTGGTCAGTTTTTATGGTGGCGTATGCAATCGGTGCACTGCCCAGACCCGCCTCATTGGAGAACGTCCCCCTTGCCACGCCCATCCTTATGGCAAGCCATACACCACCACCGGCAAAGCCGCCCACAGCGGCCGTGGGCGAGGGGGTGCAGTAGATTATCTGCAGCAAGGCGGGTATAATTTTTTCGCTGTTCAAGGCCAGGGTAGTAATACCGAATATAATATACATTATGGCCATAAAGGGCATCATGTAGCCGGCTACCCTGCCGATTCTCCTGATGCCACCCACTATAACCAGCCCAAGGCCCAGACAGAGAAGCGCGCCTGTGATGGATTTTAGCAGACCCGGAGAGACGGGAAACACGGGTAGAAAAAGTTCGGTAATGGCGCTGCTAACGGCGTTTGACTGGACCATGTTGCCCGCACCAAGCACCGCCACTGCAGCGCAGGCCGAGAACATGATGGCAAGGGGTCGATATTTCTTACCCAGGCCCTTTTCGATATAGTACATCGGGCCACCTCTAACCCCGTACAGACCCCTATCCCTGTAGGTGATTGCCAGCACACACTCAGAGTACTTTGTGGCCATGCCCAGGATAGCCACCAACCACATCCAGAGCATAGCGCCAGGCCCGCCTATTGAGATGGCAGTAGCGACGCCTACGATGTTGCCTGTACCAATGGTGGACGACATGGCCGTGCTAACGGCCTGAAAATAGCTGAGTTCCCCGATATGGTCGCCGTCTTTTGCAAGGATATAATGAAAGGCCCGGTGGAAACCTCGTAGCTGAATGAACCCCAGCTTTATGGTGAGGTAGACGCCTGTTCCCACCAGAACGGCGCTGAGGGGGAGCCCCCAGAGGTAGGTAGATATTGTCCACAGTACATGACTAATTAGTTCCATTTTCCATGGGTGTGCGTCAGGTGGATGGTGTATATGACCTGGCTTAGAATTGTATCAAGGAGAAGACATCACGGCCCTCCAGGGCCTTTCGGCCGTTCAGGGAGGTGAGTTCTACCAGGAAGGCACAGCCTATTATGCGGCCGCCCATGGACTCCACCAACTTACAACAGGCGGCCATGGTGCCGCCTGTGGCCAGGACATCGTCTACCATCAATACCTCCTGTCCCGGCTTTATGGCATCCTCGTGTATCTCCACGGTGTCTGTCCCGTACTCTAGTTGATATGTCATACTCTTCGTTCTATAAGGCAGTTTGCCGGGCTTTCTTACGGGTACAAATCCTGCCTTGAGATTAAGGGCAATGGGTGGGCCAATTATAAAGCCCCTTGCCTCTGCTGACACCACTACCGAGACATGATTGTCTCGGTAGTGATCGGAGAGCCTATCTATAGCCGTCTTAAGCCCATGGGGGTCATGCAGGAGAGGAGTGATGTCTTTAAACAGGATGCCTTTTTTGGGGAAATCAGGCACGTCCCTGATTAACGCTTTAAGGTCATCTGTAGTCAAAGTGTTTTTGCTCTTTGGTAATAAGTGGCCGAAGGCGACGACTGTAAGGCTCGTTATCTATCAGAAGGATTTGGTAAATGTGGGCGAGGTGCCGATTTTTTTCAAGGTTTTGTCTCTAATCTTTCACTTTTCCCGTGAGATTATGTTGTGGAGGCTCTTTATGGCAGCTTTCTCTATCTGCCGGACACGCTCTCGACTAAGGTGGAGCTCTTTTCCTATGTCCTTCAGGGTCATTGGTTCGCCCGTGTCCAGCCCGTAACGCTTCCTTATGACATCTGCCTCTCTCTTTCCGATGGCGGCTAGAAGCCCCTCAACTCTCTCCTTTTCAAATGCCTCGAGAACCTCTTCTTCCGGGGTCTTGACGCGTTGGTCAGCGATACCGTCTATTAGAGACCATACGCTATCGAGGTTTGAGGTAGTTGTTTCCTGTAAGGTGTTTTCTCCCGGACTGGCCTTTTTTTCAAACCCTGACGCTCGCTTCCTTTCAGCCATATAGGCGGGTATTCGGATGGTTTTACTGGTGTTGGTGAGGGCGCGCTTTATTGTCTGCTTAATCCACCACGTAGCATAAGTGCTAAAGCGGTAGCCAGCCTTGTAGTCGTATCCCTCTACTGCCTTGAGGAGCCCTACATTACCCTCTTCTATAAGGTCGAGGAAGGAAAGTCCGTGATGGAGGTAATGCTTTGCGATACTTACCACTAATCGGAGGTTGGCCCTTATGAGTTTCTCCCTGGCCTTTTTGTCCCCATTAGCGGCCTTACGCGCCAGATTCTTCTCCTCGTCGGGGGAGAGCAGTTTTACTTTGTTAATCTCCTTTAAATATACCTGGAGATCCGTCTCTACCCTCGCCATGGGTTTCTCCCCGGAGGGTCTTTAGGAAGAGGTGCCCTCGGTATTCTCAGCTTTTTGAAGGGCCTCCTCCCCAGACTCCTCTCCCTCTTGAGTGGTTTTAGAGACCTGCTTTATGCTTAGGCCTAATTTCCTGGCAGGGGCGTCAAGCCGTATTATCTTTACTTCTACCTCGTCGCCTATGGCTACTACCCCCTGTGGGTCGGTTACCTTTTTATCGGACATCTCCGAGACGTGAAGTAGCCCCTCAATCCCCTTCTCCAGTTCAACGAAGGCGCCAAAGTTGGTGAGTTTTGTAATCTTGCCCTTGACTATATTTCCCACTTGATATCTCTTCGGGATGTCGCTCTCCCATGGGTCCTCCTCTAGCTGCTTCGTTCCAAGGGCTACACGCTTCTTTTCTTTATCTACTGAGAGTACCACTGCCTCTATAGTATCACCCTTCTTGAGTACCTCTGCAGGGTGGGTTATTTTCTTTGACCACGAGATGTCGGAGACATGGAGAAGCCCGTCTATGCCATCTTCTATCTCTATAAAGGCCCCGTAGTTGGTGAGGTTTCTGACCGTTCCAGTGACCTTCTTGCAAGGAGGGTATTTTTCTTCAATACGGTCCCAGGGGTTCTCTTCAGTCTGCTTCATACTGAGAGAGATTTCCTGTTTCTCTTTATTGACCTTTAGTATTACTACCTCCACCGTATCCCCTATAGCTACCGTCTCAGATGGATGATTTATTCGCCTGGTCCAGGACATTTCTGATACATGGACCAAACCTTCTATGCCGTCCTCCAGTTTAACAAAGGCTCCATATGGCATTATGTTGACCACTTGTCCGGTAACCTTGGTGCCGGCAGGATATCGTTCGTCCACCTTCGTCCATGGGCTTTCCGTCTTTTGTTTGAGACCTAAGGCAATCTTCTCCTTCTCCTTATCTATCCCCAGTATCTTTACCTCTATCTCCTGGCCTATGATTAGCATCTCTGAGGGGTGGCTTATGCGACCCCAGCTCATATCCGTGATATGAAGAAGGCCGTCCAAACCACCTAAGTCAACAAAGGCACCGAAGTCAGCTATATTCTTTACCACGCCCTTGTGAAGGTCCCCGACATGTATCTCTGTCAGAAGCTTGTGTTTTAGTTTTTCTCGTTCTTCCTCCAGGAGCCTTCGGCGTGATACTACAATGTTTTGTCTGCCCTCGTCTATCTTGAGTATCTTACAGGTTACGTCCTTCCCTATGTACTCCGCTATATCCCCTGGTGGCTTTATGTCTATCTGAGAGGCGGGTAGGAAGACAGGTATGCCAAGGTCGACCAGCAGGCCACCTTTTATCTTTCTAGTGACGCAGCCGGTTACTACATCTCCTTCCTTATACTTCGTGACAATCTTTTCCCAACCCCTTATACGGTCTGCCTTTCGCTTTGAGAGCTTTATTAACCCAGAGTCATCCTCTACGGCCTCAAGGAGTATCTCTATCTCATCTCCGACCTTTATCTCGGAGAGGTTTTCAAATTCCTCATTAGGGATTACGCCCTCTGATTTGTATCCGCAATCAATTATCACCTCTGATGGTGCGAGGGCAAGGACCTTTCCCTTGAGGATAGAGCCCACCTCAAAATGCTTTATGGACTCCGCATAGACCTTTTCCATATCCTCTGGCAGACGAAGGCCTACCGCCTCTTCAACCTCCCTTTCAATCTCTGCCACGTCAATATCGTACTGTCTGACTACATCAACTCTAGGCATTTATCCCCTTCTTTTTAGAAAATCCTGAAGCTTTCGCATACTTGACACCACTTCCTCCTTAAACTCTTCCGGGGAACTGTCAAAATATAGGGGCTTGCCAAAGGCCACCTTTATTTTAGGACGAAGCCTGAAAAACTTCCTCGTCCTGGGCCAGGCCTCAAAGGCGCCGTGAATTACTGCTGGCACCACCGGTGAGCCCGCCCTGTTTGCTATCACCGCTATACCAGGGTGAATCTCCCCTATACTGCCGTCTCTTGTGCGCGTACCTTCAGGGAAGATTAGCACAATATTCCCCTCTTTGATACGCTTTATCGCCTCTTTTATAGCTCCTACGTTAACCCCGTTGTCCTTCAGGGGAAAGGCGTTGAGGGATTGTATCAACCAACGGAAAAATATATTCTTATGGAAGAGTGACCGCCTTGCCATTATATGGATTTGGCGGTCCAGCCCAACACCTATCAGCAAGGGGTCTGCGTAACTCTGGTGATTACAAACTATTAGGACCCCACCACGATGAGGTACATTCTTCCTGCCAAAGGACCTATATCTTAAGAAGGCAGGAAACATAACCTGGGCTAATATGCGCAAGAAGCTGTACCATATAGCCCTTAAAACTTCCACGGATATCTGGTATTGTACTTGAGGGCTAGAGTTTTTTCAACAATCGTTTCACAACTTCTTCCACACTCAACCCGGTAGTATCAAGACGGATAAAGTCTGGCCCACTGCGTAAAGGAGAAGCCTCACGGGTGCTGTCCCTTTGGTCTCTTTGCCTGATGTCCTCAAGTATCCTTTCGTAGCTAATCTCTTTGTTGCCAGGTCTAAGCTCTGCGTAACGTCTCCTCGCCCTTTCCTCTGGCTGAGCGTCAAGGTAAAATTTTCTATCAGCCTTGGGGAATACGACCGTGCCCGTATCTCTCCCCTCAGCTACTGCATCTACCCCCGTTGCTGCCGCCCTCTGCAACTCTACCAGAGGTTCCCTTACCTTCGCAAGACTTGCTATGAAGTGGACCCTCTTTGTTACTCGAGGGTCCCTTATCTCCTTGGTGACATCCTCACCATCTACAAGGACCCGGATGCCCTCCCGGCCGTCTTCTATCTTTATGTTTATCTCTTTTACTAATTTACAGAGCTTGGCCTCGTCCTTGAGGTCGGCCCCAGTCTTCATGGCCTTCCAGGTAAAGGCCCTGTAGAAGGCGCCTGTATCTATATAGCGGAAGCCCAGTCGTCTTGCTAGGGCCCTGGCCACAGTACTTTTCCCAGAGGCAGCAGGGCCATCTATAGTGATAACCAACAGCTCCACCAACCCATTTTGGAAGTGCTTGGCAGATCTAGCAATTTAGCAAAAGAATACACCTATTTCAATGATATTTTCTGGGCTTTGGATGAAAGTTTAGACATTATTACTATGAACGTCAATGACATTGCTGATGTCCCATTTATCGTAGGGGTGGGGTTGCACCACCCCTACCCAAGGGTCTCGTTACACTTATCGCTTGGCCGTCTTTCTCGTCCACCACTCTGTTGCGAGGGCACCCAAGACTATCATGAAAAATACCCAATTGTCCCATAGGGGATAAGTCTTGCGCCCCAAAAGCCTTAATATTTCTGGATTTTCAAGGTATAAAGACCTATGAATATCGGCCACAGGAAGTCTAAAATATTTGCCTCCCGATGCCTCAGCTAGCTTTTCCAGAGTGGTCTCGTCTACCTGCGGCTCACGGAACTCGTCCTTGGTGGAAATGACACCAAAAAGGGTTGTGGCCTCGCCTAATTCATCCTCGTTCGTCTTTGCCCTTACCCGCACCCTGTAGAACCCTGGTGGGGGGTTCTTATAAGAGAAGCGGCCCTGGCCCCGAGGGTTTGAAACCAGGGATTTTTCAAGAACCTTTTCCCCCGTTTCACCGTCTATTATTTCCACTTCCAGTTGTGCGCCAGGCATGGGCTTGTAGTCCCTCCCAAGGGCCTCTATCTTCAGGTGGACCTCCTCTCCCGGCAAAAATTCCTCCTTTTGCAGGACAACACGAATCAGATTGAGTTCTGGGTCCCTGATAAGCCACCTGACGGCGTTCCTCCAAAATCTCATATAATGCCTATTGCTGCCACCCTTGGCGACCGAGAGAAAATTCCACTTCCAGGAGCCATCGGTTAATAGGGCCATAGTCCTTCCCTTGCCTACATCCCTAACGGCTAGGATGGGCCTCTTATGCTGTGGATGTACGCCCAGCGTTACGGCCCCTTGCTTCACATTACTAATGATGTTGAACCCATCGAGTTCAGGAAATTCCTCCCACACGTGCCGATTCCTCGCCTCATCATACTCAAGGGTGGTTACCGGATGAGTCAACCCCTGGGCAGTAAGAGTGAGTCTAAAGTAATCCGTGTCTATACTATCACCCTCTTCATCCAGCTCCACAGGCAGGATGTCTTCAATAGGTGTGTGGTCATAACCCCCATGTGAGAAGGCAAGGTCGCCACCTACCATTAGAAAACCGCCCCCCGTCTCTGTAACAAATTTTCGGACATTTTCCAGATAATATGCAAAACGGAGATACGAGGAATCATAAGGTCGGTAGTCGAAGTTCTGGAAGATGACCAGGTCAAAGCTGTCCAGGACCTGGGTAAAGAGTTCTTCTGCGGGGAATGGGATTAGGCTCAACTCACGGCTTGGGGCCACCACAAGGTCGCTCGGGGTGCGCAGGATAAAGAAGGAGATGAGGTCTATGCTCGGGTCCTTCTTGAGGATACGCCGAACAAAAAGCTCATCCCAGGAAGGCCTGCCACAGAGGTGAAGCACCCTTATTTTGTCGCGTATAACATGTAACATTACACTAGCGGTATTGTTTTCTGAGACAAGCTCATCGGCCAGCGGTGGCACGGTGACGGTGTAGAGTGAGTTGCCGGTGGAATACGGCACGGCCTTCATTGTAACAACATAGTGTTCCTTGCCAGGCTCTATCTTTAGCGGCTTAGAAAGTATTATTTTATCTCCTTCCTTCAAAGTTACAGGAAGGGTAACATTGTCGTATCCTTTTACCCGCACAGTGACCTGTATGTTCCAGGGGTTTCGAATGAAGGCAAAGCTGTCCGCAACTACCTCCTTAACGGCGATGTCCTTATACTCTTCGGGGGCGGGACCGAAGGTGAATATGGGTGCAGGCAGTTCCTTTGCAAGTTTTTCAAGCTCCTCAAGTTTTTCCTCGGCGGGGACACCGCTTGTGTCTCGTCCGTCAGAAAATAAGAGGGTGCCGCTGACATGCCTCCCCTGATAGCGCTTTATAAGTTTCCTCAGAAGTGCGGCAATATCCGTAGATTGGCCTTCCAGGGGAATACCTGCCTCTACCTCTGCCCTTCTAACCTCCTTTATCTTCTTGGAGTCAGAAAAGCTAAGGTAGTCCACATCAAAATCCCTTTCCAGGAGTTCTAAAAAGGCCCTGTTCTCAAGAAGGAATGCCCTAACACTTTCAAATCTCTCTCGGCCCTCAGCATTTATGGCCATGCTCTTCGAGCTGTCAAAAATGAGTACCACTTTATTTTTTACTCGTGCTGTCTCCTCTTCCTGTATCTGCGGTTCAAGTATCATCACTACCAACGCAGCCGTTGCTACACACCTGAGGAAGATGATAAAAGATTTTATGCGGATGGAGGGCATCCTGCGCAGGCTCATCCACGATATGATAACCACAGCCAGGGCGAGTACCACTACTGCGGTCCTGAGCCAGGGGTCCCCAGCGCCTGCAAGGGTCAATGACCACCCGCCCTCGGAGGTGGAACCAACAAGAAAAGTCTTCAGAAGATCCAACATCCTACATCTGCCTCCTCAGGATGAAGGGTAGGTGGACCTGGTCTTGCTTGTAATCACCAGTGAGTGCGTATAGTATGATGTTGACGCCCAGCCGAAAGGCAGTGGTACGCTGGGGCTCACCACCGGGGAAGACCTCGTATTCCCAGTTCCCAAGGCTATCTCTTGCCCAGGCGCCACCAAGGTCGTTCTGGGAATATATTATGGCCGTGCGGCCCTCCAGGTTAAGTTCCTCAAGATATGGATTTGTGATTATCCTTCCCCCTTGTTTGTTCACAAGGTAGAAGGACCTGTATATGGTGTGTTCATCTGACAGTCCGGTAAGTTTTTTGCCGGGGAATAGGGCAGCAAGCTCTCGTCTCAGGCTCTTGTCAAACCCGTAACCTGGCTTGCCCGAACTGTCATCCACCAGCAGCGTGCCGCCAAATTCCAGGTACCTCCTGAGATTTTCTCTTTCCCTGTCATTAAATGGTTCAAACTCCTGGTCACCCGCCATGTATAAGAAAGGGTACTCGAAGATTGCCGGGTCGTGGGGTTTGACGCTTATAGTGCTCAGGCTTGCCTCTACGCTGGTCCTCTTTACCAGTTCCCACACTAACACCCTCCCCGCCCTGGGTCTTGGGTTCCAGTTGCCTCCCCTGTACTCAAGCTGGGCAAAGACGAATCTGGATTTTTCACCCATTGCAAAGGTGCTGGTGGGAAACGCGTTTAATAAAAAGAGGAATAAGGCGCACAGGCCTCCTTTAAGCACTAAACCAAGAAACTCCCTACGTCTCATTCTTTTACCTCTTCCTTCACCGCTATCTGTTCAAAGGCCTGGCTGAAGGCCTTTGCCACCTCCTTTGACTTTATAAGTACCGAGGCCTCGTGATTTATCCTTAGACCGCCAAAGGTCCAATTGTGGCTACCAAGAATGGTTAACTCATCGTCAATTACAATAAACGTGCTGTGGGTGGTGACAGGTTCCGTATCATATGCAACAGCTACGCCAGCATCCTTGAGGAAGTTGTAGGCATACTTATTATTCCTCTCAGGGTTATCTTCCAGTATCATACGTACTTTGAGTCCCCTGTTTTTGGCGCCGATTAAGTCCCTGAGCAGCAGACTCTCTCCACCGAATGGGTGATTCACACTGAGTTGCGCCATGCCCATCACGCAGATGATGCTCTTCTTCGCATTTAGCATGACCTCATGAACAACGGGAAAATATTTCCTGTCAATAATTGGTACAACTTCATCGGCAGGCATGGCAAGAGAAGAGGCTGGAAATAAGCTTAAAAGGATTACTGCCGTTATTGTGACTGGTGAAAACTTATGCGGAATCATGTGTCTCCTCTCCACAGCGCTTTTATGTAACCGGGGAAAACCTCTGCCACTTCGACTGACACAATGCTGCCTATAAGTCTTTGCGGTCCGGAGAATAGGGCCTTTATATAGCGCTCTGAATAGCCAGAAAGCATACCATCGAAACTATCCTCCTCCACCAAAATGTCCACCACCTTCCCCAGGAATGCCGTTTTGTAATGTAGCGCTAATTCTCTTCTTAACGTATCGAGGATAGCTCTTCTACCCTTCACATCTGTAGGCCCAGGGCGACCATGCATACTGGCAGCCGGTGTGCCCCTCCTCGGACTGAAAGGGAAGATGTGCATCCTTGAAAAGCCTGCCTGCCGGCACACATTAAGGGTATTTTCAAACTGCTCTGGCCCCTCTCCAGGGAAGCCCACCATTATGTCTGTGGAGAATGAGGGATTTGGAATTTTTGAGCGGATTTTCTCCAAAATCTCTAGGTACTGTCTTGCAGTGTACCGCCGGTTCATCTCTCTTAAGACATCGTTGTCACCACTCTGTAGTGGAAGGTGGAGGTGTGGACACATCTTCTCCTCGCCAGCCATAAGAGCAACAAGCTCATCAGTCACCTCCGTCGCCTCCAGGGAACTTAGCCTTATCCTGGAAATACCCTCAATCTCCTTTAGTCCCCTTAGGACATCAATGATAGTAGTGCCGTTCAGGTCACGACCGTATGCCCCAAGGTGTACACCCGTGAGAACCACCTCTCTGTAGCCATTCTCTGCCAGCCTCCTTGCCTCTGATAGGATGACCTCCGGGATTTTACTCCTGACCCTGCCTCTCAGCGTCGGTATGATGCAGTAGGAACAGTGGGCATCACAGCCGTCTTCAATCTTCAGAAAGGCCCTGCTGTGGCCCTCAAACCTGCTGATGCCCGAATCAGGTGAATGTCCCTCTCCCTCGACCAGTGACTGAGTAAGGGCCTCCCTATCCACTACACGGTCCACACCGTCTATCCTCTCCAGTGCCTCTGAGTCTGCCTTGACATAACAACCCGTCACCACCACCTCCGCATCGGGCTTCAGCCGCACAACCTTTCTGATTTCCTGCCTGGATTTCATCTCGCTGGTGGAGGTAACTGCGCAGGTATTAACTACATAAAGGTCTGCCGGGCTGCCCGGAGAAACCTCCCGATACCCCTTCCTGCCCAGAAAAACCTCCCGCAGGACCTGAGTATCATACTGGTTTACCTTACAGCCAAGTGTAATGAAGGCGCAGGTCTTTGACAATCTCTAAGACACCTCCGAAGAAACATATAGGGGCAACTCATGTCGCGCCAGAGGCGGATTCGCTGTGGCGAAAGTCGCCCCTACAAGGGTGATACGGGGCCATTTCATAATAAGGTTATCAAATCTTAATGTAGCAGAATAAGATGAAACGCGCAACTAGTCCTTGTATTTATTCGCTATTGGCATCCTGCGGTCTTTTCCAAAGGCCTTTGGTGTTATCTTTATGCCGGGGGCGGCCTGGCGGCGCTTATACTCGTTTTTGTCAACCATGGTAATAACCTTTTTCACAATTTTTTTGTCATAACCCTTTGCAACAATCTCCTCGAAGCTCCTGTCCTCCTCAACGTATGCCTTTAGAATCGGGTCTAAGACGTCAAATGGCGGCAGTGTATCGGAGTCCTTCTGTCCCGGCCTTAACTCTGCTGACGGCTCTTTTTTGATGACCCTCCGGGGGATTATTTCTCGCTCTGCGTTTCTGAATCTTGCAAGTTCATAAACCAGGGTCTTGGGGACGTCCTTAAGCACACCGAACCCACCCACCATATCCCCATAAATGGTGCAGTATCCACAAGAGACCTCACTCTTATTTCCAGTATTGAGTACGAGGTATCCGAACTTGTTTGACAGGGCCATCAGGATGTTGCCCCTTATCCGCGCCTGGATGTTCTCTTCTGTGACATCCTTTGGATAGCCCCCAAAGTGTACCTTAAGGCTTCGCAGATAGTCTGTGAACTCTTTATGGATGGGTATTGTCTTCAACGTGATGCCCAGATTCCTTACCAGCTCCAGGACATCCTCATCGCTTTCCTTTGAGGTGTAAAATGACGGCATGAATACGCCACAGACAGCATCCCTGCCCAGGGCATCAACCGCAATGGCAGCCGTCAAGGAAGAGTCTATCCCACCGCTCAGACCAAGAACTACCTTTCCCAGACCGTTCTTAGAGATATAGTCCCTCAACCCAAGGGTCAGGGC
>JBHIBD010000049.1:0-16496 GCA_046758865.1 Candidatus Brocadiales bacterium | reverse complement strand
TTTGAGAAGCTTGTCGTAGAGTTATTGCTCAAAATGGGATATGGAGGGTCTCTAAAAGACGCAGGCAGGGCGATTGGCCAAAGTAGCGATGGTGGCATTGATGGAATTATCAACGAAGACAAGCTGGGTCTAGATGTTGTGTATATTCAAGCAAAGAGGTGGGAAAGTACCGTTGGAAGGCCTGAGATACAGAAGTTTGCGGGTGCTTTACAGGGGCAAAGAGCTAGAAAAGGAATTTTTATAACATCATCGAATTTTTCCAAGGATGCCCAAGAGTATGTTAAAGTAATAGACCCAAAAATCGTTTTAATTGACGGTGAGCAACTTACACAGCTTATGATTGATAATGATATTGGTGTTTCAAGGGAAGCAATTTATGAAATAAAGAAAATCGATACTGACTATTTTTCTGAGGAATAACATAGTAAGCTCTCTACAAGGCTTTGGGTTTCCGTCTCCTACAGTATTTGTAGGGACAGACCTTTAGGTCTGTCCGATTGCGGACAGGTTTAAAAACCTGTCCCTACGTAGAAGTAGTATTATAAAGAGAATTTCTCGTGAACCCCCTGTTTATACCCCTTCTTTTATCGGTTGATTAGGGTTGACTACCACGAAGACTTTGCTTGAGGTGCCCATTATGTCCCAGCTAAATAAAGAGATAGCGAGGATAGATTTTGAGGACATTGGTAAGGTCGGCTTTGAGGATGTAGTAAAGAATATAACCCTGGACCCCTCTATTGCACAATACAAACCGCTCTCCCTCTACCAGGTAGACCCAAGGAGTGGTGACAGGGTGGTGTACTCCGAGGCGAGGGCGAAGAGGCCCCACGACACGGTTGATGCTACTGAAGGAGAAAAGACCAATGCATCTCGTGCCACGGCGGACAAGGGTTGTGTGGTGTGTGAGGGTAAGACTACGGGCATTATAGACAGCGCACCCATCTCAGAAGGGTTTACCTTTATCAACAAGAATCTCTTCCCTGTTGTCTATCCCTTTGAAATTGGGTCTGTGGAGAAAAGTCCTTCCGACAACCCCTTCGCCAGGACGGGTCACAGGGTTGTCGGGGCCCATTTTCTTCAGTGGCCGAGTAATCTCCACGATAGCGACTTTCATAACATGAGCCAAGAAGACGTCTTCGTGGTTCTGAAGAGGCTCTGCGTACTTGAACAAAAGTTACTACATTCTCCAGGCTCCGGTATGCCGCTAAGTCATAGACTCCCGGATGGTGACCACTACGGCTACATCGGGGTGATAAAAAACGTGGGCCGCCTGGTGGGAGGCTCACTGGTTCACGGTCACCACCAGATAGTGCACACTAATATAAAACCCCGAAGGGTTGAGGAAGATGAGCGTTTTAGGCAGAATTTTGGTCAAAACTTTTCAGAGTATATACTGAAGGAAAATCCCCCGGAGTACACCCTGAAGGAGTACGACCATGGGGCTGTGCTGATAGTGCCTTATTTCATGAGGAGGCCGCTACACGCAATGATAGTGGTGAGCAATGATTCTAACGGTTATCTCCATCACCTGAGCGAGGGGACGCTTTATTCACTTTGTTTAGCAATCCGCGACGTGAGCCGGGCCGTGGTGGAGCTTATGCCGAGGCTTGGCAGGGAGCTGGCATATAGCTGGATAGTGCATGAAGGTGGCATAGGTGGGATGTATATTGAGGTCTTGCCATGGACCCAGGAGATGGGCGGGTATGAACAGCTTGGCATATACCTGTGCCAAAATTCTCCAGGGACCACGGTTAAGCACTACAGGGAGTTGATACTGTGAAGGGTGCGTCTGCTAGAGGGGCATCTGTGTTGGAGATGACGCCCGCACGGGTGGAGGGAGAGGTGCGTGTCCCTGGCTCAAAGAGCCTGACCAATCGGGCCTTGATAGCAGCGGCCCTGGCCCAGGGCGAATCGGTCATAAACGAGGCCCTATTTAGCGAAGATACTATATATATGTCGTCTGCTCTGAGAAAATTGGGTATCTTGGTGCCGGAACTACCAGATAAAGACAGGTTTCTAATACATGGTCAGGGCGGCAAGATACCAGCGAATAAGGCAAAACTCTTTGTAGGCAATTCGGGCACGGCCATGCGATTCCTCACGGCGTTTGTCACATTAGGAGAGGGTTCGTTTAAGATAGACGGTGGGAAGAGGATGCGCCAGAGGCCCATCCAGCCCCTGCTGGACTGCCTCGTGCAGTTGGGGGCAAATGCCAGGAGCGGGCCGGGTAACGGCTGTCCGCCTGTAGTCATCGAAGCCAGCGGCCTTGAAGGCGGAAGGGCCACCATGAGGGGGGACGTGAGCAGCCAGTACTTCACGGCCGTCCTCCTCAGCGCCCCCTACGCACGCAGGGATGTCGAGATTATTGTGGAGGGAGAGCTAGTGTCCAAACCCTATGTGGATATGACTATAGGGCTTATGAAGATGTTCGGTGTGGAGGTGGCTTGTGATGAATATGAGAGGTTCTTTATAAAGGCAGGCCAGGTGTATCAGCCTATTGTTTATGAGGTGGAGGGCGACGCCACCAGTGCCTCATACTTCCTTGCGGCGGCGGCCATCACCGGGGGAAAGGTGAGGGTCTACGGGATTCCCCAAGATTCCCTGCAGGGTGACGCACGGTTTGCTGACGTCTTAGAGCAGATGGGTGCCCGGGCGCGGAGGGGGGATGATTGGGTAGAAGTCAAGGGGGGCCGTCTCAGCGGCATAGATATTGACCTGGGAGATTGTCCTGATTTGGCCCAGACCCTGGCTGCGGTGGCCGTATTCGCCAGTGGGAAGACAAGGGTGAGAGGCGTAGCAAACTTGAGGATAAAGGAGACCGACCGCATCCATGCCGTGGTAGAAGAATTGCGCAGGATGGGCATCAGCGCCAAAGAGCATAAGGACGGCTTTGAGGTGAAAGGGGGCAAAAAACCCGCGCCCGCCGTGATAGAGACCTACGACGACCACAGGATGGCCATGAGCTTTAGCCTGGTCGGCCTGAGAGCCGAGGGGATAAAAATAAAAAACCCCGAGTGTGTCGCCAAGACATTTCCCGACTACTTTGACGAACTCAAAAGGCTCTGCCGGGCGGCCTAAAGATTTGGGCAGATTCACCTTTGGCGAACTTGTCCCTACAGAATATCTTTGCAGTACTACCTGTATCTGTATACAAATTTAGTTTGTTATGACAGAAGACGAACGATTTATGCAGATGGCCCTGGGGCTTGTTGAGAGGGGAAAGGGCAGGGTAGAGCCTAACCCCATGGTGGGGGCGGTGGTGGTGAAGGACGGTAGGGTTGTGGGTCAGGGCTATCATGAATACTTTGGCGGCCCGCATGCAGAGGTGCGTGCACTGGATGAGGCCGGGCCTCTTTGCCGCGGCGCCACACTTTACGTCTCCCTTGAGCCCTGTGCACACTACGGGAAGACACCTCCCTGTGTGGAGAGGGTTATAGAGGCGGGTATAAGCAGGGTAGTGCTGGCCGTGATGGACCCAAACCCTGAGACGGCGGGCAAGGGTGCTGAGAGGCTGAGGCAGGCGGGAATTGAGGTGGTAAATGGCGTGCTGGAGGAGGAGGCAAGGAGGTTGAATGCCCCCTTTTTTAAACTGATGACCGTGGGGATGCCGTACGTTATTGCCAAATGGGCCATGAGCCTGGACGGAAAGACGGCGACCCGCACTGGCGACTCCCGCTGGGTATCCTCGCTGGAGTCGAGGGCGTATGTCCATAAAATCCGCTCCCAGGTGGATGCGGTGATGGTAGGGATAGGTACGGTGCTCAGGGATGACCCGTTATTGACCTGTCGTCATATTGAGGGTGGAAGGAATCCTAAGAGGTTGGTGGTGGACGGGCAGGCCCGGCTGCCGTTGGACTCTCAACTGCTCCGCACCCTATCCGAGGCCGAGGTACTGGTGGCAACGACCGACCGTGCACCCGCGGAACGCCTGGACAAACTGAGCAAGGCGGGCTGCAGGCTGATAATGGTTAAGGATAAGGGAAACAAGGTGGACCTTGGGGAACTGATGAAGATGTTGGGCAAGGAGCAGTTTACCAGCATCCTTGTCGAGGGAGGGGGCACTCTGATAGCCTCTTTATTTGAAGAGGGGCTGGTGGACAGGGTGATGGTCTTTATCGCACCGAAGATAATCGGAGGGGGGGAGGCGCGACTTCATGTATCGGGGATTGGGGTGGACAAGGTGGAGGATGCCCTGGCGTTGAAAGACGTCTGCGTGACGAGGTTTGCAGAGGACGTCCTGGTAGAAGGTATTGTGTCTGGTATGTGAAGGCAGGAGGGCAAGGATTGAACCCAAAATATTTGCTTTACTTTTTTGTGGGAGGCATTATTGTAAGCGTGGTAAGCTATTTCGGAGGAGTAAGGAAGAGCCTGCTATCCTCCTTTATTGCCATGATGCCTGCGCTAAGCATCATTACGGCAACATTTATTTATAGGGAGGCTGGCGCAGATGCGACAGTTTCTTATGCCAAGGGTCTTATCATCTTTTCACCTGCCTGGCTCTGTTATATAGGTGCCTTTATACTCCTGCTGCCGAGGGTTGAGATGTGGAAGGCGGTGGTAATGTCTGTCTTTGTTTATTTTGCGGTGGCGTTCCTTACCAGGATGGCGGTTCAGGGGCTCTATGATGTGTAGGGAAAAGGGTAGAGCTGGCCCCGTTTTGTGTTGCATTTTTTGTCCCTTTATCATGGTCGTGATGATGTCAATGGTGGGTTGTGTTGACGAGCAGTGGGTTAAGGACTATGTAGGGCAGGAGTTGGAGCCTGTGAGGGCTGAACGGCTCAAACCGCTGGAGGAAGGCCTTGCTGAGACCAGGGAAGAGCTACAGTCGCTACGGAGACAGGTGGAAGAGATAGGCGTTGGGCTTAAGACTCCCGAGTCTTTAGAACAGGTTCTAGAAGAAAATAGAGATGAGCAGCAGCGGCTGCGAGAAGACCTTGATGAGATGGACACTCGATTTACAGCCCTGGAGTCCACAGTACAGGCACTGGCGGGGGGTGTGCCAGTACTCGAGACAGCACCAGAGGCCGTACCGGAGCCGATGCCGGAGGAAGTCCGTCCGCCGGGTGTTGAGGCCCAAGTACCACAGTCTTTGGAAGAGAGACTTGCGGCTCTAGCAAACGAGTTGAGGAAACTTCGGGCAAGAATAAATGATGTTTCAAGGCACATCGAGCACGTGGACGAGCAGTATCAGCAATACCACAAGGGGGTTGGGGTGCTAAGGGTGGACATAATGGGTGAAATAGATACACTGAACAAGAAGGTGTCTGCCCTGGATGATAAGATATCGGATTTAAAAGATACGCAAAGGGGGATACTTGCGGAAATGGCGGAACAGTCTCAGAAGGACGTTGAGACTCTGGAGCAAAAACTGAGGGGGTTAATCGAAGGCTTGCCTAAGTAGGGAGATATAAGTGGCAGTGTCCTTCTTACTTTTGTTGTTGGGGCTCTCTAACCAACGGAGACTTAAAAAATGAGAGAAAGATATTTTGTAAAAGCGCTCTTGTGTCTTTTCCTGTTGGCGGGCTGTGGTGCTAATCAGCAGTGGGTTAAGGAGTATGTGGGTCAGGAGGTAGCCTCCACAAAAATTGATATTCGAGAGAGGTTACAGCCTCTGGAACAAGCCCTGGATGACAACAAGATGCAAGTAGAACAGCTGAAGAAAGACATTAGCGGCGTTGATGTCAAGCTGAACCAGCTCACCGAGAAGCTCACGCGGTTTACAGAGAGCCTTGAAGAGGTAAACAAGAGCTATAGGAAGGGGCTGAGTGAAGTAAAGAGGGCGATGGCTGAAGAGACCAAAAAGGTCTCGGATAAGATGAAAGACTTGGACAAAAAGCTCCAGAAACTGGGCAAGGGGCTAATTACCTTCCAAAAGAGCATGGAGGCGCTGGAGAGGAAGCTTGAGGAGGCCAGTAAAGCAGGGGTTCGTTAATTAATAAGTTACGGCTTTTTCATTTTGCTAGGCGGCGTATGGATGTGTGGAAGGCGCTAGCGGCATGGACGGCCTGTGTGGTTCTTTCCTTGCCGATATTGGTACCCAACATTGTGGTGGGTTATCCAGAAGACAGGCTCAGGATACATGTCCTGGATGTAGGTCAGGCGGATTGTATTGTCATTGAGTCGCCCCAGGGTAAGGTTATGGTGGTCGATGTCGGTGAGGATAATAGGAGGGCGGGGAAAGAGGCTGAAATCCTTCACAAATATTTGAGGGACAGCGTCCATAAATATAATATAGATTACCTTCTCGTTACCCATTACCACGAAGACCACATGGGGTGGCCCAGGGATGTCACTCCCACGGGGCTTGCGTACCTTCTGCGCATGCCCGATATAAGGATTAAGAAGGTGATAGATAGGGGTTTGGAAATACCCTCCCGCTCTAGACTCTTTCATGTGTACAGGGAGTGGGTTAAGGATATCGGTGTGAAGCGGGAGGCGGTAGATTTTTGGGCGAGGGTCTCTGGACGACACAAACAGATTGACCTGGGGGACCATGTCAGTATAGATGTCATTGCCTTTAATAGCAGGTTCGATAAATCGAAGGCCGCCGCATCAATGGTACTCTCTGACCCTGAGGAGCAGCGCCAGGCCAGTGAGCACAATTTTTCCATTGTTTTTGTGATTCACTACAAGAAGTTTGATATGTACTTTGGGGGTGACATATGCGGCTATGATAGGGCACCCCTTCACAACATAGAGGAGCGCTTTGTCCATCGGCTCAAGGAGGTGGAGGTGATGAAGGTCAGCGACCACGGCTCTGTTTGGGCCACCAGGCACGAGCTCCTAGAGGTTCTTAGGCCGGAGGTGTCCATCGTGTCCTGTGGTCGGCGGTCCAGTATCCCTGCACGGGAGACGGTTGAGAAGCTCCTTGGCTATAAGGACAGGCGCACAGGTAGACCCCTGGGGAGTGATATCTACCAGACTGGCGGGGAAGACGGTTTTATCCTGCACAAACCCTATCCGGGCACCGGAAAAGTACAGACCATTACCGGTACGCCCATAGTAATAGAGACTGATGGCAGAAGAGCATTTTGGGTAAGGTATAAGGGTATAGAGCAAGAGTACCTGTTGGATGAAGTGGACATTTACAGGAACAACTAACTGCCAACAGGGATTGGTTTATTCTTTCTTATGTAGTTCTTTCCTATCCTCAGCAGGGCACACTCGAGGCGGACGAAGTGCCTGGTGTGTCTGTCTAGCGTTTTCAGGTTTATCTTGAGCTTCTCTGCCGCTAGCTCCGCATAGGGGCTTATCTCCGGGTCTGCCTTGGTCCAGACATGACGCATCTCTCTGAGGAAAATGCCTACCGTAACGGGCCCTATACCCCGGAACTCTAAGAGTCGTTGCTCTAAATCTTTTGGGTCCAATGCCCTTTCATGAAGCCTCGCCAGGGTGCCGTATTCTGATAGGAGCTTTTCGGATATCTTGATAAGGTTGTCGGCGACGCTGAAGTCATATCTCGTATAGCCACCAGTGTCCAGGATTATAACCAATTTTCGCCAGCCCGTATCCAGTATAGCCCTTGGTGTAAGAACATCTTCCTTCTCAAAACCTCTGTAGGTACTGATGGCGATGTTTTCTCCAATGCGCCTACCGAAAAGGACACTGGCAAGGAACCACTTGAAGACCTCACCTTCTTTACCGCTATCAAGGTTTATGCCTAAATCCTCTGAGTATAGCTGGCCGAATCTATCAATTATATCTGAGATGTCTTTCATTTTTGTGTAAGGAAGGACGAATTGTAGACAGCGAAATGCTTGGTGTCAAGGGCCTAAAAATTAAAAAAATACCCCTCGTTACGAGGGGTATTTTGCCAGTAGTTGAGCAACACGGCCTCTAGATTGTTGGCTTTGGACGGTAGAACTTGCCGGTAATGTCCTTCCAGGTGATATGGTAGTAGCTTTTTACAGCGTAGCCAACCAGTATGAGGGCATAAAGCCCACCTATCCAGTACAGGCTGATGCCGTACTTTGCAACGGCTAGCCAGCCTAGACTTAAGAAGATGGCTATCAGCAGTATTGTGCCGCCATACCGATAAGGGCTGACCATGTACCACCTGTTCAGGAAATATCCAAGTCCTACCAAGACAATTACCGCGGCCGTGACTGTGTAGGGGTTTAGATAGGGCATAATGGCCTCTAACATAACACACCTCCTTTTAAAACCAGGTTCCCAGAAAAACCTCTACTGTCTATTTATCAATTTAACTGTGCATATGTGCAATGTCAAGTACAAACTGTACAAATGTGCAATATCCAGGGAAAAAATATAGAGGCCGTTATTACTCCCCAAGTCTATAACTATTAAAGACTTGTGGGTGATCAATAAATATTCTCAGTAGCCGCCTAGTGCTTGAGGGGATTTTCCTGCGGCCAGAGAGCCACTGCATGACCGAGGACATGCTGCGGCCAAAAATGCTTGCCACATTCGCCCAGGTAAGGTTGTATTTCTCTTTAAATCGCCTTAAGAGCCTTCTTTCGTCCATTATCTTCTTCTCCACTCCCAAAAGTATTTTATGCCAGTTGGTTGTGTGGTGTCAAGAAAATTTAGATGCCTCCTTTCTAATTGAGGGGACAGAGTTGAATCCCACCCCTACGCCTTAACAAACCTTTTGCCCGAGAGCTGTTTTATCAGCTTTCGTATCTCCAGAATCATGAGTGTACTGGCAACGTTGGAGGCTGGTAGCTGGGACTCCTCAGTTATCTCGTCAATGGTCTTGGGCTGGCTGCTTAGGAGGGAAAAAATCTTCTTCTCCTGCGAGTTGAGTGCCAGGCTTCTAGGGTCTTGAACTTCCTCCTTCTCATCGCAAATGCTTAGGGTCTCTGCTAGTGGGCCAAGCTCTTCGATTATGTCGTTGACATCCTCAACTAGTTTTGCCCCCTCTTTTAAGAGCCGATGGGTGCCACGACTGTAGGGGCTATCCACTTGACCCGGTACGGCGAAGACCTCCTTGCCCTGTTCCAGCGCCCAGTGGGCGGTGATTAGTGCGCCACTCCTCTGGCTTGCCTCCACCACTACCACACCCAGTGAGAGCCCGCTTATGAGGCGGTTGCGCGGTGGAAAGTTTTTGTCGCTGGGAGGGGTTAGCATGGGCAACTCCGACACCACTGCTCCCTGACAGCTAATGCGCTCTGCCAACTCCCTGTTTTCCCTGGGATACACCCTCCCCAGTCCGCAGCCCATTACAGTGATGGTTCTGGCACCTACCTCTAGTGCCCCCTGGTGTGCGACCGTATCTATCCCCCTGGCTAGGCCGCTTACAATGGTAAAACCCGACTGGCCAAGCAGCCTTGCTAGTCTCTTGGACTGAGACTGCCCGTAGTAGGTGCACCTCCTTGAGCCTACGATGGCCATAGATAGTACGTCGCTCGGGTTCAGCTTGCCCTTTATATATAAGACAAGAGGAGGGTCATAAATAGCCCTTAGATTGTGTGGATAGTCCTCATGGGTGTATGGGACAATGTTAACACCGTGCTCCTGCGCAAGGGCCAGCTCCTTATCTATATTTACGTTGTTCCTGGAACGTGTGAGCTCATCTGCCAACTTGGTGCCTATCCCGGGTATGCCCTCTAGTTCTGTTCTCCGCGCATTAAGTACGGCCGAGGCAGAGCCAAAGCGCTCAAGTAGCATACGGTAGGTTGTAGTGCCTATCCCTTTGGTAAGGCTCAGGTGCAGGAGCGCCTTCGATTCCTCATTCACCGGCCAATACCTCCTTTACGACACCTATATCAACCTCTTTGAGGGTTACTTTGCCTATTTTTAGAGGCAAAACGAAGTTGAGCCTTCCTGCCACGGCCTTCTTGTCGCGATAAAGGAAGTCGCACAATCCTTCCGTGTCTTGTCTATAATAAGTGGGTGCACCGACTCTTTGTAGGAGTTGTCTCTGCCGCTCTAAAACTTTTTTGTCTGCCATGCCCAGTCGCACGGCTATGCTGGTGGCCAGCATCATCCCTATTGCCACTGCCTCACCGTGGCGGTGGCCCTTGTATCCGCCCATAGCCTCTATTGCATGGCCCAAGGTGTGGCCGTAGTTGAGGATAGACCTGAGTCCCGTTTCCTCTCTCTCATCTCTCTCTACCACCCATGCCTTAATACGGCAGCAGTTCTCGATAACTCTCTCCAGTATAGACGGCTCAAGCTGGAGTATCTCGGGAAGGTGCCTATCCAGGTAGTCGAAGAGGGATGCGTCGTGAATCATGCCATATTTGATGACCTCTACTAGGCCCTGGGTCATCTCCTCTCTGGGAAGGGTTTTTAGGGTGAGGGGGTCTATGTAAACGGCCTTTGGTTGGTAGAAGCATCCAATCAGGTTCTTCCCCTTGGTGTGGTTTATTGCTACTTTTCCGCCTATACTGCTGTCTACTTGTGCCATGAGTGTGGTTGGTATCTGAACGTATGAGATTCCCCTCATAAATGTAGCGGCGACATAACCCGCCAGGTCTCCAACCACCCCACCGCCCAGCGCTATGACCAGCCCCCTGCGGTCCACCTCATGCTCGAACAGCCTGTTGTACAGGTCCTCTGCCATTGATAATGACTTCTGTTCCTCCCCCGGCTCGATGGATATTACCACTACCTCGGGCTTGTAAGGACGGAGGTCCTTTGTTACAATATTGCCATAAAATCGCTCTACATTTTTGTCTGTTATTATTATGACCTTCGTTACATCGGGAAACTTCTTGAGTAACCTGCTGAGTTCTCCCAGGATGCCGGCAGAAATATGGACCTTATAGCTCCTTGAGCCGAGACTTACCTTTACCGTTTTCATATCCTTTCCTTTATCTATTTATACCGCGTTAGAGGAGTGGGGATTCTAAGCATATAATTTTAAAACCCTTATGTCAAGGGACTTTAGATGCAATTTGGTTCTTATGAAGAGGCGCTTGCGTTCCTCTTCCAGGCGGTGGATTACGAGAAGCTGACCAAGTATAAGTACGACACGCCAGGTTTCAACCTAGACCGTGTGGAGCGCCTTATGTCCAAGGTGGGCAGCCCGCACCAGGGGCTTGCAGCCGTCCACGTGGCCGGCACCAAGGGTAAGGGTTCTACTGCAACCATGATAGCACGCTTCCAGAATGAGGCCGGCCTCAAGGTCGGACTTTTCACCTCGCCACATCTAGTGCACCTCGAAGAGAGGATAAGGGTGAACGGCGAAATGATTGGAAAAGACAAGGTCTGCTCACTTCTTGGAAGGCTGAGGCCGCACATAGAAAAAGAACGGCAGAAAAACCCGCTCCTTGCCCCTACATTCTTTGAGATTATCACCGTACTGGCACTGATGTATTTTAGAGATATGGGAGTGGATTGGGCAGTGCTTGAGGTGGGTATGGGAGGTAGGCTTGACGCTACCAACGTGATACAGCCCCGGGTATCTGTCATTACAGGTGTAGGTTTTGACCATATGGATAAGTTGGGCAAAACCCTGGGGCAGATAGCTGGGGAAAAGGCGGGTATAATCAAAGAAGGCGTGCCGGTAGTCTCCTCTCCCCAGCCCCAAGAGGCCCTTGAGCCTATTGAGAAGAAATGCACTGAAAAGGGTGTACAGCTCTATCTCGTAGGTAGAGACATAAAGATTATTGGTCTCAAAAATCTTGCGCTCGATGGACTCATGTGCTGCATAAAGACGTGGAAGAGGACATATGATAACCTGCGGCTTCCGCTTCTAGGTGACCATCAAGCAGAGAATCTGGCGTCAGCCATTGGTGCAATGGAGGTGATAGCTGAGTGTGGTGGCCTTTCGTGGGACGAGATGGTGGCGGTGGAGGCGCTCCAAGGTCTGCAGTGTCCGGCCAGGCTAGAGGTGATTTCCAGGCGTCCGCTTGTAATCTTGGACGCTGCCCATAATGTCTCCTCCATGCGTGCCCTTGTAGGCACTTTAAGAAGGGTCGTGAGCTTTGATAGATTGATACTTGTCTTGGGCTTGTCAATGGACAAAGATTTGGAGGGGGTATTTGGAGAGGTGGTGCCTATGGCACACAGGGTGGTTCTGACTGCCGCCGATTTACCGAGGTCTGCACCACCAAGTCTCCTGGCAGAAAAGATAGGGGCGTATCTGGGGGAGGGTGGAGAGGCCCTGGTGGTGGAGGACCCGCGTGAGGCACTGAAACAGGCCAAAGAACTTGCCCGCCCTGAGGACTGTATATGTATCACAGGTTCTTTTTACTTAGCGGGCAGGATAAAGGAGTTGCTCGAGAGGGAGGGTTTATAATGGGCCTGTTTATATTTTAACTGGACCTTTAAATGTTATCCTTCGCCATCATTTTCTCAAGCTCCTTGGCGGGCACTGGTTTGCTGAACAGATAGCCCTGCATTTCCTCACACTGTTGTTGTTTGAGGAAGGCGAGCTGCTCTTCGGTCTCTACGCCCTCGGGAACTACCTTTAGTTCCAACCCTTGCGCCAGGGTGATAATTCCTGTCACAATTGCCGCATCTTCTGAATTGGTAGTGATATTGCGCACAAAGGACCTGTCAATTTTCAGTGTATCGATGGGGATGTGTTTCAGATAGCCGAGCGAATAAACACCGGCGCCAAAATCATCCAGTGTGATGTTAACCCCTAACCCTTTCAGTTCACGCAGCGTTGCGGCGGCAGAGTCCATATTCTCCAGGATACTGCTCTCTGTGATTTCTAGCCCCAGGAAACGGGGGTTCAAGCCGGTTTCTTTTAACACCTGAGTGACCGTTTCTACCAAATTCTGTCCCTGGAACTGACGTGCCGGGAGGTTGACCGACATGCGTATAGGCGAGAGGCCTGCATCTTGCCAGGCCTTGTTTTGTGCGCAGGCGGTACGCAGCACCCATTCACTTATGGGCACAATCAGCCCGGTTTCTTCCGCTAAGGGGATAAATTCTGCCGGAATGACCAGTCCCCGGTCAGGGTGTTGCCAGCGCATCAGGGCCTCTACGGCGACAATCCGTCCGGTGTTGATATCCACCTGGGGCTGGTAGTAGACAGTAAACTCTTTACGCTCTAGGGCCCTATGCAGGTCCGTTTCCAGCGCCAATCGCTCAGAGGCCCTGGCGAACAGAGCAGGGTTATAAAGCTGATAGTTGTCTCTGCCCTTTTCCTTGGCGTGGTACATGGCAGTGTCGGCACTCCTCAGCAGGGTTTCGCGGTCCTTACCGTCGTTGGGATAGAAGGCAACCCCGATGCTGGTAGTGATATGGAGTTCTCGGCCAGCAAGCTTCAGTGGCTGTTTGACAGCATCGAGGATTCTACGGACAATCTTGTCGGTGTCTTCTGTTTGAGTGATTCCTAGCGATATCACCGTAAACTCGTCACCCCCCAATCGGGCGACGGTGTCTTCGTCACGCATACATTTTTTCAGTCTTTCGGCAACATTTTGCAGCAACTTGTCTCCTACGCTGTGCCCCAGTGTATCATTAATTTTCTTGAATTGGTCCAGGTCGAGAAACAGTACGGCCAGCATTTCCTTGCGACGTCGTGCATAGGCCAGCGCCACATTGAGACGGTCGTTGAACAAGGTTCGGTTGGGCAGTCCGGTCAGGGGGTCAAAATACGCCATTTGGTGGATTTTCTTCTCGGCCCGCTTGCGCTCGGTGATTTCTACCTGTAGTTTTTTGTTTGCTTTTACAAGCTCCGCTGTGCGCTCGGCCACACGTTGTTCTAAGGATTCGGTGAGCGCTTTCAGCTCTTCTTCCGCGCGCTTGCGCTCGGTGATGTCTTCCTTAACAGCAACAAAATGAGTAATAACACCTTCAGGGTTTCTGATAGGTGAAATAGATACATCCTCCCAATATAGTTCACCATTCTTTTTCCTGTTACATAATTCTCCCCGCCATTCACCGCCGGCGGTAATCGTCTCCCATAACCGTTTGTATTCTTCGGGTGGTGTCTTGCCCGATTTTAGGATGCGTGGGTTTTTCCCGATGGCTTCTCCGGGGGTGTAGCCAGTTAGTTGGGTGAACTTGGGATTTGCATACTCGATGTTACCGGCGGTGTTCGTAATGACAACCGTACTCGGGCTTTGTTCGACGGCGTGAGATAATTTGCGGAGTTGCTCCTCAACCCGCTGGTGCTTGATGATAACCTTGGTCTGGTAGAGGAAAAAACCCAGTGGGGGAATGATGTAGCCGAATACCTTGTAGAGGTGTGCGATGTCGAAAAAAGGATCGTAAAGCATCTTGGAGAACGACATCATTGTCTGGCCCACCATATTTATGCCAATCGAGAGAGATATCCACCAGGTAAGCGTAGTTCGATCTCGATGGTACTTCCAGATGAAACCGCCCAAAGCAATGGCGAAGACGATGGCTGATATTAGGTCTGCAGGTCGGGAGATGTGCCTCTCGGGATAGATGAACTTTGGCAGAGGGATGTAGAAGGCCGCTACTGTGACCGCTGTGGCAATCGCAAAGATAATAGGGCAAATTAATATCGTCTCGCGCTTTGAGTTCCGGCTCTCCATCAAGAAGATGGGGATGAATACCGTAACGGCATGAATCAACGCGTGCATGAACCGCCCGGCCACATAGGTGCCGGGGATGAATTGAGCGAGCGAAGAGGCCGGTAGCCCGGTCCAGCCACGTTCGGCGGCGAATGACAGTACTCCGTGGACAAGGTCCTCAGCACCGTTGATGAAAAAGGCCAGGCCGAGGAATAGGAGGAAGCGATTGGCAAGGGCCCAAAAGTGTACAATAAAGGCAAAACCAGTAATCATACCGAAAAGTGAACCCGCCACCTCAATCGTTGCGTGAAGGTCGGCGCTCCCCTTGTATTTCGATAGCGTCAGGAGGGGGTATATGGAGGCGAGGAGAATGAGCACTATTGCCAGCACTATCAGATAGCGGCGTTTCTGCACCAGGGAATGTGTGGCTACGCCCCAACGTTCACTCTGAGCTGCTTTCCAGGAATCGTTTTTATGCACATTATTTGCGTGAGACGCTTTGTGCATAACCTAATTACTCCAAGAGGTAGTATAAATTCCCTCTTAGATTTCTAAGGAGCAGCTCCACCCCAAGGTTCTCGACCAAGAGATTTAGAACCTGCTAGTCGGTTAACCGCTTTGGCACAGTTACTTTCTAACACTGGAAGCTTATTATAATACGTTCAAGTGCGAATTCTATAGAAATATTGTGTTTTTGTTGTTATGTGTATGTGTAAAGGATTACATCAAGGTGCCAACTTTGGCAACGACTTTAACTCACTGTGTTACATAAACATACGAGACCTCCGCAAAATGCAGGTGTCATCCCACCTGTGGCGGACCTTGGGGTAGTTCACAGGGGCGCCTCTGGTGGCCTGAGGCGCGGAAGGCAACGGCGGGACTTGCAAAAGAACGGGATTCTTCGTTAATGCTCAGGATGACGGATGGTGAGACGTTTTGTCACCCCCCTGAGGGCGGCGAATGGTCGCATCGCTCCTTCTCAGAGTGACACAGGTCATTGGACTGACTTTTGCGGAGGTCCCGTTACGCGGGTGGGATACTAAAGGTGTTCGCTTATAATGTCTGCCGTGAAGGTGTAAATCTCTGTGTCGGCTTCCTTCCAGGCACTAGGGTTAAGCCCTGCCTTTCCTAAGCAGCAGTACGACAAAAACTCCTCCTTTGACCAGCCTCTTTCCGTGGCGACCTGAGGGAGGAGGCATCCCGTACTATCGCCCTTCTTTATGTATATGCCGTGCTTGCCGAGCTGGAGGTCCATGGGGTCGGAAATCCTCCTAAGGGAGGATATTACTGAGACCTCTATATTTATTTCACTAAGCTCCGCTTCGTTTAAGCGTTCGTACCTGAATCTGGGGTCTTCGGTGGCAGCGGCAACGGCCATCTCTTTAACGAGCTGGTAGAGGGGTGTGTCTGAGATAAAGCGGCCTATGCAGCCCTTGAGCTCGCCGCCCTTCTTTACGGTAACAAAGGTGCCATGACGGTGATGAAGTTCCGGGTCTGTGACAGCGAATTCAGGCGTGGGCTTCCCCCTTACTGCGGCTTCCACACTTTGTCGTGCAATATCAAGGAGTTTCCTGTGTATTAAGGTTTCTTTCTGGATTTCTTCCTCGTCCATCATCACTTCATTCCATCGCCAACAGACCATTTTTTGCTGTTGCCAAGCCTTTCGTGTAGCTCTTCGTGAATCACCCTGGCAGTGAAGACGTAGAATTCCATGTTCTTGTCCCACCAGGCATACCATGGGAGCCCCGCCTTGTTGCACAGGTTGTACAATGTCTCGGTCCTGTCCCAGCCCTGCTCTGTCGCCACGTGTGGGAGGAAAACTGCCTGACGCCCTCCTAATTTTATGATTATTCCTTCCTCTCCAACACGGAAGTCCTCAGGCCCGTTGATTTTCCTAAGGGGGCTGAGTACGGATATCTCTATATCTATGTCTTCCAGTTCTTCCTCCTTTACCAGGGGGAAGCGCAGGTCGTTAAAGGCGGAGTTTATAGTGTTCTCCATCACCGCCCGCCACAGGGATGCTTTTGGTTGAATGTGACCTATGCAGCCCCTTAGCATGCCGTTTTTCTTCAGGGTAACGAACACACC